>DATEOK010000501.1:0-5567 GCA_035274225.1 Dongiaceae bacterium
GATCGGCCTGGTCCACTCGTACCTGCCGTACATGATCCTCACCTGTTACATCTCGCTGCAGGCGATCGACGATTCCGTGATCGAGGCCGCGCGCAGCCTCGGCGCGCGCTCCGGCGCCCTGTTCCGCCGCGTGGTGTTCCCGATGAGCTTGCCGGGCGTGCTGGCCGGCTCGGCGCTGATCTTCGTGCCGGCGGTCGGATCCTTCATGGAGCCGCGCATCCTCGGCGGCGTGAAGGCGCCGACCCTCGGCATGACCATCGAGGACCAGTTCACCGTGACCGCCAACTGGCCGCTTGGCGCCGCCTTGTCGTTCATGATGCTGGGCGCGGTGCTGCTGATCTGCCTCGCGGTCTATCCGGTGGCGCGCAAGCGCATGGAGGGGCTGTGAGGCTCGGTCCCACATTGCTGGCCGCGCACCTCTGGCTGGTGCTGGCCTTCCTCTATGTGCCGATCGTGGTCATGGCTGTGCTCAGCTTCAATGCCTCGCCGCTCTATGCGCTGCCGTTCCAGTTCGACCTGGTCTGGTATCGCGCGCTGGCGGGCAACGCCAAGCTGATCGATGCCGGCATCCACAGCGTCGGCATCGCTATCGTGAACACGATCATCGCGACCACGCTCGGGACCATGGCGGCGCTCGCCTTCGCGCGCTACCAATTCCGCGGCAAGACCGTCCTGCAGCTGCTGCTGTTCCCGCCGGTGGCGGTTCCCTGGCTGGTGATCGGCACGGCGATGCTGGTGTTCTTCTACTGGATCGATATCAAGCGCGGCCTGTTCGCCATCCTGCTCGGTCACGTCGCGCTGTCGCTGCCCTACGTGATCGTGGTGGTCGGCGCGCGCCTCGCGACCTTCCCGCGCGCGGTGGAGGAGGCGGCGGCGACCTTGGGCGCGACGCCCTGGCAGACCTTCCGGCGCGTGACCGCGCCGCTGCTGGCGCCGGGCGTGATCGGTGGCGCGCTGTTCGCCTTTGCGGTCTCGTTCGACCAGTTCGTCATCTCCTATTTCCTGGCGCCGCCGGGGGTCACCACCTTGCCGGTGGAGATCTACGGCGCCATCCGCAAGGGCTTCACGCCGGAGATCAATGCCATTTCGACCATCATCATCGTGGTGTCCATGGGCGCTCTCCTGTTGACTGCACGTTTCTATCGTTTCGGCGGCGAGCGATGAGCACGGTCGCCGTCACCGATGCGGTGAAGAAATACGACGCGGTGGCCGCGCTCGACGGCGTCACCATGACCTTCCGCGATGGCGAGTTCTTCGGCCTGCTCGGCCCGAGCGGCAGCGGCAAGACGACGCTGCTGCGCGCGATCGCCGGCTTCGTCACGCTGGACCGCGGCCAGGTGCTGATCGACGGGCAGGATGTCGGCGGCGTCGCCGTCCACGCGCGCAACATCGGCATGATGTTCCAGAACTACGCGCTGTTCCCGCATATGTCGGTGGCGGAGAATGTAGCCTTTGGCCTGGAAGTGCGCGGCCGTCCGCGCGAGGAAGTGGCGCAGCGCGTCAAGGAAGCGCTGGCGATGGTGCGCCTCGGTGGGCTCGAACAGCGCAGGCCGAAGCAGTTGTCGGGCGGCCAGCAGCAGCGTGTCGCCCTGGCGCGGGCGCTGGTCACGCGGCCGAAGGTGCTGCTGCTCGACGAGCCGCTGGGCGCGCTCGACAAGCATCTGCGCCAGGAGATGCAAGTGGAGCTGCGCCGTATCCAGCGCCAGGTCGGCATCACCACCATCTTCGTGACCCATGACCAGGAAGAGGCGCTGACCCTCTCCGACCGGATCGCGATCTTCGATTCCGGACGCATCATCCAGGAAGGCGCGCCGATGGCGGTCTATGAGCGCCCGGTCACCAGGTTTGCCGCCGGCTTCCTGGGTGAAGCCAACTTCCTGCAAGGTCGCGTCACGGCGGTGGACGCCAGCAGCCTCGCGCGCATCGCGCTCGACATTGGGGGCGAGGCGTCGTGCCGGATTTCGAACGGGCAGGTGGGGCAAACGGTGTTGCTGGCGCTGCGTCCGGAGAAGATCACCCTTGCGGCCGATGGTCAGGCGGGGCTCAACGCCGTGCGCGGCAAGGTGTTGGACGTGGTGTTCTCCGGCAACAGCACCACCTATCGTATTGCGGTCGGCCAGCAGGTGATGACGCTGTTCAAGCAGAATCTCGCACAAGGGACCGTCGCGCCTGGCGCCGAGGCCGTTCTCTCCTGGTCCCCCGATCATCTTGTACAGGTCACGCCGTGAATCGTCTGTTCGGCCCGATCCCTTCGACTGCGTTGCATATCGTCGTCGACATGCAGGAGCTGTTCCGCTCCCACCCCGAATGGGGCACCCAAGCTCTGACCGGCATCGTCCCGCCGATCCAGCGCCTGCTGAAAGCCAAGCCGGACAACGCCTATTTCAGCCGTTTCATTCCGGCCCAGCGCGCAGATCAGGCGGAAGGCATGTGGCAGCGCTACTATCGCCGCTGGCACAGCGTGACGCTGGATCAGATCGACGCCGTGCAGATCGACGTGATCCATGAGCTGAAGCCCTGGGCCAAGCGCGTTGGCGACAAGCCGGGCTACTCGGCGCTGGCCAGCGCCGAGATCCGCGCCGCCGCCATGGCCGCGCGCGACGTGATCCTGACCGGCGTCGAGACCGACGTATGTGTGCTGGCGACCGCCATCGAGGCGATGGAAGCCGGCCTGCGCGTGATCCTCGCGCGCGATGCGCTGACCAGCTCCTCGCTCACCTGCCATGCCAAGGCGCTCGACATCCTGCATGACCGCTTCGACGAGCAGATCGAGGTGGCGAGCGTGGATCAGATCCTGGCGGCCTGGCAATGACCGACATTCTCGCGAAGCTGCAAGCTGCCGGCCGCGGTTGGAACAGCTGGACCAGCGAATGGCCTGCGCAGATGAGCCACCTGCCGCGCGGACTCACGCTGACACCAGTTGCGTATGCCTCCAGCAAGAACGCCTTCACCGATTTTCCGGCGCAAGGCGGCGCGGTTCGCTATGGATCGCGCTCGGTGCGCGGCGAGCAGATCGCGCTGAGCCTGTCACATGCAGGGACGGCGTTCGATCTCAACTACAGCCGGCCGGAAGCCGATGTGCTGCGGCTCAGCTGGTCCACGGTAAGGTTGGGAGAGTGGGGTCTGCGCTTCTGGCTATGCTGGACGCTAAGCTGGCAGCCGGACGCGAACGAGCCGGCATTCGAGTGGCGCTACGACGAGAAGGCCGGCGAGCTGAGCGCCACGCATCCGCGCCACGGCGCGGTGGTGTTGGCGGAAGAGGCGCCGGCATTGCTCACGACCTTCCACGCCGACATGGCCGCGCTGCGCGGCGAGTTCGAAAGCCAAGGCTATTTCTACCTTGGCTCGCGCGGCACGCAGGGCCGCTTTCCCTGCCTGCGCTACAATTTCGAAGAAATGCCGCGCCTGTCGCTGGCCGTCGCGTTCGGCGCCACCCGCGAGGAAGCCGCGGCGAAGGCGCGGCGCGCCCTGGCGGCATCGCCGGAGAGCGTGCCAAGACTGCAGACCGGGCAGGGCGGACACGCGCTCGATGCGGTGCGCGACGTGGTCGGCTGGAACTCGGTGTGGGACTTCATCAACAAGCGTCCCTACACCTCGCTGTCGCGGGCCTGGGTAGCGCAGAAGTTCGGCGGCTTCGGGCTGTGGCTGGACGACATCTTCTACCACGCCTGGATGGCGGCGCTGTTCGATCGCGACATCGCGGTCGAGAACCTGGAAGCACTGATCAGCGTGGCGCAGCCGGCTGGCAACCTGCCGTGCCTGATGACGGGGCGCGACAGCTGGGTCGACCGCTCGCAGCCACCGATCGGTAGCCTCGCGGTCTGGATGATCGCCGCGCATAGCGGCGATCCCTCGATCGTCGATCTCGCGTACGACTCTCTGCTTGCCAACCACGATTGGTGGTTCCATCAACGCGACGGCAACGGCGATGGCCTGATGGGGTGGGGCACCTCACCAGGTGTCGGTAGCGGCCTCTACCGCGGGACCAAGCTCGGCGCGCGCGACGAGTCCTCGATGGACAATTCGCCCATCCACGATGAGACCGATCTCGATCGCGCCAGCGGTATGCTGACGGCGGCCGACGTCGGCTTGAATTCGCTGCTGGTGCTGGATGCCGAGATCCTCAGCTACTGGGCCGAGCAGCGCGGCGACAATGCCACTGCTCAGCGCCTGCGGCAGCGCGGTGGCGCCCTGGCCGCCAAGGTGCGCGACCGTCTGTGGGACGACGAGCGCAAGGTGTTCGCCAACCGCTTGTGGAACGGACGTTTCGTGCGCTCGATCGCGCCGACCAGCTTCTATCCGCTGCTGGCGGGCATCGCGACGCCGGAGCAGACCCAGCATTTGCTGCGCTGGCTCGACGATCCGCGCAAGTTCGGCGGCTTCTGGTGCTTGCCGTCGGTGACGCGCGACGATCCCGCCTATCACGACAACGTCTATTGGCGCGGCCGGATCTGGCCGCCGCTCAACCTGCTGACCTATCTCGGCCTGCGCCGGGCCGACCAGCGCGCGGCGGCGGAACGGCTGGCCACCGACAGCTTCCGGCTGTTCGAGCAGGCCTGGTGCAAGGGCCAGTGCCCAGAGAATTTCAACGCCGAGAGCGGCCTCGCCGACGATCAGCCGGACACCGATCTCTACTACGGCTGGGGCGGGCTGATGCCGTTGATCGCGACCCTCGACATCTCACGCCTGACGCCATGGGCCGGCTGGGAGATCGAGCTCAAGCCCGGGACGTGGAGCCTGGGGCCGCTGCAGATCGGCGGCCACGACATCAGGATCGCCGCCGGCGATGGCTGGGTCTCGCTGCATCGCGATGGGGTCGAGATCGCGGCGACCGATATGCCGGGAACCTTGTGGCGGGTGGCGATCGCCGAGGATGCCTTGTCCTGCCTTTCCACCGGCGGCGGCCGCGTACGCATTCCGGGCGCCTCAATCGACCGGATGATCGAAGCCAGCTATGATGGCAAGGCGTTGCCGTGCGATGCTGCGCCGGGCGGCGGCATCGAGTGCACGGTGCCAAGCCGAAAGGGATGCGCGGATCTCGTGCTGCGCTGGCGGAACTAGAGGAAATTCAATAGTGATCGTCGTTTTCGGCTCGCTCAATGTCGACCTGACTGTGCCTGTCACGCACCTGCCGGAGCCGGGCGAGACCGTACTCGGCCCAGGCTACCAGATGGTGCCGGGCGGCAAGGGCGCGAACCAGGCGCTGGCGGCCTCGCGCGCCGGCGGCAAGGTTGCGATGGTCGGCAAGGTCGGCCGCGACAGCTTCGCCGACGTCGCGCTGTCGGAACTGCGCGCCGGCGGCGTCGATATCGCGCGGGTCGAGCGCGATGAGCATCCGACCGGCTGTGCGCTGATCTGCGTCGATTCCAGCGGCCAGAACCAGATCGTGCTGGCGACCGGCGCCAATGCGACCGCGCTCGAACGCCAGGTGCCGGATGAGTGGCTGACGCCCGCGACCGTGGTGCTGATGCAGATGGAAGTCTGGCCGGCGCAGAACTGGGCGCTGGTGGCGCGTGCATCGGCACGCGGCGCACGGATCCTGCTGAATGCCGCGCCGGCCGGCCCGA
>DATEOK010000502.1:0-21444 GCA_035274225.1 Dongiaceae bacterium
AGGGGGCTTTTCTCAAGATCAGCACTCCATGGGACCATCGCGGTCACCGTGCAGCTTGATACGGATGGCGCTGGTGCCAGTGGCGCGCGATGTCGATGCGCCGGCAGACCCAGGCCTTGTCATGCTTGAGCACGTAGTCGACAAAGCGCTTCAGGCTGGCGAAGCGCCCCGGCCGTCCGACCAGCCGGCAATGCAGGCCGACCGACATCATCTTGGGCGACTTCGCGCCTTCCTCGTACAGCGTGTCGAACGCGTCCTTGAGATAGCAGAAGAACTGGTCGCCGGAGTTGAACCCCTGCAGCGCGGCGAAGCGCATGTCGTTGGCATCGAGCGTGTAGGGCACGATCAGGTGCGGGCCATCGACCAGCTTGCTCCAGAACGGCAGATCGTCGGAATAGTCGTCGGCATCGTAGAGGAAGCCGCCGTAGTCCGCGACCAGCTGGCGCGTATTCTCCGAGGTGCGGCCGGTGTACCAGCCCAAAGGGCGCGAGCCGCAGATGCGGGTCAGGATCTCCATGGCCTTGGCCATGTGTTCGCGCTCGGCCTCGGCCGGCATGCCATGGTAGTTGATCCAGCGATAGCCGTGGCTGGCGATCTCGTGCCCGTCGGCGAGGCAGCGCTCGATCACGCCCGGGTGACGCTCGGCCGCCATTGCCACGGCGAATACGGTCAGCGGCACGCCGCGCGACTTGAACAGGTCGAGGATGCGCCACACCCCGGCGCGCGACCCGTATTCGTAGATCGATTCCATCGACATGTGGCGCGCCGAGAGGTACGACTGGGCACCGATGATCTCGGACAGGAAGGTCTCGGAACCGGCATCGCCGTGCAGGACGCTGTTCTCCCCGCCCTCCTCGTAGTTCAGCACGAACTGGACGGCGACCCGCGCGCCGCCCGGCCAGTCGGCCGGCGGCGGGTTCCCGTTGTAACCCTTGAGATCGCGCGGATAGCTCAGCATCGCACCCCCATTTGACCATAAAACCTGATCCCCCTGTCAGCCTAGAAGCTGGCTTTTCCCATTTCTTTGAAAGTGCCTCAAAGGCCGGGTAAGAAGGCGCGACCATGGCCAAACCACCACTCACCCCCGAAGAAACCCAGGCGCGCCTGCTCTATCGCGACGGCCTGATCCTGGTGCTGGACAAGCCGGCCGGGCTGCCGGTCCATGCCGGGCCGGGCGGCGGGCCGAACCTGGAGCAGTGCTTCGATGCCCTGCGCTTCGGCCTGCCGGCGCCGCCTGCCCTCGCCCACCGGCTGGACCGCGATACCTCGGGCTGCCTGGTGCTGGGGCGGCACCGCAAGGCGCTGTCCAAGCTGGGGCGGCTGTTCCAGGGCGGGCTGGTCGACAAGACCTATTGGGCGGTGGTGGTGGGTGCGCCGCCCCAGAGCGAAGGCCGCATCGAGGCGCCGCTGCTCAAGACCACGCGCAAGGACGGCGGATGGCGCATGGTGGTCGACGCCAAGGGCCAGAAAGCCGTCACGGACTATCGCGTGCTGGGCGGCGGCGATGGCTTGAGCTGGCTGGAGCTGAATCCGGAGACCGGACGCACTCATCAGGTGCGGGTGCATTGCGCGGAGCTGGGCTGTCCGATCCTGGGTGAGCCAATGTATGGCACGCTCTCGGCCGAGCAGCGCCAACAGCCGTTGCATCTCCATGCACGCGGCATCGTGCTGCCGCTCAGCAAGAACAAGCCGCCAATCGCGGTCACCGCCGAGCCGCCGGAGCATATGCGCGCGGCACTGAAAACGTGTGGGTGGCGCTAGAGCGCGGTGGCAGTCGCCAGTGCGACAAAGGCGACCATCGCGCAGCAGGCGCGGGCGACGTGCGAGTATTCCCAGCGATGGCGCAGGCGTGTCCAGTCCTCTCCGATCCGCTCGCCTGAGGGAGTGAAAAAGGCAGTGCCGGCCTTGCCCAGCTTCTGGTCCGCGACCCAGAATCTGTTCACCGCATGGGTCAGGGTCCAGTAGAGCGCGTGCATGAGCAGCAGCGCGATCAGGGCGATGAAGGTCAGCAGATGGGCGGGCGTGTCGGCCGGCGTCGCGATCAGCAGCAGCAAGGTGACGATGATCGCGCCGAACTCGCCGAACAAGGCGCCGATGGTGAAGCCGGGATAGTAGATGGATTGTACCGCGACATAGTTCTCCTTGCCGAGCCGCATCTTGCCCGGCAGCTCCAGCGCATGCGCCAGCGTCAGGCTGACACCGACCGCCACCAGCACCAGAGTGATCACCTGTAGAATTGGCAACATCGCGGCGCCTCCATCCTGCGCCATCAACAGATGGAGGCGGACGATGTTCCTCGTTCCTCCCTTCACGCCGGCAGCACGGCGACCGCTTCGACCTCGAACAGCATGCCGTCGAGCGCCAGGCGCGGCACCGGGATCAAAGTGCAGACGGGCTTCGGCCCGGCACCCAACGCCGCGGCCAGTTCCTCGCCGAAAACACGCAGACGCTGCTCGCTGTGATCGACGATCAGCACGGTAAGCTTGGCAATGTCCGACAGACGCGCGCCAGCGGCCGTGACGGCAACGCCGAGATTGCTCAGGGCCTGCCGCACCTTTAGCCGGAAATCCGGCGCCAGCGCGCCATCCTCGGTCTCTCCGCCCTGGCCCACAATGAAGATGAGGCGCGTTCCGGTCGCGACGCTGGCGATGTGCGAGTAGCCGTTGGGCGCCGGATCGTAGAGTCCCTCGGGGTTGATGAGAGTCAGCGCGTCCGGCCGGGATACCGCTTGTAGCATGGTGCTTCCTCCTCTTGTTCCGCAGACGGAGGACGAGCGGAGGCCTATCGATGTGACACGCTTTGGAGCGCCGGCTTACGTGCGGGAATGGTCATGGCGGCGACGCCGAGGACGACGCAGGCAAGCCCAAGCCAGGCGGTGGAGGTCAATGTCTCGCCCAGGAAGATGACGCCGATGGCAACGCCGATCGGCACGCGCAGATAGGCCTGCGAGGTGGTGCTCACGGAGCCCAGCGTATGGAGCAGCCGGAAATAGATGGTGAAGGCGAGCGCCGTGGAGAACACCGACAACGCGAGCAGCGCCAGCACGGAGTCGGTCGAGGGCGCCAGCTGCCATGGCCGATCGACCACCAGGCTGGCGGGAATGAGGATCGCGGTTCCGCACAGCATGGAGCCGGCCGCAGGGACACTCGGATCGAGCCCCTTGAAGCGCCGCCCGAAGATCGCCGCGCCGGCATAGCAGATGGTCGCGGCGACGATGGCGAGCTGCGCGACCAGCGCGTCGCCGACGCCGCCGAGCGCCTCCAGCCCCACGATCAGGCAGATGCCCGTCATGCCCGCCGCCACCCCGAATAGCTTGCGCGCGGTCGCTGCCTCGTGCCGCACCAGCAGGACGGCGAGCAGGAAGGTGAAGATCGGCGAGGTCGAGTTGAGAATGGTGGCAAGGCCGGCATCGACCGTCTTCTCGCCCCAGGCGATCAGGGTGAACGGCACCACGCTGTTGAGGCAGGCCTGGACCAGGAAGCTCCGCCATAGAGCGCGATCCCTTGGCAGCGCGATGCCGCGCAGGCGCATGACCAGGAGCAGCAGCGAGCCGGCGATCAAGGTGCGCGCCGCGATGAAAGTGACCGGGGGAATGGTCTCGACGCCGATCCGGATGAAGGTGTAGGAGGCGCCCCACAGGGTCGCCAAAACTCCCAGCAGCGCAAGCTCCAAAGGGAGGTTGGAATTTCGAGACATGCCGTCGGACACGGGGTTCCTCGCAGGATCGGGGGGTTCATCCTGTCACGGCGCCGCGACGGAATCAGTCATCAACAGTTTGGCCGCCGTCGAACCGAGAAAAGAAGGGCCTAGCGGCTCAGCTGCCGGTCGAACTGTTCCAGCTCGTAGGCGATGGAAGCTTCGATCAACGTGCGATAAGTCTCCACCAGCACGCTGGCATTCGCGCCGATTTGGCGCGCTTCCGCCTCCACTTTCCTCAACACATCCGCGATCCGTGCCTCGTCGCGCACCTGGTCGCGGCTTCGCTTGATGCGCGCGGCTTCTTCGATGTAGTGGAGGCGCTCCGCCAATAGCCCGACGATGCCGCGGTCGAGCGCATCGATCTCTTCGCGCACCTCGGCCATGGTCTCGCAGTGTCTAAGCTTGCCCAAAGCTATGCCTGTTTTGCATCGATGATCGAGCGGCGGACGGCGCGGGTGCGGGTGAACCAGTCTTCAAGCTTCTCGCCCTCGCCCCAGCGGATGGCGCGCTGCAGGGCGGTCAGGTCCTCGCTGAAGCGGCCCAGCATCTCGAGCACCGCCTCGCGGTTGTTGAGAAAGATGTCGCGCCACATGATCGGATTCGAGGCCGCGATGCGGGTGAAGTCGCGGAAGCCCGAGGCGGAGAACTTGATGACTTCGCGCTGGGTATGCTCCTCGAGCCCGGTCGCGGTGCCGACGATGGTGTAGGCGATGAGGTGCGGCAGGTGCGAGGTGATGGCCAGCACCTGGTCGTGGTGCATCGGCTCCATCGTCTCGACCAGCGCGCCCATCCTGGTCCAGAACTGCGCCAGCTTGGCGGCGGCCGCCTCGTCCCAGCCGGGCAGCGGGGTCAGGATGGTCCAGCGGCCAGCGAACAATTCAGCGAAGCCGGCGGCCGGACCGGAATGCTCGGTGCCGGCGACCGGGTGGCCGGGAATGAAGTGCACATGGTCCGGCACCAGCGGCCCCAAATCGCGCAGCACCGCCTGCTTCACCGAGCCGACGTCGGAGAGGATGCTGCCGGCCTTCAGGTGCGGCGCAATCGCCTGGCCCACTTCGGCATAGGCGCCGATCGGCACGCAGACCAGGGTGAGGTCGGCATCCTTTGCAGCTTCGCCCGGGTCGGCATGAACGGACTCGCCGAGCTTCAGATCGGCCGCGATCGTGCGAGCCTCGTCCGACGCATCGGCGATGGCGATGTGCTTCGCCAGCGTGTGCTTGCGCGCGGCGCGGGCGATCGACGAGCCGATCAGGCCGATGCCGATGATCGCAATCTTGTCGAACAGCGGCTTGCTCATTGCGTCGCTGCTCCCTTCACGAAGGCTTCGAGCGCGTCGGCGCACGCCTTCACCGCTGCTTCCTCGGCGATGGTGACGCGCAGGCAATCCGGCAAGCCGTAGGCCGCGACCCGGCGCGGCAGGATGCGGCGGTCGTTGAGGAATTTCAGCGCCGCCTCGGCATTCAGCTTCGGATCGCTCGGGAACTTTACCAGCACGAAGTTGGCGACGCTGGGATAGGGATGCAGCCCGAGCGCGCGCATGCGCTGGGCGAACCAGGGCAGCCAGCGGTCGTTGTGCGCCTTGGCCTTGGCCAAGTGCTCGCGGTCGGCGAGCGCCGTGACGCCAGCGGCCTGCGCCGGCGCCGGCACGTTGAACGGCCCGCGGATGCGATTCAGAACGTCGGCGACGGCCGGCGGGCAATAGGCCCAGCCCAGGCGCAACGCGGCCAGGCCGAAGATCTTGGAAAAGGTGCGGGTCATCACGACGTTGTCGTGCGCCTTCACCATGTCGAGGCCGGATTCGTAGTCGGGCAGATCGACATACTCTGCGTACGCGGCATCGACCACCAGCAGCACGTTGCCGGGCAGGCCGGCGCGCAGGCGCTTGAGCTCGGCACTCGAGACGTAGCTGCCGGTCGGGTTGTTCGGGTTGGCGACGAAGCAGATGCGCGTCCGCGGTGTCACCGCCTTCAGCAGCGCGTCGACATCGGTGCGCAGGTCGGTCTCCGGCGCGGCAACCGGCGTCGCGCCCACCGCCTTGGCGGCGATCGGGTACACTAGGAATCCGTGCTGGGTGTAGAGCACCTCGTCGCCCGGCCCGGCGTAGGCGCGCACCAGCAGCTGCAGCACGTCGTCGGAGCCGGCACCGCACACGATCTGGTCGGGCTCGATGCCATAGGTGCGGCCGAGCGCGGCGCGCAGCGCCTTCGAGGCACCGTCGGGATAGCGATGCAGCTCGCCCGCCAGCGCGCGATAGGCCTCGATCGCCTTGGGGCTCGGGCCCAGGGCGCTCTCGTTGGAGGCCATGCGGTAGACCGGCCCCTCGCCCGGCAGCGAATGATCGCCCGGCACATAGGCGGCGATATCCAAGATCCCGGGACGCACCTTGAGCGACATGTCGTTCAACCTTGAGACTCCTCAGTGACTCGAATCGTTGGCGAGCGCTGCCGCCGGCAGCGGCGCCGCATAGCTGCCGAGCAGCCGAACCTCGGCGCCCAACGCCTGGCTCAATGCCTCGCCATCGATCTCGCTTGCAAAGCCCGCTATGTCCAGCAGCCAGTCGCGCCCTTTGCCGGTGCGGTCGAGGCAGAGTCTGGCATCCGGCTGCAACGCCCTGGCGGCGGCGAGGACGGCGCGGCGGGTGCGCGGCGCCTTGAGGCTGAGCGCGACCCAGCTGCGATCGTCGCCGGTCGGCTCGTTGGGCGCGCGGCCGATCACCATCGCCTCGGCCTTCGGATCGCGTACGTTGCCGATGTCGCCGAACGGCAGGCGGCCCATGACATGCGTCCCGCCGTCGCCCTTGGCCATCAGCTGCGACCACCATGGGCTGCGCTCGCCGGACTTGGGCATCGGGAGGATACCGACCGTCGCCTTGCCGCGCGCCACCGCCTTCAGCACGTCGCTGCCGGCGGACAGCGGGGTGATCCTGACCCGGCTGCCGTAATGGTCGCGCGCCAGGTCCCACAAAGCGGTGTCGCCCTTGGGCGAGTGCACCGCCACGACAAACGGCCCCTCGACTTGCAGCAGGGCAGAGATCATCTCCCGCCACATTCGCACGATCACCGCCTTGGGCAGCTTGCCCTGGTGGCGCGCCACCAGCCGGCGCAGGATCAGCGCCTCGCGGGCCGGGCGGATGAACTTGGAGCCGTCGGCCGGCGTGCCGCCCAGCGGCTGGACGCGCGCCTTGACCACCCCCACCTGGACCGCCAGGTCGGTGCGCCGCATCAACAGGTCGTGCAGCTGGCTGTCGACCGCGTCGATCTCGGCGCGCAAGGCCGCAAGCTGCTTGTCAGGGCCGGTCATCTCGCAAAGTCCGGGGTTAAAAAGGGCGCTCAGTGATAGTCCGGGGAGGGCCCAAAAGCAAAGGGGCCAATTCGCGCCAGGAGTGGAATCCGAGGAAAATCCTGTGGGCTCGAGCCCCGTTTACTCTGTTCGCAGCCAGGCTGTCCGTGTCGCCGGCGCGGGCATCCCGAGCGGCGCGGTGAACTTCACGCGCCGCTTCACGGCCTTGGTGGGCTGCGCGCCGTAGAGTTGCTTCATCGCCTCGATCACGATGACGCCGGCGAAGGTGCTGAACCAGCGGCGGCCGATGCGCTCCCAGCCCGGCGCGGCCTTGAGCCAGGCGCGCCACGTGAACGGCATGAACAGCAGCGCGCGCTCCGACTGCAGCGGCGTGAAGCCGTTGAGGCGCAGCAGGCGGGTCGCCTGCATCTGGGTGAAGGGCTGGCCGTGGCCGAACGGCGTGCGCTCGAGATGCGACCAGTAGCTGCGCCGGTTCGGCACCACCACCATCAGCCGGCCGCCGGCCGCCATCACACGCCAGCATTCCTTCAGCATGTCGCCGGGATGCTCGCTCGATTCCAGCGCATGGACCAGCAGCACGCGATCGATCGAGTTGTCCGGGAACGGCAGCTCGGTTTCGTCGGACAACACCGTCATCCCGGCGCCGTCGCGCGGCCAGGGCATGACGCCTTGCGCAGCCGGCATGACGGCGCCGATCCGCTCCGCCTCGCCCAGGAACTGGCGCAGGTAGGGCGTCGCGTAGCCGATGCCGAGCAGGCGCTGGCCGGTCAGGTCCGGCCACAGGCTGCGGATGCGCAGGCGCAGCAGGTGGCGGGCGGTATGGCCGATCTCCCGGTCATAGAAATGCTTGAGGTCGCCGACGTCCTGCCACATACACCGCAATATCCCTTAAGGCGCGTTGATTATGCCATATCGCCTGCTATCGTGGGCCGGTAAATCTGGGAGCCAGCATGCCGGCCAAAGAGCTCGATATCGCGGTCATTCCGCTGCTGAAGGACAATTACGGCTATCTGGTGCACGATGCCGCGACCGGCAAGACCGCCGCGGTCGACCCGTCGGTCGCGCCGCCCATGGAGGCCGCCGCCAAGGAGCGCGGCTGGCGCATCAGCCACATCCTCAACACCCACCATCATTGGGACCACACCGACGGCAACCTCGGCATCAAGGAGGCGACCGGCGCCATTGTGGTCGGCCCGGCCTATGACCGCGAGCGCATTCCCGGCATCGACCAGGCGGTGGACGAGGCGAGCGGCTTCAACTTCGCCGGCCACGAAGCGGACGTGCTGTTCATCCCCGGACATACCCGTGGGCACATCGCGTTCTACTTCGCGGACAGCAAGGCGGTGTTCTGCGGCGACACCCTGTTCTCGATCGGCTGCGGGCGCACCTTCGAAGGCACGGCGCAGCAGATGTGGTCCTCGCTCAGCAAGCTGCGCGCGCTGCCCGACGACACCTGGATCTATTGCGGCCACGAATATACCGAGAGCAACTGCCGCTTCGCGTTGACGGTGGAGCCGGAGAATCGCGACCTGGTCGAGTTCGCCGAGGCGGTCAAGCATGCGCGCGCGCAGGGCGACAAGACCATCCCGTCCAATCTCGGGATCGAGAAGTTCTGTAATCCCTTCCTGCGCTGCGACCAGCCGCGCCTGTTGGAGAAATTCGGCGGGCCCAAGAATGACCCCGCCACCGCGTTCGGAGCGATCCGCGCCGCCAAGGACAAGTTCTAGCTGCACTCTCTCGCGATCAGGAGCCGATCCGATGAAACTCCGCTACTCCACCACGTCGCCGTTCGTGCGCAAGGTGCACGTGCTGGCGCTCGAAACCGGCCAGATCGACAAGATCGAGCTGGTGAAGACCAACACCGCCGATCCTAACAGCGACCATGGCAAGGACAACCCGCTCAACAAGGTGCCGGCGCTGGCGCTGGACGACGGCTCCAAGCTCTACGATTCACGAGTCATCTGCGAATATCTCGATGCGCAATCGGGTGGAAAATTCTTTCCGCCGGCCGGCCCCGGGCGCTGGACCGCGCTGCGCCGGCAGGCGCTGGCCGACGGCATGATCGATGCCGCCATCCTGCGCATGATGGAAAGCCGCAAGCCGGAGAATCTGCGCTCAGCCGACTGGGACAAGCGCCAGAAGCTGAAGGTGACGCAAGGCCTGGCGGCGCTGGAAGCCGATCACCTCGGGCCGCAGCTGGATATCGGCACGATGACGGTGTCGATCCTGCTCGAGTATCTCGACTTCCGCTTCAAGGCGGAGGACTGGCGGCCGGCGCATCCCAAGCTCGCCGCCTGGCACAGGACCTTCTGCGAGCGCGCCTCGTTCAAGAAGACGCTGCCGCACGACTAGGAGCGCGATCCGTCGAGTCTAGTTGCAGTCGCCGCCGAGGTTCAGCATGCCGGATGCCGCGGGCCGAAATCCAGCCTCGAACCTCGTGCGGCAATCGAACTGTGCGCCGGTGAGATCCGTGCCGCTGAGATCGGTTTCGGCCAGATCGGCACCTTTGAACGAGGCTCCTCTCAGGGACGAGCCGACAAACCGGCAATCCTTGAGAACCGCGCCATCGAAAGATGCGCCATCAAAATTCTGCCATTTCGCATTGCAATGATCGATGTTTTCGAGATTGGACCAGTCCTTCCAGGTGGGATCGAAGTTGCCTAGCGCCTCGAACTCGGCCCGAGCGATCTTGCCGCGAGCCTCATCGGTGGGTGTCGCAACTTGGCGCGCGTACTGGAGTGTCTTCTTCGCTTCCTCTTCTCCCTCGACGTGGGTCTGAAGCACGGCCTCTCCCAGTATTGCTTCCAGATCGCTGGAGTTCGCCTCTTTCAAGGCGCGATACACCGTCAATGCGCGGTAGAATTCGCCGTTGGTTCTGAGGTATCGCGCGAACTCCAGTTGACCGGACCGGCCAGCCGCCCCGGTGCGACGCTCAACCTCCTCCGTTCGCTGCTTATAGTCCGCCAGAATGCGGTCAAGCCTTGGGTCATCGATTGGATATCTGCCGCATGCGAAGTAATAAACATCGGTTGAGCTTCCGGCAAACGAACCGATCCGTATCCGTTGGCCAAGCGGGGGAGCCGCGCCGCAAGAAGCGGAATTCTGGTCAAAATGCAGGGTGACGACCTGCTCGACATCGCCTTTCCAGACATTCTCTATGCGCATTTTTGCCGTCCTCGGGGTCGGATCCTCGAAATCCCCCGCGACGGCATTGCTTTCTGTGACCACACCATCAACGACGATTTCTGAAATCGACAAAACCAGAGCCGGATCATATTCAAAACAACTGCACGCATGAGCGCCGACCGGTGTAGCGAGGACTGCAGGTGCAATCGCGACGACGCGCGCCAACACAACGGCCCACCATCTTGTCATGAGCTTCATGGTTTCATCGGCCCCTTGCCCATACCCTGCAGGGTATCATGCCAGCTTTTCACTGCAAGGCGGCGTTGGTGTGCTCTGGCCGTGGTGATGAGCGCCGGCTCCACAGATCGCGCGAGGCGATCACGGCGCCAGCGATGATCAGCAGGCAGGCGATGATGACGGTCATCGTCGCCTCCGCCTTTCCCGCCAGGATCAGCAGCACGGTCGAGAGCAGCGGCGAGGCGTAGGAGCAGGCGCCGAGCGCCTTGATGTCGCCGTGCTTGACGCCATAGTCCCACACGAAGAAGGCGACGCCCACCGGGCCCAGGCCGAGCGCCACGATCGCGGTCCATTCCCATGCGTCGGCGGGCCACACCGTCGGCTCGCCCACCAGCGGGTGCGCAACGACGCCGAGCACAGCGGTGGCGCCGCAGAAGGCGCCGACCAGGTCGGTCGGCGCGTGGCCGAAGCGGCGGCTCATCACCGAATAGATCGACCAGGTGACGGCGCAGCCCAGCGCCGCCAGGTAGCCGACGATGTATTGCGCCTCGAACGCGACCGCGCCATCGGCCTTCTGCAGCACCAGCAGCGCGGCGCCGCCGAGGCCGAGCATGCCGCCCAGCAAGTGCGTCCAATGCAGCCGCTCGCCCGGCAGCGCGGCCGACAGCAGCACGATCAGCAGCGGCCACAGGAAGCAGATGAGGCTCGCCTCCACCGGCGGCGCGTGATCGAGCGCGGTGAAATAGAGCGCGTGATAGCCGAACAGCCCGGCGATACCGAGCAGCCAGACGGCGAGTCGCTGGCGGAAGATGCGCCGGAATGCCTCGGCGTCGCGCCGGATCAGCCAGGCCCAGCGCAGCAGCGACAGGGCGAACGCGATGCCGAAGGTGAGCGACAGCAGCTGGAACGGCGGCACCGCGCCGGTCGCGGTGGTGAACAGCGCAAGCGTCGCCCACAGCAGGATGGCGATGAAGCCGATCAGCGTGGCGCGCAGGCGTTCGGGATGCGTCGGCACAGACATGGCGGCGGCGTGGGTCGCACGCCGTCGCCCGGCCTGTCAAGTCAACCGGATTGCCCGCCGAAATGGATGTAGGGCTTGAGATACAGAATCAGCAGCCAATTGGCGGTTAGGATGGTCGCCAGCATGAAGAGCAGCAGGATGTAGCGGTGGATATTGGCTTCGCGCGGCGGCAGG
Source organism: Dongiaceae bacterium (assembly GCA_035274225.1). GTDB lineage: Bacteria > Pseudomonadota > Alphaproteobacteria > Dongiales > Dongiaceae > Dongia_A. The sequence continues at coordinate 11,558 of DATEOK010000502.1, forward strand.
TAGGCGCGCACGTCGCGCAGCACGTTGGAGAAGCGCTCGGCGATCATGTTGAGCTTGCCGCGCTCGGCTTGCTGCCAGAACTGGAAAATCGCCAGCGAATAGATGGTCGCGCCGCTGACGACCATGGAAATGATGACGATGGCGGTGGTGAGGAAGCCGTAGTGCGGGCCGAGTTCACCGAGGATGCCGAGGGCCACGAAGATCGCGAGCGCGCCGCCGGTGGTGGTCCATTGCTGCGATTTCGCGAAACGCACGGAGTTGGCGCACTCGGAATACATCATCAGCATTTCGGCATGGGTCTTCTCGTCGAGGTCGCTGGCTACGACCGCGATTGCTTCGCCCGCTGCTGGCTCCTTCTCCTCCGGCGCCTTGGCCATCCTGATCTCCTTCGCCTGCCACTGTTGTCAGGTTCGGTTAAATTTGACTTAAAGCACTGCGAAATCAGTGAATTTAGTCTTGGGCCCGGAGGCGCTTTCCGACCTGATAAGCGAGCGAATTCAGGATCTAAGCCGCGATCCCGCGATTTACCGGCGGAACGGAATGAGGGCGCGCAGCCGTGAATCGCGCAGATAGAGCCCACCCCAGATCAGGACACCCAGGTAGACGCCGAACAAGGTATGGCTGAACAGCGGGCTGCCGATGCGCAGATGGGTCGCGATCGCGCCACCCATGTAGCCGGTCAGCAGGATGGCGCCCAGCACCGAGGTCCGCGGGATGGCATAGAGCACGACGCCGATCAGCGTCAGGATGCCGAGCAGCCGCGCAAACGATGCGTCGGTCGGCAATCCGATCTCGCCTGATGTCTGCGTCACGATCTCCAGCGGCACCAGCTTGATGCCGCCGTCGAACAGCAGGAACAGGATGACCAGGCCGCTCATCGCGTAGCCGGTCCAGCGTGCACCCTTCGAGGTCGAGACGGTGGTATCCATGGGTATTTCCCTCCGGTCCATGCCCACGGAACGCATGCTCGCGCCGCCGGGCTTTGTGGCTATGGTTTCAAATCGACGGCGGCCTTGAGGCTGCCGTCCATGTAGAATGGCACCGACGTGTGGTCGTGGGTGATCTTCCAGGCGCCGTCGATCTTCTTCAGACAGGTCGTCTGCCGCGCCCACACTTCGTTGCGCTCGCCGCCGACCTTGGTGCCGCTGATGTGGATAAAGCCGTGGCAGTAGGCGATCTGTCCGTCGGTGGTGATGCTGACATCGCGAGTCTCATGGCCGATCGGGCCTTGCCAAGTCGCGAACCAGTCGTCGAGGCCTTTCTCGCTGGATTCTCCCGCTCCCGCATGCTGCAGCGGCGGCGCGAGGTCGAAGACCACACTGCCCGGCGCGTAGTGCGACAGCACGCGCTTGGCGTCCTTGTCGTGCAACGCCTCCGACAGATCGGTGATCAGATTGCGAATCTCGGTTTCGTTTGATCCACTGCGGGTCATCGCTCATCTCCTCTCATGATCGGGGTGGGGCCGGCGGCCCACTCCATGAGAACAGAGCGGGCCGCCGTGGCGTCGCACGGGGGAATCAGATCGTCTTCGCCAAGGCGGCGAGCTGGTCGGCGCAGATACCCCAGCCGACATGGAAGCCCATCTCCTCGTGGGTCTTCTTGTCTTCCGCGGTCCAGTGCAGGGCGCGTGCGGTGTAGCGGGTCTTGCCGCCCTCGTCCTCGAAGGTGACGATCGCAGTCATGAATGGCTTGCCTGACGGTTCCCAGGCCTTGGTGTAGGCGTCGGTGAACACCACCTTCTCGTTCTTCACCACCTCCAGCACGACGCCGGGATTGGGGTATTCCTGGCCTTCGGGGCTGCGCATGACGATGAGGCTGGTGCCGCCAGGGCGCAGATCCATCTCGGCATGGGTGACGGTCCAGGGCAGCGGCGCGAACCACTGCTTCATCAGCTTGGGTTCGGTCCAGCAGCGGAACAGTTTTTCCTTCGGCGCGTCGATCAGGCGGGTCAGGACCAGCTCATAGCCGGGGTTCGGGGTGGCGTTGCACATGGGTCAGCTCCTCGTTTTTCAGCTCTCTGTCCCTAGGACGAACGGAGAGAAGAGGCGCCGACAGGCCCTTCAAATTTTTTTCGCGGCCGGCGCGTTTTCCTGCTGCAAGCGGTCGAGCTGCAGGCGGATATGGGCCGCCTCCGCCGCGTTGTTGGCAAGGGCGATGGCGCGGTCGAAGGCGATGCGCGCCTCGTCGTTGCGGCCCAGCTTCTGCAGCATCGCGCCCTTCACGCCGAAGAAATAGAAGTAGCCGGACAGGTCCTTGGCCAACGGCTCGATCATGGCCAGCGCCGCCTCCGGCCCCTGCGCCTTCGAGACGGCAACCGCACGGTTGAGCGTGACCACCGGCGAAGGCGTCAGCCGCTCCAGGGTGGCATAGAGCAGATCGATCTGCGGCCAGTCTGTCTCCTCCGGCCGCGCCGCGCGCGCGTGCAGCGCGGCGATCGCCGCCTGCACCAGGTATGCGCCGGGCCGGCGGTGGCGCATCGCCTTGTCGATCAGCGCCAGGCCCTCGGCGATCATCTCCCGGTCCCACTTGGTGCGGTCCTGATCCTCGAGCAGGATGATGCAATCGTTCTCGTCGAACCGCGCCGCGGCGCGCGCATGCTGCAGCAGCATCAACGCCAGCAGGCCCATGATCTCCGGCTCGCTCGGGAACAGCCGCAGCAGCAGGCGGGCAAGGCGGATCGCTTCCTCGCACAAGGGCGCGCGCAGCGGCAGCTCGCCGCCGGTCGCCGAATAGCCCTCGTTGAACACGAGATAGACCATGCCGGCGACCGCGCCCAGCCGCTCCGACCGCTCCGGCGCGCCGGGCGTCTCGAACGGCACGTCGGCCTTGGCGATGCGCGCCTTGGCGCGGGTGATGCGCTGCTCCATCGCGCTTTCGCTGACCAGGAAGGCGCGCGCGATCTGCGGCACCGTCAGGCCGGACACGACGCGCAGGGCGAGCGCGATCTGTTGCGTCGACGGCAGCTCCGGATGGCAGCAGATGAACAGCAGGCGCAAGATGTCGTCGCGATAGTGCGAGTCATCCAGCCGCTCGGCGATCGCGGTCTCGGCATCTCCGAGGTCCGACAGCGAATCATCGTCCGGCAGCGGTTTGCTCTTGGCCTGCCGGCGCGCGGCGTCGATCCCGATGTTGCGGCCCACCATGATCAGCCAGGCGGCGGGGTCGCGCGGCGGACCGTTGCGCGGCCAGGCGTCGAGCGCCTTCAGGCAGGCGTTCTGGAACGCCTCCTCCGCGCTGTCGAGGTTGCGGAAATAGCGCAACAACGCGCTGACCGCCCGGGGACGCGCCGACGTCAGGGCGGCATCGATCCAGGCGGGGTCATTCATGATGCAAGCGTGCCCGGGCGGAATTGCAGCAGCGGCCGGATCTCATAGGAGCCACCGGGGTTGGCCTTACCCAGCTCCCTAGCGAAGTCGAGTGCCTCCTCGAGATTCTCGCAATCGACCACGTAGAAGCCGAGCAGCTGCTCCTTGGTCTCGGCGAACGGGCCGTCGATCACCACCGCCGGCTCGCGGTCCTTGCGCAGGGTGGTGGCGGCGGTGGTCGGCATCAGGCGGGCGACCGGGCCGAGCTTGCCGGCCCTGGCCATCTTCTCCTGGGCGGCGACGAGCTTGCTTATGACCGCCTCCTCTTCCTGTTTGGACCAGGAAAACACTGAGTCTTCAGAGTTGTAGCAGAGCACGGCATACAGCATGGGCAACCTCGCTGGCCAAAGGACGAACGAGTATGCCCGGCCCCGACAGGGGTCGGAAAAGAAAATCTTCTGCCTCGTTTGCCGTCTGGCGCGGGAGGTCTACAATTCACGCGGACACGGCGCGGGAGGGCGCCGATGAACCACGTCTGCTTTGCAGTGTCGGCGCGAGCGTCCATGGTGGTGGCGCTGCTTGTGCTTGGCCGCGCGGCTGAGGCGAAGAGCACGATCGAGTTTTGCAACAGTGGCAATACCGCGCTTTCGATCGTCACCATCGGTGATCATCCCAAGGGCGGCTGGGTGATGGGCGGCTGGCGAACGATCCAGCCGAGTGATTGCGCCACGGTCGACACGATCTTTCAGCTCAATGTCGGGGTCGCGATCACCACTGCCGGCGGCGAACGAGGCATGCAGGTCTACGATCCCGGCATCAGCCGCGCGATTTTTGCTCCCACCGCTTCAAGCTACTGCGTCCCCGCAACGGGCGACTTCTGGCGCCGCGGCGAGACAATGCTGCAATTCTCGGAGTGCCAGGCCGGAGACGTGCTGGCACGCTTCGCGTTCCATCTCAAATGTCTGCCGGGTGAAGACACCACCATTCAAATTCCCGCCGACAAGGACGGAGAGATCATTCCGTTCCAGCAGCCAAGAACCGCCACCCATTCCTTTCCGCCCTTCCAGCCATCCAACCGCCTGCTGCCGCCCGACGCGAGTTTCGAGCTCGCGCTGCGCGGGCTGGCCGAGCAGCAGGAACGCCTCCGCCTGCGGATCGAGCGCCTGGATCTCACCGCAGTTGCCTATTGGCGTGCCTTCTATTTTCGCGAGCTTGGCATCGTCGCGCGCCCCGAATCGCACGCGACCGCAGTGGCGAAGGGTTCGCCGGCGGACAAGGCCGGGCTGCGCCGCGGCGATGAGATCCTGCTGATCGACGACATCAGCCTGCAGAGCGCCTGGCACGCGCGCAGCCTGCTGACGAGGACGAGGCCCGGAGAAAGTCACAGCATCACCTTCCTGCGCGATGCGCAGCTGCGCCAGCTGGATATCGTGCTGACCGCGCTGCCGGCGCAACTCGCCGCGACCGAACTCCATCCGAAGCAAGGCTGGCTCGGCATCGAGTTCGAGAGCACGGTGCGCGTGGCGGCCGTGGTGTACCAGGACGGCACGCCACATCTCGAGCTTGGTGATGACATCATCAAGATCGGCCGTTCGGATTTCGACGGCGTAGACGGCCTCGCGCGCTGGCTGGCACGGGATACAGACGCAAAGACCGCAGAGCTTCAGGTCCGACGAAAATCCACCGGCCAGATTGTCGTCATGACTCTGGACAAGCTGAAGTGATTCTCCGGCCGGGACGTCATCCTTTCGGCCCCTTCGCCGCCTCGACCAGCTTCGCGTCCGGCTCGACGCGGTAGGCGCTGACGATGCGGTTGGTCTCGTTGGCCATGCCGACGATGGCGATCAGCTCGTGCAGCATGGCGTCGGTCATGCCGGCCTTGCGCGCGCCGGCGGTGTGCGAGACGGTGCAGTAGTCGCAGGCGTTGGTCATGGAGACGGCGAGATACAGCATCTCCTTGGTGCGCGCGTCGAGCGCGCCCGGGGCCATCACCTGCTTCAGGCTTTCCCAGGTGCGCTTCAGCATCGCCGGGTCGTTGGCGATTGTCTTCCAGAAATTGTTGATCCAGTCGACGTTGCGCGTCTGCTTGATGTCTTCGTAGACCGCGCGCACTTCGGCGCTGGCCGCCGCCTCTTCAACGAAGGGATAGAGCGCCATTCGATCCTCAATACATGTGCTGGCCGCCATTGATCGACAGCGTGGAGCCGGTGATGAACCCCGCATCGTCCGCCACCAGGAAGAGGACGCCGCGCGCGATCTCCTCAGCGCGGCCGAGGCGGCCGACCGGGATCCTGGCGACGATCTTTTCCAACACCTGCGGCGGGACCGCGCGCACCATGTCGGTGTCGATGTAGCCCGGCGCGATGGCGTTGACGGTGATGTTCTTGGCCGCGCCTTCCTGCGCCAGCGCCTTGGTGAAGCCGTGGATGCCCGACTTGGCCGCGGCGTAGTTGACCTGGCCGTACTGGCCGGCCTGGCCGTTGATCGAGCCGATGTTGACGATGCGGCCGAAGCCGCGCTCGCGCATGCTGTCGATCACGCAGCGGGACATGTTGAAGCAGGAGCCGAGATTGGTCGCCATCACCTGGCTCCACATCTCGGGCGTCATCTTGTGCAGGGTGCCGTCGCGGGTGATGCCGGCATTGTTGACCACGATGTCGACCGGGCCCAATTCGGCAGTGATCTTCTTGATCGCGTCCTGGCACTGCTTGAAGTCGCCGACATCGAACTTGTAGACCGGGATGCCGTATTTCTGCGCGAAGGCCTCGGCCGCCGCGTCGTTGCCGGCATAGGCGGCGGCGACCTTGTAGCCGTGCTTCTTCAAGCCGACCGAGATCGCTTCCCCGATGCCGCGGGTTCCGCCGGTCACCACTGCAACGCGCGCCATCTTATCCTCCCTGGATTCTATGTTCGTTGTATTAGCGCTCGACGGTGAGGGCGATGCCCATGCCGCCGCCGATGCACAAAGTCGCCAAACCTTTCTTCGCATTCCGCTTCTGCATCTCGTGCAGCAGCGTCACCAACACGCGGGCGCCCGACGCGCCGATCGGATGGCCGAGGGCGATCGCGCCACCATTCACGTTGACCTTGGAGACATCCCAGCCGAGGTCCTTGTTGACGGCACAGGCCTGGGCCGCGAACGCCTCGTTGGCCTCGATCAGGTCGAGGTCCTCGGCCTTCCAGCCGGCCTTCTCCAGCGCCTTGCGGCTGGCCGGGATCGGGCCGGAGCCCATGATCGCCGGGTCGACGCCGGCGGTCGCCCAGGAGGCGATGCGGGCGAGCGGCTTCAGGCCGCGCCTGGCGGCGTTCTCGGCGCTCATCAGGATCAATGCCGCGGCGCCGTCGTTGAGGCCGGAGGCGTTGCCAGCCGTCACGGTACCGTCCTTCTTGAAAGCCGGGCGCAGCTTGGCGAGGATTTCGATATTGGTGCCGGCCTTGATGTATTCGTCGTCGGCCACGATGACGTCGCCCTTGCGGCCGCTGATGGTGACGGGGACGATCTCGTCCTTGAACTTGCCGGCCTTCTGCGCGGCCTCGGCCTTGTTCTGCGAGGCGGTGGCGAATTTGTCCTGCGCCTCGCGGGTGATCTGCCACTTCTCGGCCACGTTCTCCGCGGTGATGCCCATGTGGTAGCCGTTGAAGGCGTCCCACAATCCGTCGCGGATCATGGTGTCGATCATCTGCGTGTCGCCCATCTTGGTGCCGCTGCGCAGGTGCATGCAGTGCGGCGCGAGGCTCATGCTCTCCTGCCCGCCCGCCACCACGATGTCGGAATCGCCGTTGCGGATGGCCTGGTAGCCGAGCGCGACGGTGCGCAGGCCGGAGCCGCAGACCTGGTTGATGACATAGGCGGTCTTGTCGGTCGGGATGCCGGCGGCGACCGCCGCCTGGCGCGCGGTATTCTGTCCGGCGCCAGCCGTCAGCACATGGCCCAGCACCACTTCGCTCACCTCGCCGGCCTCGACCTTGGCGCGCTTCAGCGCTTCGACGATGGCGATCTTGCCCAGCTCGTGCGCCGGCAGGGTCGAGAGCGCGCCGCTGAACGCGCCGATCGGGGTGCGGGCGGCGGAAACGATGACGACGTCGGTGTTGGCCATGGGGAAACTCCGTTGGAATTCAGGCAGCGCAGCCGCCGCTCAGCGTTGAACCGGATCTTGATGGAAACGTTAGGGCCCCTGAGTGACAGGTGCAAGCTTGGGCCTCAGCTTGCGGCAATTCGCCGGAGCCAGGCATCGAGCGGGTCCCACACCTTGGCGCGCGCCGACCCGCCCACCATCATGCCGATATGGCCCGCGGCGGGTGTTATGGTCTCGCATTGGGGCAAGCGCTGCGCCAGGCCCAGAGCGCTCTTCGGTGGAACGATCCGATCGACGGCGGGCACCATCGCCAGCACGGGCAGCCGAAGCGCTTCGGGCCGCACCGGCTCGCCCGCAATCCGCCATTTGCCGAGCGCCGGCGTGTTCTCCCCGTACCACTGGGTCAGGCATTCGCGGGCCACCGGCGCCGCCAGCCCGACACCGTCGTTCAGCCAGTCCTCCAGGGCCACGAACTTGCGCGCCTGGTCGCATTGCATCTCAGCGAAGCGGCGGAACTTGGCGAGGATGGAGAGCGGATCGAGCGAGGCGAAAAAGCTCTGCAGCACATCGACCGGCATCTCGCCCAGCACCTGGAACAGCGGGTCCATGCTGCGCCCGATGGCACCAATCAGCTGCGCCTGGACATGCCCGTCGGCGTGGAAGTCCCAGGGCGTGGCGAGGCAGGCGAGCGCCGCGATGTCCTTCTGCCGGCGCAGCGCCAGCGCCAGGGCGAGGTTGCCGCCCATGCAATAGCCGACGACGATGATCGGCCCACCGGGCTCACGCCGGACGGCATCCAGCGCGCCTTCCAGCCGGCCGGCGATGTAGCGGGTCAGGTCGAAGCCCTGCTCCTCCGGCCCCGGCGCATCCCAGTCGACCACGAACGGCGCGTAGCCGCGCGCGCCGAGGTCGGCGAGGAAGCTGCTCTCCGGCTCGAGGTCCAGGATGTAGTAGCGGTTGACCAGGGACGGCACGACCAGCACCCGCGGCGCTGCCGCATCGCTGCCGCGCCGGTAGTCGCGCAGCAGGGTCGTGCCCTCGCGCCACAGCACCGGCCAGTCGGATAGCCGGCGCTGGCTGGCATGGCGCCGATAGTTCAAGACGCCGTCGATGAAATGTCGGAGCCGGCGATGCCCCTCGAGGGTCAGGGCCTCTTGTAGCGCCGCTTCATCCGCCCTTTGCAGTTCCGGCGCGAGGCTTTGCAGCGCGCTTGCGAGCGGGCTTGGCTGCCCCGGTTCTTTCGAGCTCTGCCAGGCGGCCTTCAAGCTCGGCCAGGCGGCGGCGGAGTTCCCCCACAGCGCCAGCGCCAGCATCAGGTGCTGCGGCAGCGGGCGCGGGCCCAGGCGTCGCTGTGCCGGGGACGCCGCCGAATTGGAACCCGGGGAATTGGCCTGCTGCGAATGGGTTTGGGGCAAAGCCGGGTCCTCCGGTTGGCGACATTCCCGGCTGCGGCCAGGGGAACGGCGCATAAGCGGCCATCAGCTTCAGCGCCTGGGCCATCAAGGTCGGATCCTGGGCCAGCGCCGAGACGTGATCCTGCCAGAGATCCAGGAGCTTGCGAGCGAGCGCCTGCATCTCATCCTGCATCGCGGCCGAACGGGCGGCTTGGTGCGGGTCAGCAGCCATGATTCCTCAGCTTTTCCGGCAATAATACGGGCCTATTCCAGCGTTTCGCAATGCAGCTATTGCATTGCCAGATGGGGGGGCTCCCCTGCTATGCTGCGCTGCATACAGCACACCGGATGGGGACGCTTTGGCATGAATAACGGTCAGGACAAGGACGGTAAGCCGACGGTGCGTATTAAGAAATACGCCAACCGGCGGCTGTACAACACGGCCACCTCGTCCTACGTCACCCTGGACTACCTGTCGCAAATGGTGCGCGAGGGCCAGGATTTCACAGTCGAAGATGCCAAGACCGGGGAGGACATCACCCGCTCGGTCCTCACCCAGATCATCGTCGAAGAGGAAGGCAAGGGGCAGAACATGCTGCCCATCAACTTCCTGCGCCAGCTCATCAGCCTCTATGGCGACAACCTGCAGTTCCTGGTGCCGCGCTACCTCGAGCAGAGCATGGAAGCCTTCGCCAAGAACCAGGAGCAGATGCGCACCTACATGCGCGAGAGCTTCGGCGGCATCTTCCCGTTCGACCGGTTCCAGGAGATGTCCAAGCAGAACGTCGCCTTCTTCGAGCAGGCGATGCGCATGTGGTCGCCGTTCCGCGGCAACCAGCAGGCCGGTAGCGAGGCGGGCAATGCCGCCGCGCCCAGCGCCAAGCCGGAGGCCAAGTCGGCCGACCTCGACGACCTCAAGGCCCAGATGCAGGCGCTGCAGAAGCAGCTCGAGACCCTGGCGCAATCCAATCGTCCCAAGGACGAATAGGCGCCCAGGCCAACCGGCCGAAGGACGAGAAGAGCGAATAGCGCGCCGAAGCGGTTTGTGAGCCGGGCGGCGATGCCGCCCTCGACGGAAGAGCGCTCACCATGATCGATCTCAAGGGCAAGAC
>DATEOK010000503.1:0-7303 GCA_035274225.1 Dongiaceae bacterium
ACCGGCGACACTTGGCCGAACGGGCCACTGTGCGGCGGGGCGTCGTACGCCTTGCCGCCGAGACACAGCGGCCAGCCGAGGACCGGAACCAGGCACGATGATTCCACCCAGCCGGGGCGACCCGTTCCGCCGACGATCTGCGGAACGACCGAGCCGACCTTGGCACTGGCCAAGACCTGCCCCGTCAGTGAAAGCGCGAACAGCTGCAAGGTGTGGCCGCCGCCGTATTTGTGCCGGTAGACGATCGGAATCATGATCGCCTCCGCGCCGCCGGATCGCCAGATCATCGGCGGCGCGAACGCGGCCGGACCGGCCCCGCGATCATCGGGAAGCGGCGTCTGGCTCAGCCACGCGCCGCTGTTGTTGAAGCGGTGCAGCGTCGAGCTGACGGTGGTGACGGGCGGATTGACGGATTCGTCCGTAGCCGTCTTGACGCCGATGACATACACCGAGCCATCGGACGAGATCGCCGGCGAGGCGACGATGGATTCGCCGGGCGTGATATCCCGGCTCCAGAACTTGCTGCCATCGGCGTGCAACGCGGTGAGTTTGCCTCCGACGGTGCCGACGTAGACCGTGCCATCGGGCGCGATGACCGGCCCGGCGCCCAGGGCAAACCGCCCCAGGCCCGGCACCGAGACCGAACCGCCGCGGGCGGGCGCCGTTGTCACATTGGCGAAGCCGCTGTTGTCGCGGTCGCCGTGGGCGAACTCCCATGCCGTAGCGGTCTGCATGCCCGAGGCGAGTGCCATGGCCCCGAACAGACAACGCCGGAAAATTCGCGCGATCGAAGTTACTCGCAGCCGCATAGTCAGCCTCCACAGTGCAGCAATGCCGGACACCCGCATTCGCGGTGAGCGGTCGTTCAGTTGTTGGCGCAGACGATCTGTTCGAACACCTTGCATTTCTTCTTGGAGCAATAGCGGCCGTCCAGCGTCTCGGCCTTCACCTTTTTGCTGTCGACCTGGATCTGGCCGGAGCCGATGAAGCCTTCCTTCTCGCAGAACGCATCCGCGATGGTCTGGTAGTCGCCCTTGCCGCAATTGTCGCCGTCGAGCTCTTCGCAGGCGAACAGGCGGTTGCCGTTCATGGTCAGCGGCGGCTTGTACGGCTTGGTGTCCGCGCCGCTGGTGCTGACCGCGGTCGGCGGCGCCTCCGGCAGCACGCGTGTCGGCGGCAGCTGCTTGCCTGCAGGCGGGAACACGTACAAGGCGTCGCTGGCCACGGCGTAGACATAGCCCAGTGGACTGATCACGGGCTGCGACAGGCCGCCGTCGCTCCACGCCATCCGCGACACCTCCGCCAGCGAAGCGGCATCGAAGGTGTGGATCGCATCCTTGGTGGAGACGAACAGGTGCGTGCGCGATGCGGTCGCGGACGCGAACGAGTAGGGGAACAGGGTTGCCTTCTTGACCACGCTCCGGCCATCGAGCACGACCAGCTGCGTCTGTCCGATCAAGGCCACCCGCCCGTCGGGCAGGCGCGTCGGCGTGGCATAGATCGCCGGCAGGCCGGTGACCGGCGGCAACTTGTTCATGTTGGGTCCGGAGAACGCCACGCCGCCGGTGCCGGTGCCCCGCGGTCCATCCTCGCCTCCGCGCACGAGGTCCTGCGTCCCGATGATCGCGTGATGGTCTGGGAGGATCGCCGGCGCCGACCGCATGAAGCGGTCTTCGTCGTGAACCCAGAACGCTTCGAGGAATGCGCCCGCAGACAGCGTGAAGCCGACCAGGTCGTGGTCGCTGTCGGAGACCAGGATGAAGGGAGTTCCGCCGAGCGGATTGTTGAAGATGCCGACAGGCGGGAAGCGCAGCGCGCGTTCTTCGCTGCGCGGTGTTCTCCCGTCGGACGACGGAAAGTCCGATTCGAAGCTCCAGCCGCCGAAGACCTCCGGCACGATCTTGATCGCGTGCTGGTCGATGACCGGCCCGCCGCTGGTGGGGAAAGCGAGCAGGCGGACATCGGTGCCATAGACCGCCGGCACGATCACATATTCGGCGTTGTTGAACCGCCAGATATTCGGCGACGCGGTGGTTCCGCCGGCCATGTTGTCGTGCTCCGGGAACATGGTCTGGCCGAGATAGCCGCCGGTGGCGTTGAAGACGTGCAGCGCCGCGTCGACGCGCTTCACCGTCTTCCCGCTGCGGTGATCCCTGGAGATGCTGATGCCGACGACATAGACGTTGCCGTTCTGCCCGATCGCGGGCGAGGCGACGATCTTCTGGCCCGCGGCGATGGTGCGACTCCAGCCGGGCGTGCCGTCCGGCTTGAACGACATGAGCTTGCCCTGTTCGTTGCCGAGATAGACGGTGCCGTCCGGGGCCACCACCGGCCCCGCGCCCGGTGCGATGGTGCCGATATCGATGGTGGTCTTGCTTGGCGACTCGGCGGGCTTGGTGACGACGTCGACGAAGCCGGTGTTGTCCGTCGGGCCGTGGGCGGTTTCCCAGCACCAGCCGGTGCTCGGCGCCAGCAATGCCAAAAGGGCGGCGCCGACCGCAGCGCTGGCGGTCTTGTGACGTCGTGAACGTGACTTGAGCAAGGCACCCTCCGCGCGATGGCGTCCCACACATGTCGCAAGTTACAATATTTTTGCTTGTTTCCCAACATAGGCGGTGGAGTCGCTCCCGCCTATGAGGTAGGTCACAGGACACGAAAACCCCCAAGAAAAAGCCCGCCTTTGCTCCGGCGGGCCTAGCTGCCTGTAAGACCTGGCGCCGCCAGCCCTACATTTCGCAGCGGATCGAATCGAAGACCTTGCACTTGCCCTTCGAACAGAATTTGCCGTCGAGGGTCTCGGCCTTCACCTTGCGGCTGTCGACATCGTAGCCGTTCACCTTCGCGTAGCCCTGCTTCTGGCACCAGGCGAGCGAGACATGCTTGTAGTCGCCCTTGCCGCAATCGTCCTGATCGAGTTCCAGGCACGCGAAGAGCCGATTGCCGTTGGTGGTGAGTGGCGGGTGATAGAGCTGGGATGCCGGCTGTGTGCTCGGCTGCCCTGGGTCGACGGTCACCACATCGGTCGGCTGCACCAGCACTTTGCCCGGATCGATCTGCTTGCCCTTCGCCGGCGGGAAGACAAACAGGATATTGGACGCAAGCGCATAGACGTAGCCGTTCTGGCCGATTGCGGGCGACGACTTGCCGCCGCCGACCCAGTTGATGCGTCCAACCTCGGTCAGATCATTCACGTCGTAGGATAGAAAGGCGTCATACATGGACACAAACACATGCGTGCTCGAGACTGCGGCCGACGCGACGGATGAGTTTGAAATTCCGATCTTCGCGGCGATCTGTGTGCCCTGCAGGACAACCAGATCGCCATCACCGCTGACCAGAACAGCCCTTCCGTCACCGGTGACGGAAGGGGCGGTGAACACGCGGCCGGTGCCGTCGACACGCGGTAGCGAAGACATGTTCGGGCCGGCGAACAAGATGGCGCCGGTGCCGCCGCCATATTCCTGGCCGTTCTTCCGGGTGATCTTCTCCACGCCGATGATCGTGTGCCCGTCGGGCAGGATGGTCGGGGTGGAGCGCAGGAAGTAGTTGTCGCTGTGAACGCGCCAGCGCTCGGTGAAATAGGTGCCATCGAAGGTGTAGCCGACCAGATCCTTGATTCCGTCGGAGACCACGATGGCCGGCGTTCCGCCGCCCTGGTATGTGTAGAGACCAACGCCGGCTGGTATCCTATCTAGAGACAGGACGCCGTGATCGAATCCGAAGCAGAACGGCGGAAACATGCAATCCGCGCTGCCGCTGACGGTCTGGACCACGGTCGTCACCTTCTGATCCCCGACCACCTCGCCGCCGAGACCGAAGGCGATCAGCCGAATCTCATATCCGCCGGTGACGCGATTCGGATAGGTCGCGGTGACCATGAGGACATCGTTGCCGCCGGACCGCCAGAGATTCAGGGGGCCATACGCGGCGCCCTGTCCGTCATGTTCCGGGAACGGAATCTGATTCACCCATCCGCCGCCCGGCGTGAAGATGTTCAGCACCGACTTGGTCACCTTTGCCGGCGGGTTCACACGATGGTCCGTGAACGTCATCGTGCCGATCACATAGATCCACCCATTCGGTGCGACCAGGGGCGAGGCAGTGATGGCATGACCCGGCGTGATGTCGCGGCTCCAGGCCGCGCTGCCGTCCGCGTGTAGCGCGATCAGCTTGCCCTGCTGGTTGCCGAGATAGACCGTGCCATCGGAAGCGACGACCGGACCGGCTCCCGGAGCGAAGGAGCCGAGATTGGGCACAGTGATCGGCGCCTTGGTCGCCGGCGCGGTCTTCACATCGGCATAGCCTGTATTGGACCCGACGCTGTGCGCGCGATCCCAAGCCGCTGCCGGTGTCGCGCTGACGGCGGCAAGCGCGATCGCGAAGCCGAGCACCCGGCGGAAAGACCCCAAAAGAGATCGATCGGCTTGCATCAGATCCTCCGTGGTGAACAGGAGTGCTGGCTAAAATACAATAAGTGCGTGCCCCTCCCAACAGTCGTCGGGCAGTGGGCAAACAAAAAGCCCGCCCTGAAACCGGGCGGGCTAGCGAGGAGGGGTGGAAACTTGGAACTAGTGGCGCTGGCCGCGGGCGACCGCCATGAACCGGTCGATCTCGCCCTGCATGATGGAGGCGCGGGACAGGACCTGGTTGGCGATGTCGCGGACCCGATCCGGGGTCTGCAGCGTGCGGTCGGCCGCCAGCGAGAGGGCGGAGCCGATCCCGTCCAGGGCCGCCTGCCGCGTCGCCTCGCACACCATGTCGGCCATGCGGGCCACCTCGGCCTGCAGGTCGGCGACATCCAGGTTACGCTCTAACTTCAATGCCTCGGACATGACAGCTCCCCAAGCTCTAAACCTGTTAGCACCGGACCAAGGTGCGCCCCGAGCCGTAAAGGAATGGTTAACCCGAAGCCTGTATGTCGCTGGCAAGTGCTTGGCGGGGCAGGGATTTGTGCTATATGGGCGCCAAATTCCTGCCATATTCGGGGCCTAGCTTGGTCAACTGGTCCTGGCCGGACCCGCTAGATGTGGTAGGTTTTCCCGTAACGATCTCAAAGGTTTGGGTCCCGGAGTCTGGGTCATGGCCGGTCATTCACAATTCAAGAACATCATGTATCGCAAGGGCGCGCAGGATGCGAAGCGCGCCAAGGTTTTCACGAAGATCATCCGCGAGCTGACGGTCGCGGCCAAGACAGGGCTGGCCGATCCCAACGCCAATCCGCGTCTCCGCGCCGCCATGATCGCGGCGCGCGACAACAACATGCCCAAGGACACGATGGAACGTGCCATCAAGCGCGGGGCGGGTGGCGCGGACGACACGTCTTACGAGGAAGTGCGCTACGAGGGCTACGGCCCGGGCGGGGTCGCCCTCATCATCGAGGCGCTGACCGACAACCGCAACCGCACCGCGGGCGAGATCCGCACCGCGCTCACCAAGGCCGGCGGCAATCTCGGCGAGACCAATTCCGTGTCCTTCATGTTCGAGCGCAAGGGCGTGGTGGTCTATCCGGCGAAGGCGGCGAGCGCCGATGCGATCTTCGAGGTCGCGCTGGACGCCGGCGCCGACAATGTCGAGAGCGACGCCGAGGCGCACGAGGTGACCTCGGCACCGAGCGATTTCGCCGGCGTGCGCGATGCGCTGGAAGCGAAGTTCGGCGCGGCGCGCGAAGCCAAGCTGCAATGGCGCCCGCTCAACACGGTGCCGGTGGAGGGCGATGCGGCGGGTTCGCTGCTGAAGCTGATCGACATCTTGGAAGACAATGACGACGTCCAGCTCGTCAGCGCGAATTTCGAGATGTCCGACGACACGCTCGCCAAGCTGACGGCGTGATTTGATGAGACTGCTGGGCCTCGATCCCGGACTGCAACATACCGGCTGGGGTGTGATCGAAGTGGAGGGCTCGCGCCTCAGCTTCGTCGCTGCGGGCACGATCAATTCAACGCCGACCATCTCGCTGGCCGAGCGGCTGGTGCAGATCCACGACGGCCTGCGCGAAGTGATCGACCAGCATCAGCCGGCGGAGGCCGCGGTCGAAGAGACCTTCGTCAACAAGAACCCGGTGTCGACGTTGAAGCTGGGCGTGGCGCGTGGCGTGGTGCTGCTGACGCCGGCCTTGTTCGGACTCAAGGTGGCGGAGTATCCCGCCAACCTGATCAAGAAGTCGGTGGTTGGTGCCGGCCATGCGGCCAAGGAACAGGTGCAGATGATGGTGCGCGTGCTGCTGCCCGCCGCCAATGCGGAGACTGCGGACGCCGCCGACGCGCTGGCTGTGGCGATCTGCCATGCGCATCACCGTGCCTCGCTGGTGAAGTGGGGCGCCAAGGACTTCCGCGAGGTGCTGCGGTGATCGGCAAGTTGACCGGCCGGCTGGATTCGATTTCGGGCGACGCGGCGCTGATCGACGTCAACGGCGTCGGTTACGTGGTGCATGCCGCCAGCCGCACGCTGTCGAAGCTCGGCCCGAACGGCGGGCCGATCTCGCTGCTGATCGAGACCCATGTGCGCGAAGATGCGATCAACCTCTACGGCTTCTGGGATGCGACCGAGCGCGACTGGTTCCGCCTGCTGACGACGGTTCAAGGGGTCGGCGCCAAGGTGGCGCTGGCGATCCTCGGCGTGCTGGCGCCGGACGATCTGTCGCTGGCGATCGTGGCGCAAGACAAGGCGATCGTGTCGCGCGCACCCGGCGTCGGGCCGAAGCTGGCGCAGCGCATCGTCTCCGAGTTGAAGGACAAGGCCGGCAACATCGCTCTTGGTGCTGGTGCGGTGACGCCGGCGGTAGCGATCAACGGCAGCGGCAAAGCGTCCGGCGGGCCCGCCGAGGATGCGATCTCCGCCCTGGTCAATCTCGGTTATCGCCGGGCGGAAGCCTATGGCGCAGTCGCCAAGGCGGCGCGCGATCTGGGCGAGCGGGCGAGCCTCGATGCGCTGATCCGCGCCGGGCTTAAGGAGCTGAGCCAGTGAACCAGCAGCCCTTCGATCCTGCGCAGCGCGTCACCGATGCCGCGCGCCAGCCAGAGGACACAGGCGAGCAGTCGCTGCGCCCGTTGGTGCTCGGCGAGTTCATCGGCCAGCAGAAGCTGCGCGAGAACCTGGCCATCTTCATCGAGGCCGCGCGCGGCCGCGACGAGGCGATGGACCATGTGCTGTTCTACGGCCCGCCCGGCCTCGGCAAGACCACGCTGGCGCAGATCGTGGCGCGCGAGCTCGGTGTCGGCTTCCGTGCGACCTCCGGCCCGGTCATCACGCGCGCCGGGGACCTGGCCGCGCTCCTGACCAACCTGCAGCCGCGCGACGTGTTGTT
>DATEOK010000504.1:0-3071 GCA_035274225.1 Dongiaceae bacterium
GGATCAGCGGCAGATCGGGGTCGGTGTTGACGCTGACCAGATAGAATTCGAGTTCCGGCGCCACGATCGGGCGCCAGCCCTTGTCGTCGTACAGCTCCAGGACCTTTTTCAGGACATAACGCGACGAATGCTCCACCGGCCGGTCGTCGGCGTGATAGGCGTCGTGGATCACCTGGGCGGTCGGGTCGGCATACCACGGCACCATGCGGATGGTGTCCGGATCAGGCCGCAGATAGATGTCGGGATCCTCGTCCGAGCCGATGTCGTCCTCGTCCAGGTCGGGGTATTCCCCGGTCACCGTCTGAAGGAAAATACTTTCCGGCAGGCGCAGGCCGTATTCGCGGGTGCTCTTGGTGAATTTGAGCGCCGGCAGAATCTTGCCGCGCGGAATGCCGTTCATATCGGGGACAAGGCACTCGACCTCATCGACCTTTCGTTCGTCGAGCCATTCTTCCAGGTATTTCATGATAACCGCTTGATGATGGGGACGGCGGCAGCCCCCGTTTTGGGGTCCTGCACTCGCCCAGGGCAGACTAGCCGATCCCCCGAAGGGCTGGCAATTCAAGCCGGCTTTCTCGATTTAAAACATTGAAATATATAATTATTCTGTCATGAAGGAGAGGCGACAAAGTGCGCCGCGCCGTTCCTTGACTTGGCTGCTTTAGCCACTATAGTCCGCGCGCTCCCGAGCCGGGCCGGATCCCAGTGATCTGACCCAGCCGCCGCCTGATAGCGGGCCGGACAGCCGGGACACCAACAACATCGCCACGAGCGAGAAAGGACAGATCATGGGTAAGCGCCTTAGCGCAAAGCATAAGATTGACCGCCGTTTGGGCGTCAATCTCTGGGGCCGGCCGAAGAGCCCCGTCAATGACCGCGAATATGGCCCGGGCCAGCACGGCCAGCGCCGCAAGAAGCCGACCGATTTCGGCCTGCAGCTGATGGCCAAGCAGCGCCTCAAGGGCTACTACGGCAACATCGGCGAGCGGCAGTTCCGCAAGATGTACCAGGAAGCCTCGCGCCGCCGCGGCGACACCTCCGAGAACATGATCGGCCTGCTCGAGCAGCGCCTCGAGAGCGTGGTCTATCGCGCCAAGTTCGTGCCGACCGTGTTCGCCGCCCGCCAGTTCATCAATCACGGCCACATCAAGGTCAACGGCAAGCGCGTCAACATCGGCTCGTACCGCCTGAAGGAAGGCGACGTGGTCGAGGTCAAGGACAAGTCCAAGGACCTGACCCTGGTGCTCGGCGCCACCCAGATGGGCGAGCGCGACGTGCCGGACTACATCGAAGTCGATCACAAGAAGCTGACGGCCAAGCTGGTGCGCATCCCGCAGCTCGCGGACGTGCCGTATCCGGTGACCATGGAACCGCACTTGGTGGTCGAGTTCTACTCGCGCTAACGGTTGCGACGATGAATGCGCGAAGGCCCGCCGTTTCCATCGGCGGGCCTTTGCTTTTGTGCGCGGTGTGAGATGTCAGCGTCCTTGCAGGTTCCGCGCGCCGACCTTGTCCGGCATATTCGCAACGCGACCGTCACGCGCGCCGTGATCGTGCGCAAGGAGCGCCATCACCTGGGCGCGGTCTATGACGCCGACGGCGCGCTGGTGCGGGAATCGCTGCGCTTTCCCGACAAGCATCGCGCGCGAGACCCGAAATCGCTGGCCATGGTGCAAGGCCTGAAGATCGAGCGGCGCATCCCGCGCGCGCTTTATTTGGGCCACGCCTTCACTCATTTCGGCCATTTCCTGATCGAGACCGTGCCCGCCTTGTGGTGGGCGCGGCAGGTCGATGACGATGTGGCGCTGATCTTCCACCCGTTCGACGAGGCCGGCCGCAACGTATTCGCGGAAACCTCCCATGGCCGCGACTGCCTGACGCTGCTCGGCCTGTCGCCCGATCGCATCGTGATGGCGACGGATGGCCTTGCGGTCGAGGAGCTGTTGCTGCCGCCGCGGCACTACGACATGCGCACCGGCCCGCGCTACGATTTCCGCGAGATCTATCGCACCCTCGTGGCGGCGGCACGCACCGAGAAATCCCCTCCCCCAAGTTGGGGGAGGGTAGGGAGGGGGAAGCCGCGTTTCGATGCGAACCAGCCATCACTCGCTTCCCCCACCCCAACCCGCCCCCATGTTGGGGGCGGGGGAACGATGATCTTCCTCTCGCGCCGGCAGCTGAAGCGGCGCCTGCGGCGCCTGTCGAACGACGCGCCGGTGGAGCGGCGCATGGCGCGCCGTGGCTTCTCGGTTGCCCATCCACAGCTCATGAGCCTCGCCGAGCAGATCAACGCCGCGGCCGGCGCCGACCTTATCGCCGGCGTGGACGGCAGCGCGCTGCATCTCAGCGTCTTCATGCGGCCCGGTGCGCGCATGCTGGTGCTGCAGACCAAACGCCGCCGCACCATCCACTTCATGAATGCGCTGATGGAGGTCGAGACCATCTCCGTCCCGGTGCACGGCGCGTCCGTGCCGAAGCGCATCGACCTGAGTGAACTCGACCGCACGCTCGATGGTCTTGGTTGCCCCAAGCCCGGTCCGGTCGGCCGCATCCTCAACCTGATCGATCGCTGATGCCCATGGATCAGCGCAAGCTCGGCAACCTGGCTCTCATTGCGGTGGCTTGCGCGTGGGGCACCATGATCCCGGTCATCTCGTACCTGTCGCACACCTGGGATCCGTTCTTCCTCGGCGCGTTGCGCTATGTCGGTGGCGTGCCGCTGCTCTATGCGGCGCTGTGGCTGAGGGAGGGGTTCGCGCGTCCGACCGTGCGCCCGGCGGTATGGCGGGCGCTGGTGCCGGGCTGGCTCGGGCTCGCCGGCTTCGCCTTCATTTTCACCATCGGCGTCGCCCATTCGAATCCGGTGATCGCCGCGGTCCTGGGTGCCGCCAATCCGGTGATTGCTGCCGTCATCGGCGGTGTTTTCTTCCGCATTCCGTTCGACCGGCGGCTGACGCCGGCGGTGATCCTGGCCGTCGCCGGCTGCGCGACTGCCAGCATCGACTGGTCGAATCTCAGCCTGGAGCTGCGCGGCGGCGAACCGCTGGTGCTGATCGCCTCCAGCCTGTGGG
>DATEOK010000505.1:0-12276 GCA_035274225.1 Dongiaceae bacterium
TCGCCGGCGTGCCCCGTCTCCAGCAGAAGGCAGTTCTCGCCATGCACCATGTGCAAGCCGATGTTGGAATGCGGCAGCACCACAGGCCGTCCCATGGCAAGGAACTCGGGAATCTTCGATGGAAAGCGATAGTCGTTGAACACTCCCGGCGACCCTGGCTGCACCAGGGCCGTGGCCAGGGCGAGGAAAGCGGGCACCTGCCGGTTGGCGCGTGTGCCCAGCTCGAGCACGTGCGGCGCCACCGCATCCCGCGCGCCGTCCATGCAGTCGATGCCGGAGCCCAGCCTAATGAGGCGCGCCGGATGACCCATGCGATTCAGGAACAGCACGCTCAGATAGAGGCTGCGCACTTCGGCCTTGTTGGCCTGATGCACGTTGCCGTTATAGGTGAGGACAATCTCGCTTTCGGCGATCCCGAGCTCGGCCCGCAAACCGGGATCCGGAGGCATCGGGCGGAACAGGCTGGAATCGCAGCTGGGCCAGAAGGTCTGCACCGGCATGCCCGCCGGGACGAATTCATGCAGCCGGTCCACGAGCGCCGTCACGCCGACAGCACCGGCCATGAACGCCCGATAGCGGCGGGGATGCGCCACAAAGTGCGGCAAGCGCCGATCCAGCTCCTCGTCGCTCAGGCGGAAGAGCTCTTCGACGCTGATCCCGATCCGCGATGCGGTGAGCAGTTCCTCGTTGTCCTCCAGGTGCACCACGATCGGGCAGCCATAGCGCCGGGCCAGGTCCTCCGTCGTTCTCCTCACGTGCTCCCGCGGCGTCCAGGCATGAATCAGCGACGGACCGCTTCGATCCGGGAACGCCAAGCCGTCCGACATTGCCTCGTCAGCATCATAGGCCGTGAAATTCGGGCTGCCACAATCCGCCGCCGTCTCCTTGCCATCGGGTACCACGCAAACGCACCCGCAACCTTCCTCCGCCAGCGCGTTCGCGAGGTGAAACAACTGGATGCCGCTGTTGCCTCGAAAGTTGGTGTGGCAGACAAAGGCGATATTCATCGCAATCGCGCTAGGAAAGCGACGCGCCATGCGACGGCCGTGATTCGATCGGGCCGGTTCTCGCAGACCATGAACTCAACTTCTCCCAGAATATTTCAGGCAAAGCATGCATCGCGCCTGACAAATATGACGTCTTTTTGTTCCAGCCTGCCGTCAATTGGCGACCGCCATTCTCCCGCGTCATCGTCGTAGTCGAAGCCCAAACCCTTCATCTTCTCGCAAATCTCCAGGAAGGTGAGGGCGTCGGGATGCTCGCGACGTAGCGTCATCTCGATAACGACGGCATCGACTTGGTTTGCAAGCAGCTCGCGGCCACCATCCAGCACCAAATGCTCGGCAAACTGCACATCAATCTTGACCAGGCCCCTCCCGCTTAGCCTCCGGTCGGCGGCAAGTCGATCGAGCGTGGTGACCGGAACCGTCACGACATCCTCTACTCCGGTCAATCTTACTGCCATGGTGGAGCTGTTGTAGATGTCCCCCGACACCTGGATGCTGATTTCGCCCTCGTTATCCAGCAAGGCGGCTTGCACCGGTTCGAAATTCGCGCGCCGCTCTATCATCGGCAGCCCCGACCGGGACTTGTATCTATCGAATAGAGGCTCAACGAGCACGAACCGTGCCTTGGGATAAAGCGCCGCGACGGTGTGCGACCAGATGCCATTTGATGCGCCTGCGTCGACAACGAAGTCCGGGGAAAAACCACGATCCTTCAACCGTCGCAACGCCCTGAACAGTTCGGTCATGTTGCGCCCGATCTCGGGAGGACAGGGCCGATCAACATAAAAGGCAATGTCGCCCGGCTCCGTCGTGAAGAGCGAGTCAAATCGGTCGTCTATGGCTTGACCGACGATCACGGAACGGAAGAGCCAATCCTCGATCCCTTCAGACGAGAAGGCACGGCTTATGTTGCTCGCGTTCGCCCTCATTGCTGCGCGAGCGACTGGCTCAAGCGAGTTTTCGATGGCGGCTTTGAGCGCACCGGACTCGTACGGGACGCCCACACCCACGCCAAAACGGTGCACAAACCGCACAGCAGCGGAGTCGTTGTCGCCAACAACGATGACCGGTACTTGTCCGGCCGCGACAATGAGGACGACTCTGCTCGGGAGGCTGAGACGCGCGATCGCTTTCGCGCTCGGGTCTCTGACGCCGCTGTCCGTCGGCAAGATGCAGAATGGGCTTCTGCGGATGCGCTCGACGAGCTGCTCCTCCGGCATGGGATCTACGAGATTCAGGCCGCGTCTTGCTATTTCATTGCGATCGAACGTCAGCCATCTCGGATTTGACGTGTTACAGATCCAGTCGACTGTCAGTTCGGCTTCCTCCAGTATTCGCAGGAGTTCGTCGAGCCACTCTTGTGCCCAAATGTTTCCTATGATGATGCCGCGCTCGGCACTCGACCGCGGCCGGACAGGAACATCCAGAAACCTGGGTGGAACGAGCGGTGGCAGCACGAAGAATTTCTGACCAAACTTGCCCTCGTAGGCTTGCCGCATCTCTGCGGATATTACGAAGCGCACGGCGGCGTTCTGGACGGCCTGCTGCATCGTCCGGTCGCTGATGCGCCGGCCGATCACGTTGTTGTCGTCCATGATGTAGGGTACCAATGGCGCCGATAGGATCTCCGATACTCTAAGGGCAACACGAAGATCGAGCTCGTCGTATGGCACGACAACGACGCATCGCGCCTTCTGGCCAGCCAGCAGAAATGAGAACAGCCGATAGAGCTGCTGGTCGGTGAGCATCTTGTTGCCCAGCCACAGATTCGCAAAACCGATCTGGTCCTTGTTGCCGAAGCTGGACCATGGGCGAATCGTGAGCACGGACTCCAGGTCGCCGAACATCCGCTGGACCAGCACGCCCGTGCCGTGGGCGTTGTTGATCTCGTTGTGGGTCACGACAACGGTGAGAGGTTCGTCGGTCTTGCTCTTCCGCTCGATGATGGCGGCCCAGGCGTCGGCATTGATATCGATGACGTGCGCGATCGACGGATCGCTCGCACGAAGCAGCGACTGGATCTGCTCGCGTTCCGTCGGCGCGTTCAAGGTCTGAGGCAATGGGTCGCTGGCCGGAACGACCGTGCCGGTATCGGCCGGCGTTGTCATGACACCCGCCGCCGGCGTTGGCGTCCGTCCCTCTCGCCGGCCGAACTTGATGTAGTGATAAAGCGGGTTCACCCCGACCTGGGCGACATCGCGATTGGTCTCGAGGTACCAAAGCGTATCGAATGCAGGGCTGGGATCGTAGCCCTTTGCCGCGCCATGCTTCCAATAATGCTCGATGGGATCGACGCCCGCGGCAGCGGCATCCGGATACTTCGACCGATACCACTTCTTGTCGAACAGGCCTGACCCGGCCAGGAGCCTCATCTTGGCTCTATGTTCGCGCGCCTTCCTGGACGGCGAGATCAACAGCTTGACGGTCTTGCCCCAGCGTTTAAGAGACTGAAGGCGCTTAAGGGATGGATCGAGCGAGTGCGTTGCAGTCACAGTTGATGAACCCGCGCAGGAGCGAATAACGAAGGGGCTCTCCGTTGATTCGTCAGTCCTTCTGAATTGGTAAGGACAGGTACACCCCTCGTAAACACAGGAACGACTTCCGTCAAGAATAGATAGGACAACCAAAGTTTGCTCCCGTCCGCCTGCGGGTGCGTCTATGCAAGGAATTGAAATAATGTGGTTTTTAGCCGGAAATCGGGCACTGCCATTGTGCGCCGTGCTGCTCTGTCTTTGTCCCGCGGTCATGGCAGTCGAGCGGGTGCTCGGCCTCGACTGGGGACGCACCGAGCAGGCCTAACGAGATCGGATTCAAGCCCCCATGCGCCTCGTCTCCTGGAACATCAACTCCCTCCGCATGCGCCTCGACCTGCTGCGCCGCCTGGTCAAGGAGGAGCAGCCCGACGTCATCTGCCTGCAGGAGATCAAGGTCCAGGACAGCGAGTTCCCCGAGGAGGCGCTGAAGGCGCTGGGCTATCCCCACATCCTGCGCCACGGCATGAAGAGCTATAACGGCGTCGCCATCCTGTCGCGCCTGCCGTTCCTCGCCAAGGATCCGCAGAACTGGTGCGACAAGGGCGACTCGCGCCATGGCCGCGTCATCCTGCCGGGCGACCTCGACCTGCAGAATTTCTACGTGCCGGCCGGCGGCGACATCCCCGACCCGAAGAAGAACGTGAAGTTCGCCCACAAGCTCCAGTTCCTCGACGAGATGCAGGGCTACTTCAAGACCCGCCGCACGAGGAAGAAGTCGATCATGGTCGGCGACCTCAATGTCGCGCCGCTGGAGACCGACGTGTGGTCGCACAAGCAGCTGCTCAAGATCGTCAGCCACACGCCGGTCGAGGTCGAGAAGCTGACCGGCATCAAGACCGCCGGCAAGTGGGTCGACGCGGTGCGCCACTTCGTGCCGGAGAGCGAGAAGCTGTTCTCCTGGTGGAGCTATCGCTCGCCCGACTGGACCAAGAACGACCGCGGCCGCCGCCTCGACCACGTTTGGGTCACGCCCGACCTGCAGAAGGACCTCAAGGCAGCCCGCATCCGCCGCGACATGCGCGCCTGGAAACAGCCGAGCGACCATGTCGCGGTGATTCTGGATTTCTGATAGGCTGAACCCCCGCAGCCTCACTGAACTCCGTCACCCCAAGGCTTGGCCTTGGGGTCCACGAGTTTGCCTGCAACAATCCCCTGCCCCAGCCGGACTCGTGGATGCCAAGGCCAGGCCTTGGCATGACGGGGAGAGTGAACGTGTCCGTCTTGGTCAGGCGTTGCTCTAGGCGCGGTCGAAATCCACCGCCACCGTGTTCCCGCCGCAGACCAGCACGCCGACGCGTTCGTCCGGTGCGGGCTTGTAGGCGCCGCTGAGCAAGGCGGCGAAGGCCGCCGCGCCGCCGGGCTCGGCCACCACGCGCAGCACGCGCCACAACACGCGCTGCGCCTCGCGGATCGCCTCGTCGGGCACCAGGACGGACTCCGCGACATGGCGCTGTGCGATCGGGAACATCAAGGCGCCGATCTGGCGTGGCGCCAGCGAATCCGCGGCAATGCCGCCGGCCGGCGCCTCCACCGGGCGGCCGGCGGCGCGCGCCATGTTGAGGGTCGGCGCCGCCTCCGGCTCGACCGCGACGATCTTGTATTGGCCGGCGCTCCACGCCGCCATGCCGCCGATCAGGCCCCCGCCGCCGACCGCCACCAGCCAGGTTCTCGCCTGCGGCGCTTGGGAAGCAAACTCGCGCGCCACCGTGCCCTGCCCCAGCAGCGTCTCCGGCTGGTCGAAGGCGTGGATCTGCAGCGCGCCGCTCTTGGCCGCCCAGTCCTGGCTCAAGGCCAGCGCATCGGCATAGCGCGCACCCTCCACCACCAGCGCCGCGCCGTAGGAGCGGATCTGCGCGATCTTGACCGGCGAGGCAACGGTCGGGATGAAGATCTTGGCCGGGATGCCGAGCCGGCTGGCGGCAAAGGCGACCGCCGCGCCGTGGTTGCCGCCGGACGCCGCCACCACGCCCGCCTTCGGCACGTCGCGCGTCAGCAGGTTGGCGAACGCACCGCGCGGCTTGAAGCTGCCGGCGTGCTGCAGCAGCTCGAGCTTGAAGGCGATCGGCGCCCCGGCAAGGCCGAAATCGGCGGTGGCGGCCGTCACTACCGGCGTCTCGCGCACATGCGGCGCGATCACGGCATGGACCTTGTCGATCGCCGCCCGGTTGATCTCCGTCATGCCGCGTCCTTTCCGCCCCATCCGATCCGGCTTGACTTTAGATCGGTAATTAGCAAATTGGCAATATGCCGATTGCAGACGAAATGCAGGCCGCCCTGCGCGCGCTGGCCAACGAGCGCCGGGTGCGCATCCTGGACTGGCTGAAGGATCCCCTCGCCCATTTCCCGAGGCAGGTCGACGGCGACCTGGCGGCGGACGGCGTGTGCGGCCTGCTGATCGCGCGCAAGCTGAAGGTCAGCCAGCCGACCGCCAGCGAGCATCTGCGCGTGCTGGTGCAGGCGGGCCTCATCCGGCCCAAGCGCATCAAGCAATGGACCTTCTACCGACGCGACGAAGCTCGGCTGCGCGCGGTCAAGAAGGCGCTGGCTGCGCTTTAGCCGGAGCATTTTGCGCCGAAGTGGATGCCGGTTCGGCGCAGAAAATGCGACCAGACTTAACCTTGCGCCAGCTGGCGCCCCACCGCCATGGCGGCGCGGAAGCTTTCATCGCTGTTGCGGAACGCCGGCTCCGGCACGGCGCCGGTTGCATCCACCAGCTTGCTGAGCATGCAGCGGAACGAAGCGCACAAGGCGATGTCGAAGATGTTCCGGTCGGTGAAGCCGAAGGCGCGCAACCGGTCGATGTCGGCCTCAATCACCTGGTCGGCGGCGACCGTCACCTTCTCCGCATAGGCCAGCATCGCCACCTCCCTGTCCGTGAGGCCGGCGGTGCGGTAGTTGCGCTGGACCGCGAGCAGCAGCTCCTTGGATTCGCCGAGCGCGAGCATGCGATGCGAATAGACCTGCGAGCAGTAGGTCGAGCGCAGATGAGTCGCGGCGACGAAGGTGATGAGGCACCAGTCCCGCCCGCTGAGCGAGAAGTTGGCCTTGATGCCGTCGAAGAAGACGTCGAACAGAGGCGGCATGTCCGGCCGCGTCGAGAGGCAGCGCGCCGCTTCGGGCACGAAGCCGACGCCTTCTTTCTCCTTGCGATAGACCTCGGCGATCGCGCCGGTTGCGTTTTCTTCCGCCACGGTTTGCAGGAACATCTGGCCCTCCGCCTTGCTCAGCCCGGAATGCCGGTAGGGGAGCGCCGCCGGAGAGTCAAGCGCGGCGCCCGCTCCTGGGGCGGTGGCGTGCGGAATTGAGGCGCCTTTGATCGGGCTTTGATGATCGACGGCCGCGCCGCCGGAAGGCTAGAGTGGCGCCCGCCAACGACAGGACCGCCGCACATGCCCAAGCCGACGCTCCGCCCCGGCCTTCGCCACAGCGAGACCATCCTCGTCACCGACCGGCTGATCGTGCCGGAGATGGCGGACTACTTTTCCAATTTCGCAGCGATGCCGCCGGTGCTCGCCACCGCCTATCTGGTGGCGTTCGTGGAATGGACCTGCGTGCGGGCCTTGGCCGACCACCTGCTGGACGGCGAGGCGAGCCTCGGCACCAAGGTCGACCTCAGCCATGAGGCCGCGACCCCGGTCGGCATGAGGGCGAGCGCCGCCATCGAGCTGGTCGCGGTGGAGGGCCGCAAGCTGCGCTTCAAGGTCGAATGCCGCGACGAGCGCGACCCGATCGGCGCTGGCTTTCACGAGCGATTCGTGATCGACCAGGCCCGCTTCCTTTCCAGACTGGAGCAGAAGCGGGCCGCACGCTCCTAGGGGCGTGCGATGAACTCAATCGCCGATCGGCGCCGAGCTGGTGCCGCCGGTGCTGCCGTTCGAACTGTCTTCCGAGGTGCCTGTTGCGGTTTGGCCGCCGCCCCGATTTGTATCGCTGTCGGAACCGCAATACTGGAAGATGCCGCAAAACCCGGCCCAATCGCCGTATTCGTCGGCGAGGTTGGTGCCGGGAGGGACAACGCAGCCGGAGAGGCCGATTGAACCCGCCACGACGGTGACAGCACCGACGACCCGATACGCGGTGCGCTTTTCTGATGCTCGCATAGTGTTGTTGCCCTTCTCAGCTGGTTGGATCGTCCCCGGATCTTGGATGACGAGTCGCCTTGTTGTACGGAGAGTGCCGACCGTATGGGCCGCGCCCACGGCCGCCGTTTGATATCGAAAATGCGATCTGCTCAGTCTCCGGTCGGCGACGAACTGGTGTCGCCGGTGGGGCTGCTGGTGTCGGGGTCGCTGGTTGGGCTGCTGGCGCTACCGCGCGAGTCGTCGGTCGAGCTGCCGGTCGCGGTCTGGCCGCCACCCCGATTGGTATCGCGGTCGCAGATATAGGGAATATCGCAGACCCGTTGCGACGCATCTGCTTGCTCCGATGCAAAGGCAGCATCCGGCAGGCAGGCCGTGGCGACCAGGAGCACGCCTGGCCCGATGGCACGCAGCGCGGCGCGCCGGTGCTTGAATAGAATTCGCATCATGTGGTCCTCAGTTGGTTGGACCGTCCCCGAATCGCGGATGATGGTTGGCCTTGTTGTTCGGATACGCGCCGATGGCCTGATCGGCGCCCGATTGCAGCACGAACCAGCCGAGCAGCAGCGCCGAGACGGCGGCGGCTGTCGCGGTCCACAGCATGGTGCGTTTGCGGGTCATGGCATCCCACCCGCGCTTACCAGTGCCAGACCTGGTCGTAGCCGTTCATGACCTTGGGCAGGGCGGCCTGCTTCACCAGGGTGAGGCCGTCCATCAGCTCATCCTCGGCGATGCCGCGCGCCGAGAGGCACTCGCGCACCACCATGACCTGGATGCCCTTGACGACCAGCCCCGCGACCTGCTCGGCGATGCGCGGGGCGTGCTTCTGCACCTTGTCGCCGAACATCAGCGGCGGCACGCCTTGGGCCATCACCGCGTAGTTCACGGCGTTGCCGCTCAGCACCACGCTGTGCTCGGCGCCGGCGCCCTTCATGGCGTGCAGGATCCACACCACCGGGTCGTCCTGCTCCTCGAGCGTCGCGCGATAGGCGGTCTCGACGATGTTGAGCACTTTCATGGCGGCCTCCTTCAGCGGGTGGGAATGACGAGCACGTTGTCCGAGGTGCCCGCCATCTTCCAGAAATCGGCTGGCGATCCGCGCCTGACGCCGGCGATCGCCTCGTTGGCGCCGCGCTCGTCGACGCACAGGCCGCAATTCACCCACTCGAACTTGCCGCCGTTGCGCGCCGCCTCCTGCATCACCGCCGCGACCCATTCGCGCGGCAGCGGATGGTCCTCCTCGGCGGCGTCGGTGGCGTGCACCGCGTTGGCGTGCTTGGCCTGCGCGGCCAGCGGCAGGTAGACCGCGCCTTCGTAGGCGAACACGTTGACGTCGTAGCCGCGCCTCGCCGCGATATCGATCAGGCGCAGCGCGGTGGTGGTGCGCGCATTCTCGAACGGCGCATCCATCAGCAGGAAAGTCAGGGTCTTCTTGCCCATCATGATGTCCTCCCTCGGGTCAGTGCCAAAGCGCCTTGCGCCCCGCGGCCATGTAGTCGATCACCGCCGACAGCGGCGCGACCGTGATGCCGGCGACCAGGCGGTTGGGCGAGATGCCGCGCTCCTGCAGCGAGAAGGAATCGGCCAGCACCTTGACGCCGTTGGCGGCGAGCGCCGCCAGCGCCGCTGCCTTGGCGCCGTGGCGCGCCGCCATCACCGCGTTCTGGACCAGGAACAGCGCGACCTCGCCGCCCTCCTTGGAGAGGCCCTCGGCCAAATCGAGGAAGCGGCCGGTCTCCGCGGAGTCGAAGGGGTCGCGGGATTCGATCAGGATGTAGTCGGCCATGTCAGTCTTCCTTCTGGGTTCGAGCCTGTTTGGGCGTCTGTCCCCGCTCGGGTGACAGATCGACGGACCGCTCCGGGTCGCGCGACGCTGATCGCCGGCCGGACCGTAGTTGGAAGCCGACGTCGTGCACCACGTGCTCGTCGAACTGGCGCAGGTCCCGCGCGACCTCCATCCATACGCGGGACGAGCGGATGACGGCGCGCACAAACCCGGCCAGCAGCGCGGCGGGACCCGACCTCGCACGGCGCGGAGTTCCTGGATCAAGGCTCGCTCGATGGGAAATCGACGGCATTCCTCGCCCTCTATCCTGCTTCCTTGCCTTCGTTCGCGGCCCCGGTCTGCGCGGTCACCGCGCTGCCGGCGGGCAGGAAGAAAGCTAGGCGCGTCCGGCCGAGGCCGCTTGCAGGGTTCTTGCAGAAGTCATGGAGAGGCTTGGGATTTGCGCCGCCGTTGCAAAGAACTGTGATGGGGCGCACACATGGAGCCGCGAACCGGGTGTTACCTGCTGTTCGTCGCGGGCTGCCTTCATCGGGAAGGAAAGGGGAATGCCGTCCCGTCTGCGCTTCGGGGATGTCGAGATCGACCTCGCGGCCTTCGAGCTGTGGCGCGCAGGCGCGCTCGTCGCGGTCGAGCCCCAGGTGCTCGAGCTGATCTCCCACCTCGCGCGCAATCCCGGCCGCCTCATCACCAAGGACGAACTGATCGATTCGATCTGGAAGGGCCGCATCGTCTCCGACGCGGCGGTGGCCAGCCGCATCAAATCCGCCCGCCGCGCCATCGGCGACGATGGCGAGCAGCAGAAGTGGATCAAGACCGTGCACGGCCGCGGCGTGCGTTTCATCGCCGACGTGGCCGAGGACACCGCGCCGGAGAGCGCGGAACCGGCGGGGCGTCCGGCCATCGCCGTCTTGCCGTTCGAGACGCTCGGCGAAGCCGATGGCTCATTCCTTGCCGACGGCGTGGCGGAGGAGATCACCGCCGCCCTCTCCCGCATACGCTCGCTGATCGTGATCGCGCGCAGCTCCACCCAGCGCTATCGCGGCCAGCCCATCGACCTGGCGCTGGTCGCGCGCGAGCTTGGCGTGCGCTACGTCGTGCTGGGCAGCGTGCGTCGTGCCGACAGCACAGTACGCATCAACGCGCGCCTGGTCGAGGCTGCGACCGGCGCGCAGATCTGGGCCAGCCACTATGACGGCAAGCTGGAGGATGTGTTCGCGCTGGAGGACCGCATCACCGGCGAGGTGATCGCTGCCATCGCGCCCACCATCCGCAGCGTCGAGATCGAGCGCGCGCGCCGCAAGCGCCCGGGCAGCATGGAGGCCTACGACTACATCATGGGGGCGCTGCCGCAGGTCTGGGCGCTGACCCGGGAGGGCGGCATCGAGGCGCTCGCCTTGACGCAGCGTGCGATCGCGCTGGAGCCGAACTATGCGCTGGCCCATGCGCTCGGCGCCTGGTGCCACTTCTGGCAGTACGTCAACGGCTGGCCAGCGGACCTGGACGCGACCCGCGCCGAGGGCTTGCGCCTGGCGCGGGCTGCCCTCCGGCTCGACAACGAGGATCCGGACGTGCTCGCGATGGTCGGCGCCGCCGAGGCGACGCTGGGGCGCAACCTCGACTATGCCGCGGCGCTGATCGACAAGGCCCTGACCCTCGATCCCAACGCGGCCTGGGCCTGGATCCGCGGCGGCTATTGCCATGTCTATCGCGGCCATGACGCGCTGGCGATGCAGTATTTCGAGCGCGCCGAGAAGCTGAGCCCGTTCGATCCCCTGAACTTCAACCGCCACGTCGGCGTGGCGCTGGCGCACTTCATCGCCGGGCGCTACGAGCTGGCGGTCGAGGCCGCCGCCAAGGCGCTGCTGGAGCGGCCGCACCTGACCTGGGGCCATCGCGTCATCGCCGCCGCCTATGGCCAGCTCGGCTGGCGCGCGGAGGCGGCGGCGGCCGTGGAGAAAGTCCGCCACTATTCGCCGGGCGCGACGGTCGCGAGCGTGATGCAGGTGATGGCGCTCGAGCCCGAGGCGTTGCGCAGCCGCTTTGCCGAAGGCCTGCGCCGCGCCGGATTGCCGGACGGCGAAGCAACCGCCGATGCGCGGCCCACGATCGCCGTGCTGCCGTTGCTTGCCGTCGGTCCGGAAGGCGAGGAGGGCAACCTCGCCGACGGCCTGACCGAGGACATCATCACCGACCTGTCGCGGGTGTCGGGCCTGTTCGTGGTGGCGCGCCACGCGGTCGCCGTCTATCGCGGCAAGCCGGTGCGGCTGCAGCAGGCGGCAAAGGAGCTGGGCGTGCGCTACCTGCTGGAAGGCAGCGTGCGCGCCGCCGGCGGCGGCGTGCGCATCACCGTGCAGCTGATCGACGGCAAGACCGAGGGCCAAGTGTGGGCGGAGCGCTACGACCGCGCGCTGACCGACATCCTGGCGCTGCAGGACGAGATCGCGCGCAACGTCGCCGCGGCGCTGAAGGTGCGGCTGCTGCCGGAGGAGCTGGCCGCGATCGCACGGCGTCCGACCGCCAATGCGGAGGCCTATCAATACTACCTGCTCGGCCGCTCCTTCTTCCTGCGCAGCGGCTGGGGCCAGCGCGCGATGAAGGTCGCGCGGCAGATGTTCGAAAAGGCCGTTGCCATCGACCGGCGCTATGCCCGCGCCTATGCCGCGATCGCCAACTGCGATTCCTACCTGCTGTGCATGGGCGACCCCGCGACCTCGTTCGAGACCATCCTTGCCCAATGTGCGCTGGCGCTGGAGCTTGAGCCCGACCTCGCGGACGCGCATGCCGCCAAGGGCCTCGCCTTGTTCACCGCCGGCCGCGCCGCCGAGGCCGAAGCCGCGCTCGACCGCGCCATGACCCTGGCGCCCGATTCG
>DATEOK010000506.1:0-10109 GCA_035274225.1 Dongiaceae bacterium
CGCCGCGGCTACAAGTTCTCGACCTACGCGACGTGGTGGATCCGGCAGGCGATCACCCGCTCGATCGCCGACCAGGCGCGCACCATCCGCATCCCGGTGCACATGATCGAGACCATCAACAAGCTGGTGCGCACCAGCCGCCAGATGCTGCACGAGATCGGCCGCGAGCCGACGCCGGAAGAGCTGGCCGAGAAGCTGATGATGCCGCTCGAGAAGGTGCGCAAGGTGCTGAAGATCGCCAAGGAGCCGATCAGCCTCGAGACGCCGATCGGCGACGAGGAGGACAGCCATCTCGGCGACTTCATCGAGGACAAGAACGCGGTGCTGCCGCTCGATGCCGCGATCCAGGCCAATCTGCGCGAGACCACAACCCGCGTGCTTGCAACGCTCACGGCACGCGAAGAGCGTGTCCTAAGAATGCGCTTCGGCATCGGCATGAACACCGACCACACCCTCGAGGAAGTCGGCCAGCAGTTCTCGGTCACCCGCGAGCGCATCCGCCAGATCGAGGCCAAGGCCCTGCGCAAGCTCAAGCATCCCAGCCGCTCGCGCAAGCTGCGCAGCTTCCTGGATACCTGACGTGACGAAGGCCAGCTTAAAGCTGGCCTTCGGTCCTTTGATCCCGGTATTCTGACCCTTGGGGGCCTGTAGTTCAGGTGGTTAGAACGCGCCGCTCATAACGGTGTTGTCGCAGGTTCGAGTCCTGCCGGGCCCACCAACTTCCCCTTGCAGCATCTGCGATTGATCGTCAGGAGCGCTTTGCCGGATCCAGGACGCTTGCCCGGCGCGCCAGGTAGAAGCCGTAGTAGCTGGGCAAGACAGCGGCGGGGTCTGGTTGGCCCAGCGCAAGGGCCGCGCGATAGAGCCAGTGTGGCTCGGCGATCAGCTGGCGGCCGATGGCGATCAGGTCGGCATCGCCGGCTGCGAGGATGTCTTCCGCTTGTTGCGGCTCCAGGATCGCGCCGACCGTCATGGTCGGCAGGTCCGCTTGCCGACGCACCGCTGCGGCATAAGGCACTTGGTAGCCGGGCGTGATCTTGGCCGATGACAGGGTCGCCGGCCCCGACATGCCGCCGGAAGAGCAATCCAGCAGGTCGATGCCGCGCGCCTTCAACGCCTGCGCCAGCGCGACTGTATCCTCGATCGTCACGCCGCCAGCGATGCCGTCGACCGATGAGGTCCGGTAGAACAGCGGCTTGTCCGCGGGCCAGGCGGCGCGCACCGCCTCCGCCACCAGCAGCGGGAAGCGCATGCGCTTGTCACGCGTGCCGCCGAACGCGTCGCTGCGCCGGTTGGAGATCGGCGAAAAGAACGAGTGGATCAGGTAGCCGTGGGCGCCGTGGATCTCGAGCACGTCGAATCCTGCGGCGAGGGCGCGCTTGGCCGCGCTCACGAAGGCGCCGACCAGATCCTCGATCTCGCTCTCGGTCAGTTCGCGCGGCGCCGGGTAGCCGTCGCGTTCCGGTACCGCGCTGGGTCCGACGCGCTGCCACGCAGCTTCCGGTCCGTCATGGCGCTGGATCGGCGCGGCGCCGTCCCATGGCCGCTCCGCGCTGGCGCGCCGGCCGGCGTGGCCGATCTGGATGCCGCAGGCCGCGCCATACTGGTGATAGAGATCGACGATGCGCTTGAGGGCAGGGACCTGCCCATCCTCCCAGATGCCGGTGCAGCCGTGGGTGATGCGGCCGTCGCGGGTCACGCCCGTCGCTTCGACGAAGCCGAGGGCGAGACCGCCGCTGGCGAAGCGGGAATGATGCTGGTAGTGCCACTCCTGCATCCGGCCTTCGACCGCCTGGTACTGGCACATCGGCGAGAGGACGACGCGGTTGCGCAGCGTGAGACCGCGCAGGGTGAGCGGCGTGAACAGCAGCGGGGTCGGCATGGGACCCCGATCTACTCCGCGGCCGAGCGCATCCGCTTGCCGTCGAGGCTGTCCATCAGCACGTCGATCTCCTTCATCACCTGCTTCAGCTTCTTCACCCGCACCTCGCCTTCCTTGCCGAGCTCCTTGAAGGTGGTGAGCGGGGGCCGCACGTCGCCGACCGGATAGCCGGCGGCGGCGGACAGCGCCTTAGAATAGCACTGGTGCCCGTACGTCGGATGGCCGGCCTGGGTGATTGCGTACATCTTGTTGATCAGGCGCTCGATCTTCTTGGCGTCGGTCCAGCGGTCTTCGGCGCAGTAGTCGCAGATGCGGGTCGACGCACGCGGGATGAAATTGCAGTACGGATTGACGTAGCCGACCGCTCCATAGAGATAGGATTCGACGATGCGCTGGCCGGCGAACACGTTCATCACGCCCTTGGTCAGCTCGACGATGTCGTAGACCCGCGCCATCTCCTGGCTGGCTTCCTTGATGTAGCGGATCTGCTCGAAATCCGCGGTCAGCCGCGCGACGAACTGCGCCGACATGTCGACGTTCGAGGTGTAAGGGTTGTTGTAGAGCATGACCGGGATCGAGATCTTTTCGCATATCGCCTTGTAGTAGGCGTAGATCTCGTCCTCGGTCGGCGTGTAGTAGTATGGCGGAATGATCATGAGGCCGTCGGCGCCGAGCTTCTCCGCCTCTCGGCTGTAGCGCACGGCGTTCGGCGTGTAGGCGTTCATGGTGCCGACCAGCACGTGCATGCGCTTGCGCACGTGCTTGACGGTCGCCTCGACGAACTGCGTGCGCTCGTCATCGGTCAAAGTGAGGAACTCGCCCGTGGTGCCGAGGATGATGATGCCCGGCGAGCCGCATTCGATCTGCCAGTCGACGAACCGTTTCCAGGCCGCGATGTCGATCTTCTTCCCGTCTTCGGTGAAGGGGGTGATCGTCACGCCGTAGCTGCCGCGGAACTGGTGAGTCATGGCCGATTTTCCCTCGATTGCGCCTGCTTTGGGAGCGCGATATTGTGTACTCTGTGTATACAGCGATGTCCAGCAGCAAAACCGATATTCTCATTGTGGGCGGGGGACTTGCGGGCTGCGCGACGGCCTATTACTTGGCCCGCGCCGGCGCCGAAGTGACGCTGATCGAGCGCGACGAACTCAACATGCAGGCCTCCGGCGCCAACGCCGGCAGCTTCCACGCCCAGATCCCGCACATCACCTTCCTGGAAGAGGGCGATGCGTGGGCGCGCAACTTCGCGCCGGTGGTCGAGATGCTGATCGAGGCCATCAATCTGTGGCGCGGCCTGGAGGCGGAGCTCGACGCCGATCTCGAAGTGCGGATCGGCGGCGGCATCCTGATCGCGGACCGGCCGGAGCAGATGCGCGACATCGAGCGGCGGATGAGCCTCGAGCGCGCGCATGGCCTCGACATCCATGCGCTGACCAGGGAGGAGCTGCTGCAGCTCGCGCCGTACGCTTCCACCCGGGCGGTCGGCGGTTGCTACTGCCCGATCGAAGGCAAGGCCAATCCGCTCAAGGCCACCGCCGCCTTCGCCAGGCGCGCGCAGGAGGCCGGCGCGGTGTTCCACCGCTACACCGAGCTGCAGGCGCTTGAAGCAGCCGATGGCGGGTTCCTCGCCACCACCGCCGGCGGCACGATCCGCGCGCGGCGGGTGGTGAACTGCGCGGGCGCCAGCGGCGGCAAGGTCGCGCGGATGCTGGGCATCGAGGTTGCAGTGCAGGGTTTCCCGATCCAGGTCAACGTGACCGCGCCGGTCGCGCCGATCATCAAGCACCTAGTCTATGCCGCCGGGCACCGCCTGTCGCTGAAGCAGACCGCCAACGGCACCCTGCTGATCGGCGGCGGCTGGCCGGCGCGCGTCGATCCGGACAGCGGCTATCCGATCGTCGACCCTCATTCCATGATCGAGAACCTGAAGACGGCGCAGCTTGTGGTGCCGGCGGTGGCAGGTGCGCACCTGGTCCGCACCTGGGCGGCGATCGTCAACGGCACGGCGGATTGGAAACCGGTGATCGGCGAGGCGCCGGGACACAAGGGTTTTTACTTCAACTTCTTCCCGTGGACCGGCTTCACCGCCGGGCCGATCTCCGCCCTGACCACGGCGGAGCTGGTGCTCGGGCGCAAACCGTCCATCGATATCGCGCGCTATTCTTCGCTGCGGCAGGCGGCGTGACACTGGGTTAGTGGCGCAGGATCTTGCCGACGAACTCGCGCGCACGCTCGCTGCGCGGCCGGTCGAAGATGTCGGCGGGAGTGCCGACTTCCACCACCTTGCCCTTGTCCATCATCACCACCTTGCTCGCGACCTCGCGCACGAACGCCATTTCGTGGCTGACGATCAACATGGTCATGCCGTCCTTGGCGAGGCCGCGGATGGTGTCGAGCACCTCGTTGACCAGCTCGGGGTCGAGTGCGGAGGTCACCTCGTCCAGCAGCAGAATCTCCGGCTTCAAGGCCAGCGCGCGGGCGATCGCGACGCGCTGCTGCTGGCCGCCGGACAGTTCGTCGGGATAGGCGTGGCTCTTGTCGGCGAGGTCGACGCGCTTCAGGATCCGCGCCGCATCCGCCTCGGCCTCGGCGCGGGGGCGGCCCTTGATCTTGACCGGCGCGATCGTGACGTTGCGCATCACGTCCATGTTCTGGAACAGGTTGTACTGCTGGAACACGATCGCCATCTTGTCGCGCGCCGCCCGCACGCTGGCCGCGGAGCCTTGCTGGATCGGCTGGCCGTCAAGGATCATCTCGCCGCCGGTGCAGGGTGTTAGTCCCACCAGCACGCGCAGGATCGTCGACTTCCCGGAACCGGACGGGCCGATCAGCGCGACCACCTCGCCCTTCTCGAACGATAGGTCGACGCCGTGCAGGACCTGCAGGTCACCGTAGCTTGCGCTGAGGTTTCTGACTTCGAGGTGTGGCAAGCCGTTTCTCCAACCAATGGCCGAAGCGGGTGAGTGGATAGGACATCGCGAAATAGAGCAAGGCGATGGTGCTGTAGACAAGGATTCCAGAGAAGCCGTGATTGTTGAGCTCGCGGCCCCGAAAGGCGAGCTCGAACACGCCGAGCTGGCTGACCACCGCGGTATCCTTGACGAACGCCACCATGAACACTATCGCCGGCGGCAGGATGACCGGCCAGGATTGCGGGACGATGACGTGGAGGAGGGTGCGCCAGCGGCCGAAATTCATCGCCTGGGCCGCCTCGATCTGGGTGCGCGGCACCGATTCGAAGCCGCCGCGAACGATGTCGGCGGTATAGGCGGTGGCGTAGATGAAGATCGCCACTAGCGCGATGACGAACAGCGACGGGTTCCTGATGATGGCCGAGAGGAAGAACAGCACCAGGTAGCCGGTCACAAGAAACGGGATCCGGCGAAACATCTCGACGAAAAAGATCGCTGCTGCACGCAACGGCAGCGCCCAATGACCGGGCGTCTGCCGCGCGAACACGATGAAGAAGGCGAACAGGAAACCGAGGCCGCAGCCGAAGAAGGTCAGTGCGAGGGTGACCGCCATCGACTGCGCCAGGATGCGGACGTTGATCGGGCTGAAGAATTCCGGCAGCTGTTGGAGGATCTGTTCCATGTCAGAAGATCTTCGCCTTGACGCGGAACGCCCACCGCCCGACCAGCGCGAGCGACAGGCTGACCGCGAATGTGATCACGACATAGAGCCCGGCCGCGACGACGACGGCCTCGAGGTGCCGATAATTCTCCGATGCGACATTGAACGCGGTGCCCAGCAGCTCCTCGCCGCCGACGATCATCGCCAGCGAGGTCGACAGCGTCAGCACGATGAAGAAGTTGGCGAGCGCGGGATAGACCGTCTTCACGATGTGGGGGACGATGACGTACCAAACGGTCTGGACGCGGGAAAAGCCGAGGGTCTCGGCCGCCTCGATCTCGCTGCGCCGCACCGAGAGGAAGCCGGCGCGCATGATCTCGCAGCCATAGGCCGAGGTCGCGGCCATCAAGGCGATGATGACAGCGGTGTATTTGCCGAGCAGGATGCCGAGGTCACCCAGGCCGTAGAACAGGAACCAGATATGGATGAGCACCGGCGTGTTGGTGATGAAGGTGACATATCCGCCGGCCAGCCGCTTCGCCCATTTCGGTCCCGAAGTCCTGGCAAAGGCTAGCATCAATGCGAACGGAGCGCCGCCCCAGAACCCCGCGAGCGCCAGCCCCAGAGTCACCATCGCGCCCTGCAGGAATTCCGGCAGGTGCGCGAAGATCACATTGAACTGAAATGTGTAGTTCAAATCGCAATGGTCCGCGGGCAGGCCCTGATCCGGGCCCGCCCGCTTGGCCGTTGATCAGAAATAGGGTTGGAAGGGGACCTTCTCGAGCATCTCCGAGCCGAAAACCTTCTTCCACTCGGCATCGACGAAGCCCGAGGCATGCAGCTTGTAGAGCGCGATGTTGAGGCAGTCCCGCAGCGCATAGTTACCTTTCTGCACGCCGATCGCATCCCAGCCAAGGTCGATCTTGGCCGGCAGCACCTGCCACTTCACGTCCTTATGATCATTGGTGAACGCCATGAAGAAGTCGAGCATCTCGACGATCGCGTCGCCGCGGCCTTGCGCCACCATGCGGACGACGTCGGCGTTGGTGTCGACGATTTCCAGCTTGGCCTTGGGCAGGTTCTCCTTGGCCCAGTCGATGGTCCAGGCGCTGCGCACATCGACGATGGTGTATTTCGGATCGTTCAGCTCCTCGTAGCTGGCGATCTTGACCTTGTCGGTGGTCAGCACGCCCATGACTTCGGTGTGGAGCGGGACGGTGTATTCGATCAGCTTGGCGCGCTCCGAGTTGCGCGTCAGGCCGCCGAGCGAGATGTCGATGGTGTTGGCGACCAGGAACGGCACGCGCTGCGCGGTCTCGGTCGGGATGAACTCGACCTTCTCGATCTTCAGCTCTTCCGCCAGCTTGTTGGCGATCGCGACGTCGAAGCCCTCGTACTCGCCGGCGGCGTTGCGCGAGGAGAACGGCGGGGAATTCGGATGGATGCCGACGCGGAGCACGTTGTTCTTCAGGGTCTCATCCAGGGTGTCGGCCTGTGCGGACGAGATGACGAACCCGGCCGTGGTAGCGCCCGCCGCGAAGCCGGCGAGCCCACGACGCGAAACTGTGAATGCCATTTTGTTGCCTCCCGATTTGGCTCTCGCCTTTGTGGCAAGGAGATTCAGCAGCATTGTGGGATCGCGGCCTGCGATCCTCCATTCATAGTATACGCGGTGTATACAACGTCAAGCGACATGCGCCGACGCGCGGGGCCGTGCGGCGCCGTCGAAATAGGAACGGATGCGCGCGCCGTGCGCGTGGCTACTTGAAGCTGACCTTCATGCCGGGCCGGTTCGCAAGGCTGCCCATGAATTCGTCGATCAACGACTGCGCATCGGCGCGGCCCGCGGCCTCCGCGGCATCCGGGTCCTTCTTTGCGATCGCGTTCAAGATCTCGCGATGGGACTTCAGGAAATCACCGCTTACCCGATCCGGCAGATGCATGCCGTAGAGGCCGAGCAGCCGCTGACCCTGGTCGAGGATTCCGCTGGTCCAGCCGGCGATATAGGGATTGCCGGTCATCTCCGCGATCGTCATGTGGAAGTCGCGATTGAGGCGGACCATGTTGCGGATGTCGCGTCGGCGCAGGGCGCGCTCATGCTCCTCGTGGTCGCGGCGCAGCTTCTCCAGCTTCGCCGGGTTGGGGTTGTTGGCGGCCAGCCGGCAGCTCAGGCGATAGAGCATCTGCATGGCGTCGAAATAGGACGGCAGCGCCGCGATGTCGAACTGCGCGACGATGGCGGTGCGGTTGCGGAAGTTCTGCACCAGCCCTTCGGCCGACAGCCGGATCAGCGCTTCGCGCACCGGCGAGCGCGAGACGCCGAATTGCCGGCTGATCTCGGTCTCGTCGAGCAAAGTGCCGGGCATCAGCTCCAGGTGCAGGATGCGGTTCTTGAGCTGCTCATGGACGTAGGAAGCGCCGGTGCCGCGCGGGCGGCGCGGATTGCTGGCGGTGCGCTTGGCCGCGGGCTTACGCGCCATGGCTTAGTCCGGCGATCGAGGGTGTCGGGTGACGCAGCGGGTGGAGGTGCTTCATTGGAGTGTGGTTCTCAAGGCAGGATCGGCGGCATCATCCACCACGGGCATGGCAACTTCAACCATCCTGAGGAGGCCTGTCTTGCGCTGAGACGGCGCAATGCTATCGTGCGCGCCGTCGATGGGGTGCGATGACGAAAATGACTGATCGATCCGGAAGCGGCAGGGACGGCGCCGTGGCCGTCATTGGCGGAGGCAGCATCGGCGTTGCCTTTGCCGTGGTCTTTGCCAGTGCGAACCGGCAGGTCCGGTTGTTCGAACCGGATGAGACTCGCCGCGCCGCGGTCCCCGGATTGCTGCGCGCCAGGCTCGACGATTTGCATGCTTATGGGCTGCTGGACGAGGCGCCGGACGCGGTGGCGCAACGAGTTACGCTCGCCGGCGATCTCGCCCAGGCGGTCGAGAACGCGGTCTACGTGCAGGAGTGCGCGCCGGAAGTTCTGGAGCTGAAAAAGGAGTTGTTTGCCGAGCTGGACCGGCTGGCGCTGCCGGTGGCGGTCTTGGCGAGTGCGTCCTCTTTCATCCCAGCCAGTGCTTTTGCCGACACGCTCGCCGGGCGTCATCGGGTCCTGGTGACGCACCCGGGGAACCCGCCATTCCTGATCCGCGTGGTGGAGATCGTGCCGGCGCCGTTCACCGAAGCAGCCGCCGTCGAGGCCGCCACCGCGCTGCTGCAGTCCTGCGGCATGGAGCCGGTGCTGGTGCACAAGGAAGTCGAAGGGTTCGTATTCAACCGCCTGCAGGGCGCCTTGCTGCGCGAGGCCTATTGCCTGGTGCGCGACGGAGTCGTTTCGGTCGAGGATGTCGACCGGATCGTGCGCGACGGCCTTGGCCTGCGCTGGTCGGTCATCGGGCCGTTCGAGACCGCCGACCTCAACACGCAGGGCGGCATTGCCGCGCATGCCGCAAAGATGGGTCCGTCTTATTCCCGCATGGGTGCGGAGCGCGGCCAGCATGATCCGTGGACGCCGGAGCTGGTGGCCAAGGTGGCGGCGGAACGCCGCGCCCAGCTGCCACTCGAGCGATGGGCCGAGCGCGTCGCCTGGCGGGATCGCCGCCTGATGGCGCTGGTCCGCCACCGCCGTTCCGAGCGCGAGGGATGAGCGATACCATCGAGATCGCGTTCGAAGGAACTCCGATCGCCGCGCGCGCGGGCGAGAGTGTCGCGGCCGCGCTGGCGGCGCACGGCATCCTCGCGCTGCGCACCACCCGTGACGCGGCGGAGCGCGGCATGTTCTGCGGCATGGGCGTGTGCCAGGACTGCCTGGTGGAGATCGACGGCAAGCCGGAACAGCGGGCCTGCATGACCAAGGTCGATCGGCCACTGCAGGTGCGCCGCCAGGCGCATGGTCGGGCGCTCGCGCCGATGACCGACACGGCGGCGCCGGAGTCCGGCGACGGTGCGGTCGAGCGGCCGGAGGTGCTCGTGATCGGCGCAGGACCAGGCGGCCTGTCGGCGGCGATCGCGGCGCGCCGCGCCGGCGCTACGGTGGTTGTGGTCGACGAACGCGCGCAGCCGGGCGGCCAGTATTTCAAGCAAGTCAGCATCGACACGGCGGAAGCCGCCGCGCCGGACGGTCAGCACCGCGAAGGTGCGGCCCTGATCGAGACCGCGCGGCGCCTGGGCGTCGAGATCCGCAGCGGCGTCACGATCTGGGGCGCGTTCGAGCCGGGACTGTTCGCGGCAGTGGCGGAGGGACGCAGTTATCGCTTCGCGCCAAAGGCCACCATCGTTGCAACCGGCGCCTATGAACGCGGCTGGCCGGTGCCGGGCTGGACGCTGCCGGGCGTCATGACCACGGGCGCGGCGCAGACTTTGTGGCGCACCGCGCGAAGATTACCCGGCCGGCGCGTGCTCATTGCCGGCAACGGCCCGTTGAACCTGCAACTGGCAGCGGAACTGATCGAGGGCGGGGCCGAGGTCGTCGCGGTGGTCGAAGCGGCGCCACGGCCGGGACCGGCGAAGCTGGGCGTGTTGGGCACGATGCTCGCCACTGCACCTGGCCTGGTACGAGACGGCCTCCGCTACCACCTGCGCCGGCACGCGGCCGGCGCCGAGATGATCCATGGCGGCGTCGTCGCTTCCGTCGCCAAGAGCGAAGGCGGACTGGTGGTACAGC
>DATEOK010000507.1:0-10171 GCA_035274225.1 Dongiaceae bacterium
GGCGATGCTGAAGACCGAGCTGACGCTGCCGGAAGTAAGCCAGACCATCATCATCACGCGCACCGATGGCGCGGCCTCGCCGATGCCCGAGGGTGAGGACCTTGCGACGCTGGGCAAGTCCGGCGCGACCCTCGCGATCCATCTCTCGGTGCGCAACATCCACAAGGTGGTGGCGGAGCTGACGCCGCACTACGGCGCGGACTGCCCGGTGGTGGTGGCGTTCCGCGTCGGTTGGCCGGACCAGGAAGCGATCTTCGGCACCCTCGGCGACATCAAGGGCAAGGTGAAGGAGACCAAGATCACCCGCACGGCCCTGATCCTGGTCGGCCGCGTCTTCGGCAAGCGCGATTTCGAGGACAGCCGGCTGTATCACGCCGATCACCGTCACATCCTGCGGCCCAAGGCGAAGGCGCGGTCCTGAGATGTTGCCGCGCTGAATGGACGACGATCCCCACTCCGGTGAGCCCCTTCCCCCCTTGTGGGGGAAGGTTGGGATGGGGGGTGCCGCCGCACGATGTCAGACAAGCGCGTGCAGCGGCGACGCATTCTGCAGGTGCTTCGCCTCAAGCGTTCGTGCGGCGGCACCCCCCATCCAGCTTCGGCTAAGCTCGCTGCGCTCGCTAAGCCTACGCATCCTTCCCCCACAAGGGGGGAAGAGGAAAAGCAAGCGTGGGGAGCGCTGGTGACCACGCTCTGGCGCCATCGTGGGTTCCTGCATTTGTGGGGCGCGCAGGCGACCTCGGCGTTCGGGACGCGCGTGGGGCGCGAAGCCATCGCGCTCAGCGCCGTGATGCT
This sequence comes from Dongiaceae bacterium, assembly GCA_035274225.1. Taxonomy (GTDB): domain Bacteria; phylum Pseudomonadota; class Alphaproteobacteria; order Dongiales; family Dongiaceae; genus Dongia_A. The sequence goes on from DATEOK010000507.1 coordinate 796, forward strand.
GCTGGGCTCGGGGCCGATGGATCTAGCCTGGCTCAATCTCGCGATGTCGCTGCCGTACCTGATCTTCGGCCTGGCGGCGGGCGTGCTGATCGACCGGGTGCGGCGGCGGCCGCTGCTGATCGCGACCGACCTTCTCCGCGCCGGGCTGCTGTTCACCGTTCCGCTTGCCGCCTGGCTCGGCGGCTTCTCGCTGGTGCAGTTGCTCATCGTGTCCTTCGTGGTGATGACCTGCAGCCTGTTGTTCGAGTGCGCGCACCTTGCCTACGTCCCGACGCTGATCGAGAAGCGCTGGTTGCTCGACGCCAATGCCAAGCAGGAATCCACCGCGGCGGCATCGGAGATCGTCGGCCCGCCGATCGGCGGCCTGCTGGTGCAGACCCTGGGCGCGCCGGTCGCGATCCTGTGCGATGCCGTCAGCTACCTGGTCTCGGCGTTGCTGCTCTGGCGCTTGCCGCACATCGAGGCGCCGCCTGCGCACGGCGACGGCGCGCGCATCACCTGGGACGATCTCAAGGTCGGCTTCCTCATCATTTTCCGCCATCACCTGTTCCGGCCGCTGGCGCTCGCCAAGATCATCCGCGCGATCTGCGGCGGCGCGATCGGCGCGTTCTACGTGCTCTACCTGTTCCGCGACCTGCAGGTCTCGCCGGCGGCGCTCGGCATCATCGTCGGCTGCGGCGGCGCGGCGGCGCTCGCCGCGGCCGTGGTGACGACGCGCATCGCTGCGGCGACGCCCGCCGGTCCCGGCATGATCGTCGGGATCGCAGCAGCAGCACTCGGCCACGTGCTGCTGCCGCTCGCCGGGTTCTTCGTCGGCACCTGGCTGGTGATCCCTTTGCTGGTGCTGGGCCAGCTGATCAGCGACTTCGGCCTCGCCTACGCCTTTTCACTCGAGCGCGCCCTGCGCCAGCATCACATCGACAACGCCGTGCTCGGCCGCGCGGCGGTGGTGATCTCGATGTGCGGCAACGTGCCGGGACCGCTCGGCGCCATCCTGGCCGGCGTGTTCGCCGAGCGGTTCGGACTGACGCCGGTGCTGTGGGCCTGCGTCGCCGGTTACGCGCTGTCGCTGCCGGTGCTGCTCGCCTCGCGCGTGCGCACGCTGCCGCGGGTGGAGGTCAGCGAGCCTGCTGCGTGATCCAGGCGAGCACGTCCTCGACGCTTGCGACCGCCGGCGAGCGTGGGTCAAGCGCAATCGCAGGCCGTTCGATCATGACGATGGGCAGACCCATGCGGCGCGCCGCCTCGATCTTGGCGTAGGTCGCCTCGCCGCCGCTGTTCTTGGCGACGATCAGGCCGATGTGATGCTCGGCCAGCAGGCGCAGCTCGTCCTGCAACGAGAACGGGCCGCGCGCGGTGATGACGCGGTAGTCGGGCAACGGCAATCGCTCCGGCGTGTCGACCATGCGCACCAGGAAATGTGCATTGTGGATCTCCGCGAACGCATCGAGCTCGCCCGAGCCGAGGGTGAGGAAGATCCGGCCGCCTTCGCGCCGGCACAGCTCCGCCGCTTCCGCCGCATGGCGCACCGCGACCCAGCGGTCATCGTGCCGTGCGGTCCAGGCTTGGCGCAGCAGGCGCAGCAGCGGCACGCTCGCCATCTCAGCGGCAGCAACCGCGTTCGCGCTCATCTGCGCGGCGAAGGGATGCGTGGCGTTGATGAGGTGCGTGATGCACTCATCGCGCAGATAGCGCGCCAGGCCCTCCGTGCCGCCGAACCCGCCGGTGCGCACCTCGCCCTTGGGCCGGCGTGGTTCGCGCGTGCGGCCGGCGAGGGAGGAAATGAACGCGACGCCGCCTTGCGCCGCCAGTTGCTCGGCGAGCTGGAAGGCTTCCTGCGTGCCGCCGAGGATCAATACCCGCATGTCAGTTGAAGCCCGTGCCGGCGACCATCTTGCCATCCCGATCGTAGACCAGCACCTCGATCGCGACCTTGCCGTTCACCTCTTCGAGCGCGACCTGCTGCGCTTTCTCCGCCACCACGTTGCCCAGCGGGATGTTCTGCTGCTGCGCGATGGTCAAGACTTCGCTGGCGGTATTTGCTTCCTTGATCAGCTTGCGGGTCAAGTCGTTCGCGCCCTGCTCGCCAGCCCAGCGCGCGAGAACCTCGAGATTCACTTGGCTACGTCCCGAATGAAGGTCGAGGAAACCGTCTGCCAGCTTGCAGAACTTGCCGAAGCCGCCGGCCAGGGTCAGGCGCTTGATCGGGTGCTGCCGGAGATACTTGAGCACGGCACCGGCGAAGTCGCCCATGTCGATGAACGCGAACTCCGGCAGGCCGTAGCGCTGCTGCACCGCGCTCTCGGTGGTCGAGCCGGTGCAGGCCGCGGCGTGCTCCAGCCCGGCCGCGCGGATGACGTCGATGCCGCGATGGATCGAGGCGATCCAGGCCGAGCAGGAGAACGGATGCACGATGCCGGTGGTGCCGAGGATCGAGATGCCGCCGACGATGCCGAGGCGCGGGTTCCAGGTCTGCTTCGCCAGCTCCGCGCCGCCGGGCACCGAGATCTCGATCTCCACGTCGGGCTCCGCGCCGTAGGCGACCGCGACCTCCTCGATCACCTCCGCCATCATGCGGCGCGGCACCGGATTGATCGCGGGCTCGCCGGGCTCGATCGGCAGGCCCGCCTTGGTGACGGTGCCGACGCCGTCGCCCGCCTTGAACTGCACGCCGCCGCCTTCGGGCAGGACGCGCACCTTGGAGATGATGAGCGCGAGGTGCGTGACGTCGGGATCGTCGCCAGCGTCCTTGACGATGCCGGCGCTGGCCCAGGTCTTGCCATGGTTGCGGCGCGCCAGCGCGAAGCTAGGCCGCTCGCCTTTCGGCAGCAGGATTTCAACCGGGTCCGGGAATTCACCGGTGAGGAGCGCGGTGAAGGCGGCCTTGGTCGCGGCGGTGGCGCAAGCGCCTGTCGTCCAGCCGCGGCGCAACGGGCCTTCTGGCTTGCGAGTCATGGCGCTATTCTAGCGTTTGGGGTCTGAATCTGGCTAGTCGCCGGGCAGGCCGTCTCTAGGATCGGGGCATGAACGAGATATTGGAAACGCTGCCCGGGATCGAGCCGGGCTGGGTGTGGCTGGCCGGCGCGGGGCCCGGCACGACCGGGCTGCTGACCCTGCTTGCCCTGCGCGGGCTCACCACCGCCGACGTCGTGGTCTATGACGCGCTGGTCGACGAGGCGACGCTGCAGCTGGCGCGCCCGGGCGCGACGCTGGAGTACGCCGGCAAGCGCGGCGGGAAGCCGTCGGCCAAGCAGCCGGATATCTCCCTGCGCCTCATCCAGCTGGCGCGCGAGGGCAAGCGCGTGCTGCGCCTCAAGGGCGGCGATCCCTTCGTGTTCGGGCGTGGCGGCGAAGAGGCGATGTCGCTGGTCGAAGCCGGCGTGCCGTTCCGCATCGTGCCCGGCATCAGCGCCGGCATCGGCGGTCTCGCATACGCCGGCATCCCGGTGACGCACCGCGATTGCAACCACGCGGTCACGTTCCTGACCGGCCACGATGCCGGCGGCGCGGTCCCGGACGGTGTCGACTGGAACGCCGTCGCCAAGGGCTCGCCGGTGATCGTGATCTACATGGCGCTGAAGCATATCGAGCCGATCGCGACGCGCCTGATCTCCGCCGGCCGCCTGCCGGGCGAGCCGGTCGCGGTGGTGAGCAAGGCCACCGGCGCCGATCAGCGCGTGCTGGAATCGACCCTCGGCACCTGCGCGACGGATGTCGCCACCAATGGCATAGAGCCGCCGGCCATCGTGGTGATCGGCGAGGTCGTCCGCCTGCGCGGGGCGCTCGATTGGCTTGGCGCCATGGAGGGGCGGGTGCTGGTGCCCGATCCGCTCGGCACGCGGCGGCAGGGGCAGACGGGTTGAGCGGCGCAGTGCGATGTGCCAGCAGTTTTCACTTCATATCCGCTTCCCGCCTCACCAAAGCCCCCTCCCCCCCTTGTGGGGGAAGGCTGGGATGGGGGGTGATGCAGCGCTAGTTATTTGCCGATCTTCGCTCGCACCCCCCCATCCAACTACGGCTAGGCTCGCTGCGCTCGCCAAGCCTCCGTATCCTTCCCCCACGAGGGGGGCAGGGGAGTCCGCTATGCACGAAGCTCCGCGATGACCAAAGGCTTCATCATCGCCGCTGCCTCGTCCGGCAGCGGCAAGACCACCGTCACGCTGGCCTTGCTCGCGCTGTTGAAGCGGCGGGGCATGGCGGTGGCGTCGTGCAAGGTGGGGCCGGACTATATCGATCCGCAGTTCCATGCGCGCGCCACCGGACGGCCGTGCTTCAATCTCGACAGCTGGGCGATGCGGCCGGCAACGCTGGCGCATCTGGTGCACCAGGCAATGCGCGATGCCGAGCTGCTGATCGTCGAAGGCGTCATGGGGTTGTTCGACGGCGCGCCCAGCGATGCAGAGCTGGCGCCGGGTTCGACTGCGGAGATCGCGGCGCGCACGCGGCTGCCGGTGGTGCTGGTGCTGCGCGCCAAAGGTATCGGTGCGACGGCGGCGGCATTGCTGCAAGGATTGAAGCGGCATCATCGCGATGTCCAGGTCGGTGGCGTGATCTTCAACGAGGTCGGCGGCGAGCGGCATCGCGCGATGCTGGCGCAGGCCGCCGCGCGCGCGGACCTGCCGGTGCTGGGCTATCTGCCGGCATTCGACGACATCGCGCTGCCGAGCCGCCATCTCGGCTTGGTGCAGGCGCGCGAACATGACTCGTTCGACCGCTACCTAGACCGACTGTGCGCGCACTTCGCGCCGCATCTCGAACTCGATGCGCTGCGCGCGCTGGCATCCGCGCCAACGTTTGCGCAAGCCGAACCTGTGCGCACGCTCCCGCCGCTCGGCCAGCGCATCGCGGTCGCCGACGACGTCGCATTCGGCTTCAGCTACGCCGCGACCTTGCTCGGCTGGCGCGCAGCGGGCGCGGAGATCGTGCCGTTCTCGCCGCTCGCCGGTGAGGCGCCCGATCATGCGGCCGATGCGGTCTATCTGCCGGGCGGATATCCGGAGCTGCATGCGGGCAGGCTTGCCGCAAACCACGCCTTCATGGACGGGCTGCAGCAGGCCGCGCGCAAGGGCACGGCGGTCTACGGCGAGTGCGGCGGCTACATGACCCTGGGCGAAGGCCTGATCGATGCCGAGGGCCGGCGTCACGCCATGGCCGGCCTGCTGCCCGTGGTCACGTCCTTTGCCGAGCGCAAGCTGCATCTCGGCTACCGCCAGGGCACGCTGCTGGCAGACAGCCCGGTGGGCAAGGCCGGCGGCGCGTTCCGCGGGCATGAATTCCACTACGCGACCGTGGTGTCGGAAGGTCCGGGCGAGTCGCTGTTCGCGGTGGAGGACGCGGCCTGTCGCAATCTGGGGAGGCAAGGTCGCCGGCAGGGCAGTGTCTTCGGGTCGTTCCTGCACCTTATCGACGAAGCTTGATTTCAGGGCCTTCGGCAGGCGCTAAGTCTTGCCAGGGCAACGGAATTCGGGCACTTTACCAACCGAACGATAATCCGCGCACCAAGCGTCCCTTTCCGGTGGGCAGGCGCGGCAGATGGGGATCGACATGTCGCAGATTCGCACCGCTTCTCAGACCCAAGCCAAACCGAATGCCCGCACGGCCGCGCTCGCCGCCGCCATGATCGTCGCGGTGTTCGGCGCCGTGTTCGTTTACGGCATCGGCTTCGCTGGCGCGGATGTCCTGCACAATGCGGCGCACGACGCCCGCCACGCCAACAATTTCCCCTGCCACTGAGGCAGCCGTCGGGCTTCGGCCCCGGTTACGTATTTCGGCATTCGAGATGAGGGGCGGCCGCTTGGGCCGTGGTCAGTCATGTTCAGCTATCTCCGCATCTTCCTGACGGTTGCCTTGCTCGCCGGCATCGGCGGCGGGGTGGCGAACTGGGCGGGGCACATGTTCGGCACGACGCCGCTGATCCTCGAGGCCGAGGGCTATGAGAAGGCCGGCGCGCCGGCGGAGCCGGCAACCGCTGAAGCGACGTCCCATACGCACGAGGCGGGCACCGCCGAGCATGAGCATGACGGCGAGGCCTGGGCGCCGGCCGACGGCTGGGAGCGCAATCTCCACACCCTCGGCGCGGACGTCGTGACCGGCGTTGGCTTTGCGTTCCTGCTGACCGCCGCCATCGTGTTCTTCGGCAAGGGCGCGGATTGGCGCCGGGGCCTGCTGTGGGGCTTGGCCGGATTCGCCACCTTCAGCCTGGCGCCGGCCCTCGGTTTGCCGCCGGAACTGCCGGGCACCGAAGCCGCGCCCTTGCTCGACCGCCAGCTGTGGTGGATCGGCACCGCGGTAGCGACTGGCGCCGGATTGTTCGCCGCAGCGCGGCTGCGCAACGTCTACGGCTATGCGATCGCGGTTGTGTTGATTGCGGCGCCGCACATCATCGGCGCGCCGCAGCCGGACAATCCGGGCAGCCTCGCGCCGGAAGAGCTGGAGCACAAGTTCATCCTGGCCGCGATTGCCACCAGCCTGGTGTTCTGGCTGGTCCTGGGCGTGCTGACCGGCGCGTTTTTCAAGCGCTACGCCAACGAGGCCGGCGCCGCCGCCTAGGCGGCGGGGACGTTGGCCAGGATCTCGGCGCTGCTGGTGACGGTGGCGTATTCGCCGTGCAAGTTCGCGAGCGACAGGGCGTGAACATCCTCCGCCGCCCAGATCCTGCCGCGCAGGTCCTTCCAGCCATAGGTGAAGCAGGCGTCCTCCGGCACGAACACGACGTGGCCGAGATTGCCGGCGTTGCGCACCGTCGCCTCCAGCGAGTTGTTGGTGATGACGCCGAGGATCACCACCGCCGGCGCCTCGATGTCGCGCAGATGGCGGTGGAGGTCGGTGCCGATGAAGGCGCTGTTCACCTGCTTGGCGATGATCGTCTCGTCGGCGCTGGGGGCGACCTCGGGCTTGAATTCATGGCCGGGTCCGCCGGGCTTGTAGGTCGACTCCGGCTCGGTCGAATCATGGCGGATGTGGACGATCGGCCAGCCGAGGCGACGCCAGCGCGCCAGCAGCGCGGCCGCGGCGGCTTCGGCGCCGGGATTGTTGCGCGGTCCGTGCCGCGCCCAGCGCGGATTGTCGACCGCGCGCTGCAGGTCGATGAGGATCAGGGCGGTGCGGTCGGGCAAGGTCCGGTCGAGCGGCATGGTGGTCCTTGGGTTGCACGAGACGGGTTGATATAACGATAGCAGATCAGGTGACGGAAGCTTCAAGAGAGGGATGCAGGGATCATGAACAGACCAACACGTATCATCGCAAGCGCCGCCGTGATGGGCCTGGCGTTGGCAACCCCCGCCTTTGCCCACACGGGCGTCGGCCTGCATGGCCACGGCTTCGCGGCCGGCTTCCTGCATCCGCTGATGGGCCTGGACCACATGCTGGCGATGCTCGGCGTCGGCGTCTGGGCGGCGCAGCTCGGCAAGCGCGCGACTTGGCTGGTGCCGGCCGCCTTCGTCGCGGTCATGATCGCAGGCGCAGGCTTGGCGCTGTCCGGTATCGCCATGCCGATGGTGGAATTCGGGATCGCCGCCTCTGTCCTGATGATCGGCGGGCTGATCGCGATCGGGACGCGCTTGCCGGTCGGCGTGGCAATGAGCCTGGTCGGCCTGTTCGCCTTGTTCCACGGCCATGCGCACGGCACCGAGCTGCCGGGTTTTGCCCATCCCGCCGCCTATGGGGCGGGCTTCGTCGTCGCGACCGCGCTGCTGCATGCGGGCGGCGTCGGCATTGCGTTGGCGGTGCGCACGCATGCGGTCAAGCTGCCGTTCCGCGTGGCAGGCGCCGCGATGGCGGTGGTCGGCGGCGGCTTGCTGCTCGGCGCCTAGAGCATTTTCCGCCGAAGTGGTCGCCGGTTCGGCGCAGAAAATGCGACCACTAAAGGAGTCTATTTCCGGACCGGCACGGCGGGGCGCAGGGTGACCAGCGCCACCCCGGCCGCCATCGCGCAGATCGCGCCCCAGACCCAAGGGCTGAGGATTTCGTCGTGCACGAACCAGCCCCAGAACGCGCCCGCGAGCACGATGACGTTGGCGGTCTGAGAGGCGAAGACCGGGCCGATCGCCCGCACCACCCACACGTAGATCAGCATCATCGCGGCGTTGATCAGCAGCATGGCCGCCGCCGCCTCGACCGCGATGGTCATTGGGAACACCGGCCAAAGAAATCCATCGAGCGCGACCGCCATCGGAATCGCGGCGAGGCCGCCCAGGATCAACATGCCGGTGGTCTGCGTCAGCGCATCGGCATCCGGCGGTGAACGCCGCGCGATATAGAGATTCTGCAGGGCATAGAAGCACGAGGCGGCGAGGCCCAGCACCACCCAACCGATCAGGCCCGGCGCCGGCAGGCTGTGCTCGGGAATGACGACGAAGCCGACGCTGACAAATCCCAGTAGTACGCCGAGCGCGCGCCAGATATCGAACCGCTCCATCCGCATGGCAAGGATCAGCACGTAGGTCAGCAGCGGTGCCATCGGGATCATCAGCGTCACAACGCCGACCGGCAAGTGCCGCGCAACCCAGAACAACAGCGGTCCGGGAATCGCAAATCCCAGCAGGCCATTGATCAGGTAATAGCGCAGATAGCTCCATTGCCGGCGCGGGTAGCGACCGAGCGCCATGCAAACGATCAACAGCAGCGCGCCGCTACCAATCGTTTCCCACAGCACCAGTCCGATCGGATGAGCGCCGTGCTTGCCGGCAAGCGCGGCGAGCGCGAAGCCGAGTCCCCAGATCGTGCCCATGCTGAGCAGCGCCAGCGGCCCCCATACCAGGCGCAATTCGCGCGAGGGCGCCGGCGCCGTGTCGGCTGATTTCAGCACATCGTCGGTCATTCGGTTCAACGCCGGTCCTGCAGCTCGAAATAGGCGTACATCGCGCGCTGATAGGTGCGGCGCAGGGCGGGAAACGGAAAGCGCGGCAGCGGCTGCGCCAACAGTGGCGAGGGCCGCATGCTCTCGTCGCCCGCCAGCCGGTGCGCCAGCAGCAGGCCGCAATAGGTCGCGAGCGCGACGCCGGTGCCGACATAACCTAGGGCGTAGTGCACGGTGCCGTCCTCGATCGAGTTGACGTGCGGCGACTTGTCGAACGGCACGCACACCCAGCCGTTCCAGAAATGCGTGGTCTCGATGCCCTTGAGGATCGGGAACATGTCGGTCAGGCGACGCTCCAGCCAGACCTTGTGCGAGGCGCGGCTGTCGGGGGTATCTTCGATGCCGCCGCGCGCGCCGAACAGAATGCGCCGGTCGGGCAGCTGGCGGTAGTAGAACAGCAGGTTGCGGCTATCGCTGATCGGCAGCGTGGTAGTCCAGTTGAGCGCCTTGCGCTCCGCATCGGTCAGCGGCCGCGTGACGACGATGTTGGAGAGCGCAGGCAGCAATCGGCCGTCGATC
>DATEOK010000508.1:0-9019 GCA_035274225.1 Dongiaceae bacterium
CTGCGCCTTGACCACGGAGGAGATCGGCGCGCCCTCCCACTTGGCGTGCACCAGCAGGTCCTGCGAGCGCGCCATTGCCCGGAGGCGCGCCTCCACCTCTTCGACCAGTTTCTCCGGCCGGGCGTTCTTCGCGGTCTCGCGGATCACCGCCGCGATCACGGCATACTGGTTCTTCACCCGGTGCGTCACCTCGCGCAGCAGCAGCGCGATGCGCATCTCGTTCTCCTTGCGCGCGGTGATGTCCTGCGTCACGCCGGTGACGCGGCGCTCCGCCTCGTCGACCACCGTGCGATAGGTCTGCAGCCACACCGTTCTGCCGTCCGGCCGGTGGAAGCGGAACTCGTCGACCGGCGCCGGCGGCTCCTCGCCCGCCAGCGCGCTGCGCAGCCGCGACATGCGGGGCAGATCGTCGGGATGGATGTGGGCGAGATAGGTGTCGAGCGCCGGCGGCGTGCGCGGATCCAGGCCGGTGACGTCGTAGAAGGTGCGGTCCCAGCGCACCTCCGGGCCGATCCATTCCCACGTGCCGGCATTGGCGGCGCGCAGCGCCAGGTTCAGCCGCTCGCGCTCCGCCCGCAGGCGGCCGAGGGCGGTGTCCAGCAGATCGACGATAAAGATGATCAGCCCGCCGGTCGCCAGGTAGCCGGCAATCATGCCCCAGCCCCAGGCACTGCCCGGCAGGGCGAAGCGTGGCTCCAGGAAGAACGGCGCCGCCACGCCGGTCGCCGCCAGCGCCGCCAGCCCGGCAATACGCCCGCCGACAAAGGCGCTGAGCAGCACCGCCGGAAAAAAGGTCAGAAAGGGTGGCAGCTCCGGCAACAGTTGGCGGAGACCGAGCGCCGCCGCCACCAGCACGGCTGCGCTGATGAGGCCGAGCGCGCGCTGCTGGCGCAGCCGCGGCAGGTGCCGTTCGATCCACATGGCTCCATCCCCGTCCGGACGACGGAATGCTAAGGCCGGCACGCGGCCCGCGCAAATATTCTGCACGGCGGCGAGACCACGGCGCCTGACCTGGAGATAGTTGCGTTTCAACGGACTTGAAGCCGTCGGCAATCCCGCGTCATGCTGGCGGCGACATACATTCGAAAGGTCCGGATATGCCGTATGCGCTTTCCTGCCATTGCGGCGCGATCAAGCTGGAGGTGGATGCCGAGCTCTCCGGCCTCGTCGAGTGCAACTGCTCGACCTGCGCGCGTCACGGCATCCTGCACTGGAAGGTGCCGGTCGAGGCGGTGCGCCTCGTCACGCAGAAGACCGCGCTCACCAGCTATCTGTGGCGCGATGCCGACGGCGGCACGCAATTCTGCCCGACCTGCGGCACGGCGATGATGCGCACCGGCTATCGCGACCGCATCTCGGTCAACGCGCGCTGCATCGAAGGCATCGATGTGTTCATGCTCGAGACAACGCGGTATGACGGCCGCACCCTGATGCCGCCCGGGCCATCCTCATAGCGTTCCCGGCCTTGTAAGGTCAGCCGCGGTAGAGCCTATCGGTCACGCGCCGCTCGGGAGCCCAGCGCGAAAAGCCGATATCCCTGAGCATGTGACCGCTGAGGCGATCGACGTCGCGCCGTCGCTGGCGCGCCACCAGGCGCTTGCGCCAGACGGCGAGCGCAAGCAACAGGCGCAGCCACGCACCGGTATTCGGCCGTACTTGCGCGATGGAGACCTTGATCATCGCAGCACCAGTTCGAAAAAGACCAGCCAGTCCTTCAGGTCGTCGGTCATCGCGTAATAGGGCGCGATGCGTCCGAACCCCATGCTTTCGTAGAGCCGCATGGCTTCGCTCTGGCGCCGGCTGGTGTCGAGGCGCATGGCGCGATAACCGGCCTCCTTCGCCTCTGCGACGATCCGGTCCGCGAGCGCGCGGCCGATGCCCTGACCGCGGAACGCGTCGGGCACGAACATCCGCTTCATCTCGCAGAAGCCGTCCTTGAGATCGCGCAACGCGACGCACCCCGCCGGCTTGCCGTCGACATAGGCCACCAGCAGGCGCCCGTGCGGCCTGGCGTACTTGCCGGGCAGGCCGGCGAGCTCTTCGTCGAAAGCGCGCTGGTCGAAGTAGCGTTCGATCAGGTCGATGTCTTCGACATGCCGCTCGCGATGCCACGCCAGGAAGGCGCGCATCAGCGAACGGGCGTCGTCCAGCTCGGCCGGGCGAGCCGGTTCAAGAATCAAGGCCATGGAATTTCGCTCCGGCCGAACTGGACGCGCCCGCATCAGCGATAGAAATACGGGTCCAGCACCCGTACCTCCGTGATCTTGCCGACCGGCAGGCTGTTCTTGGCGCCGACCCGGCGGATCGCCTCGGGATTGGGCGCATCATAGACGCAAAAGGTGCGCTTGTTGTTGTCGGTGCTGACATAGGTATGGACCCAGGTCACGCCGTCCGCCAGATTGGTCGCGATGACGCCGGCCATGGCCTTGGCGCCCTCGGCATCGACCGGGACATGCAGCCCGTCCGGGAAGTCGCGTTCCACCACATATCGAGGCATTTCTCACACCCTGCAAAGGTTTCCGGGGGATTCCGGTGATCGGAAAGCTAGTCCCGGGGAACCAGGGTGAAATCGGGAAACCTCCCTATTTTTTGCCGATCCTCCCTCCCCCAGCATGGGGGAGGGTTGGGTGGGGGAAGCGAGCGAAGGTTGCCGAGCATCTAGCCGCGGCTTCCCCCTCCCTGCCTCCCCCAGTTTGGGGGAGGTGCGCTTCGCTATTTGCCGCGGGGGACCAGCCCCAGCCGGCTGGCCGCCGCCGCGGCTTCCCCGCGCGAGCGCACCGCGAGTTTGCCGAGGATGGCGGAGACGTGGTGGTCGACGGTCTTCTCCGACACGAACAGCCGGCGCGCGATCTCGGCATTGCGGCAGCCTTCGGTCAGCAGCTCCAGCACCTTGAGCTCGCGATTGGTCAGCCCTTGCGGATTCTTGCGCGTGCGCTCTTGCGGCCCGCGCGCAACGCTGCGCACGCCGCTTGCCCGCAACTTGCGCCGCACGTTTGCTGCCATCGGCGCCGCGCCCAACCGCTCGAAGATCGCCAGCGCCTGCCGCAGTCCCGCCTCGTCGTCGCCGTCGGCGAGCGCGGCCGCCTGCTCGTACGGACAACCGAGCGCCTGCCACGCCGCGGCCGCCGCGCGCCACTTGCCGGCGACCTGCAGCGCGAACGGCTTGGCGAGCCGGCCCGGCGCCGCGATCTTCTCGCCGCAGCGCAAAAGCCAGAGGGCCAGGCTGCCGGCCATCCAGGGATCGGTCCCCTTCCGCGCCGTGGCCTCGGTGGCGCGGATGTCCGCCGTCATCGCTGCGAGATCGCCGCGCAGCCAGGCCGCCTCCGCCCGTGCCGCGACGGCAAAGCCGATGCGCTGCAGTTCGCCGGTCGGCCGCGCAAGCTCCAGGGCCTCGTTGAGCGGTGTCTCTGCGCCGGGATCGCCGCGCCGCGCGCGCACCAGGCCCAGCACCACCAGCGCCGTGATCTTGCTGACCGGCGCCACGCGCGGGTGCCGGATGATCGCCTCGGCATCCTCCGCCGCACTCATCCAGTCGCCTTGCGCGAGATGCACCGCCGCGCGGAACGGGATCATGTAGCGCACCCAGGCGTCAAGGTCGCGCGCCTCGCAATAGGCGATGCCGTCCGTGAGATAGCGGCTTGCGCGCGGCAGGTCGTAGTGCCGCGTGAGGCTGCTGGCCAAGTTAGTGTAGGCGCGCGCCGCGTGCTCCTCGTAGCCGCCGTCGAGCGCCAGCGCCAACGCGCGCTCGACCTCGGCCTCTCCGGCCTGGTCCGCCAGCATGCGCGCGCTGCCGACATTGTTGAGCGCATGGCTCAAGATCTCGCGATCGTCGAGTTGCGTCGCCAATGCGATGGCCTTCTCGCCCCATCGCAGTGCTTCGGCCAGGTCATCCGCCAACATGCCGAGCTGGGCGCGGTTGCTGTAGGCCATGGCGAGCTCCCGCCCCGGCGGCAACGGCTCCAGGATCGCCACCGCCTCGCCGGCGTAGCGGTCGGCAACCGCCTTGTCGCCGCGGAACCAGGAGAGGCGTGACAGCCAGCGTGCACTGTCGCCTTCCTTGAGTCGGTTTCCCGCCGCGCGCCACAGCGCCAGTGCATCCTCCCGCGCCTTGATCGCCTCCGCCGTCTGGTCGGTGAGGTAGCATTCGTACGACAGCAGCTCGCCGATCCGCGCGCGTTCCTCGCCCGGCAAGGCCGAGGCGTGGCGCAGCGCGGTCGCGTAGTGCGCAGCCGCCTCGCGATGCGACCGCAGCGTGGCCGCCTGCTCGGCCGCGCGCGGGGCAAAACGCAGCACCGCCTTGCTGTCTCCCGCCAGGTCGGCGTGATGCACCAGCCGCGCGATCGGGATCTCCGCCGTATCGTGCGCGCGCAGGGCTTCGAGGATGCGCGTGTGTAAAGCCTGGCGCTGCGGCAGCGGCTGCTCCTCCTCGACCGCACGGCGCGCCAGCTCGTGGCGGAACGCGAGCGATCCGTCGTCGAGCGCGATCATCCCGGCGCCGAGGCAGTCCTGGATTGCAGCATTGTTTCCGGGCGCGACCGCGTCCAGCAGCCAGCGCTCGATCTTGCCGGGCACCAGCGCAACGGCGTCGGCGATCGCGCGCGCCGTGTCCGACAGCCGCGCCATGCGTGCGATCACCGCGTCGCGCACTGTCGCCGGCACCGTGCGCTCCGCGCCCGCCAGCGCTTCGGTCACGAAGAACGGGTTGCCGCCGGTGATCGCGAAGAGATCGCCGGAATCACGCTCCGCCTCCTCCGCCAAAGAGATGACCGCCTGCTCGCTGAGCGGCGAAAGGTGCAGCCGGCGCACCGACGCGGTCGGCAGGTCGCCGATCACCGAGCGCAGGCCGTGCCGGGCGCCGAGCTCGTCGTCGCGGTAGGTCACGACCAGCATGATGCCGAGGTCGCGCAGCCGGCGACCGACGAACTTCAGCAGGTCGAGCGTGGCTTCGTCCGCCCAATGCACGTCTTCGATGATGAGGAGCGTCGGCGCCGCGAGGCCCGCCAGCTGATCGATGGTGAGGGCGAACAAGGTCTCGCGCCGGGTGGCGGCGTCGAGCTGGCCGAGCAGCGGCCCGCCGAGCTGGCGCGCGATGTCGTAGAGCGGCGCCAGCGGATGCGGCGTGAACAACGCCTCGCAGCCGCCCCACAGCACCCGCTTGGCCCGCCCCTGCTTCTGGGTGAACTGGCGCAGCAGCGCGGTCTTGCCGATCCCCGCCTCGCCGAACACCAGCACGACGCAGCCCTGCCCGGCCGCGACGCCGTCCAGCCAGGAGCCCAAGGCTTCCAGATCGTGATCTCGCTCGAGCAGGCGCATTGCGGAACCCCCGAGCCCACTCTATTGCGCGGCGGATGTATAGGCGAGCGCCGCCGCCTTTGCATCAGGAATCCGCGGCGAGCCGATTGCCACCTTGGGTTGTTGAACCCAACCAGCGCGCGTGGCATCATCGCCGCGGCTTTCACTTGGGGAATCGCTTCGCACTCATGGCCGCGCGCGTCCGCACCGTAGCGTTCCAGGGCGTCGACGTGCTCGGCGTCGACGTCCAGGTGCAGATGGCGGGCGGCGCGCCGGCCTTCGCGATCGTCGGCCTGCCCGACAAGCAGGTGGCGGAGAGCAAGGAGCGGGTGCGCGGCGCGCTGACCGCGATCGGCCTCGGCCTGCCGGGCAAGCGCATCATCGTCAACCTGGCGCCCGCCGACCTTGCCAAGGAAGGCACGCATTTCGACCTGCCGATCGCCCTTGCCATGCTGATCGCGCTCGGCGCGCTGTCGCCCGACGATGTCGCGCAGCATGTGTGCCTGGGCGAGCTTGGGCTCGACGGCTCGATCGCACCGGTCGCCGGGGTGCTGCCGGCGGCGATGTTCGCCGCGCGCCAGGGCCAAGGGCTCATCTGCCCCAAGCCGCAGGGCGGCGAAGCGGCCTGGGCGGGCGAGATCGACGTGCTGGCGCCCGATCACCTGATCCAGCTCATCAACCACTGCAAGGGCCGCCAGATCCTCAGCCCGCCCAAGCCGCAGCTGGCGGAGGAGGACGCGCGCTATCCCGACCTCAAGGACATCAAGGGCCAGGAGAGCGCCAAGCGCGCGCTGGAGATCGCCGCCGCCGGCGCGCACAATCTGCTGATGCTGGGCCCGCCCGGCTCCGGCAAGTCGATGCTGGCCGCGCGCCTTCCCGGCTTGCTGCCGCCGCTCGACCCCGCCGAGGCGCTGGAAACCAGCATGATCCATTCCCTGGCCGGCAACCTGCAGGATGGCAAGCTGAAGCGCCGCCGCCCGTTCCGCGACCCGCACCACTCGGCTTCGCTGCCCGCCCTGGTCGGCGGCGGTACTCGCGCCAAGCCCGGCGAGATCTCGCTCGCGCATCTCGGCGTGCTGTTCCTAGACGAGCTGCCGGAATTCCAGCGCGCCACCCTCGAAGCCTTGCGCCAGCCGATGGAATCGGGCCGCGTCTCGATCGCCCGCGCCAACGCCCACGTCACCTACCCGGCGCGCGTGCAGCTGGTGGCCGCGATGAACCCCTGCCCGTGCGGCCATCTCGATGACCCGCAGCAGGCCTGCGGGCGCGCGCCCAAATGCGCGCAGGACTACCAGGGAAAGATCTCCGGCCCACTGTTCGACCGCATCGACCTCCACATCGACGTGCCGACCGTGAGCGCCGCTGACCTCACGCTGCCGCCGCCGGCCGAAGGCAGCGCGCAAGTCGCCGCCCGCGTCGCCAAGGCCCGCGCCATCCAGGCCGAGCGCTACAAGGGCATGCGCATCCGCACCAACGCCGAAGCCGACGGCGAACTGCTGGAACAGATCGCGCCGCTGGATGAGCCAAGCCGCAAGCTGATCACGCAAGCGATCGAGCGCTTCCGCCTCTCAGCGCGCGGCTTCCACCGCGTGCTCCGCGTCGCGAGAACTCTCGCCGATCTCGAAGGCGGCGGCGCGGTGAAGCAGATCCACGTGGCGGAGGCGCTGACGTATAGGCGGGTGCTGCCGGGACGTTAGCTACGTCGCGATGACGGCGACACCAACCAGATTGCTTGCGGGTGAGTATCGAAGCATCAGGACGGAGCATTCTGCCATTGCACAGCCCGGGCAGGACAATAGCTATACCTTTGGTCGTTGCCCGATGGCCGCATTGACCCGCGCCGAGAAACGGCGAGACTATTCCAGTCGCGGCGCAGGAGGTGATGATGTCTCTCGCGGTTCGGCCGATCCTGTTCGGCGCCATGGTTTCGCTGACAGCCTGCACGACGCCCTACGACACCATGCCGCCCGGTCCGTGGGAGTATCGGCTCGGATACCGCGACGGCTGCGACGAGGGCTATGCCTATGCCGGCAGCCCGCTCTACCGGCAGACCTCCACGCGGCCGGCCGCGCCAACGGCGGAGCCCTATCGGAGCGGCTGGTTAGCCGGCTTCGATCGATGCCTGGACAACTACCAGCACTTCCAGCGCACGGTGAATTTCCTGATCGGACCGCCGTTGGGCTGATTCTCGCTATATTGGTCGCATTCACAGCAACCGGATGGCAATGCCAGGCTGCTCCTGCCAATGTCTGGCAGGCTGCTGTTGCATCTTCCGCGCGTGAAAAGCCCACACATGCCCCTGCAGAACCGCTGCGACCCCTTCGGCGCGCTGATCGCAACGCCGGCGCGCGGCACCATGATGGGCAATCGCGGCGGCAAGTTTCATCGCGATGACCGCACGCTGAGCAAGCGGCGCTGGACCAGCCGGCACTGGATCTGCTGCGACATCCACTACAAGGACAAGCAGCACGATGCGATGGGGCGCTATTACACCTCGGTGTTCTTCCTCGACGAGGTGACGGCGCTGGCCGCCGGGCACCGGCCGTGCTTCTTCTGCCGGCGCAAGGACGCGCAGTTGTTCCTCTCCCTGGCCAAGCCGCCGCTGATGGCCGATGCCGCCGACCGAATCCTGCATGCGCAGCGCTTCGCCTCGCGCGACACCGCCCCCACGCAACAGTGCACCGTTGCCGATCTCCCTACTGGCACGATGGTCGCGATCGATGGCGTGCCCTATGCCGTGCGCGACACGCGGCTGCTGCGCTGGTCGTTCGAAGGCTACTGCGATGCACGGCCGCGTCGCACGATCAAGCGCGCCACGCTCATCACGCCGCCGCTGTTCGTGACCATTCTCGCGAATGGTTTCAAGCCGCGCTGGCACGTCAGCGCGCGCTAGGCGGCAATCGCGCCGCAGACCGTTGTAAGGCGACAAGATTCTGTGATGGACTTCACTCAACTGCGCTTGATTTCCGGCGTCGCCGCTCCCTAATCCTGTCTCGCCAAGTCGCGGCTTGTCCGACGCGGGCGCGTGTGTCGCCAGACAAGTCCGGGGTGATGGGTCCGCCCGATGCGGCGGACCATGGGCTGCTTCTCTCTGCGACCGTGGCGTGACTGCGGAGGGATTGTCATGTCTGATGTCTTGCGAAACCGGAAACACCTGCCGGCGCTTCAGCGCGCTGTCTTTGCCTTGTGCCGGGTCGTCGATGTCCTCTTGCTCTGGCAGGAGCGCCATCGCGAGCGGCGCAACCTCGCCATGCTCAGCGACCACATGCTGAAGGATCTCGGCGTCTCGCGCGCCGATATCGACGTCGAGATGCGCAAGCGATTCTGGCGCCGCTGAGGGAGCCCCATCATGTTGCCGACCATCGACATCCGAGAGCGCGACACCATCATCGCTGCGTTGCGCGCCTGGCAGGCAAGCCCGCGGCTTCGCCTCGCCTTCTACTACGTCGCGACCAGCGGCGGCGTCCAGACGCCGCTGACCGAAGCCGAGCTCGACGCGCTGTGCCGGCGCCTCGACGTCGCACTGGAGTAGTTCACTCCGACGCGCCGCGCGCGCGATGGCGCGCCACCTTGTGCCGGTTGCCGCACGCCGCCATCGAGCACCAGCGGCGGGTGGCGTTGCGCGCGGTGTCGTAGAACATCAGGCTGCAATCCTCGCCACCGCAGTTGCGCAAACGGTGCGGCTCGAACGCCGGGAGGAAGTCGGCGAGGTCGGAGGCAACGCGCC
>DATEOK010000509.1:0-19167 GCA_035274225.1 Dongiaceae bacterium
CGGCACGCCGTCGGCGATCAGCGCCCACTCGAGGTTGCCGAACGGCTTCTTCAGGAGGGCGCGTTTGCCCGGGTACTTCGCGGTATCGAACAAGTCCATCAGCGTCGAGGGCTGGTTGTCCTTGTAGACGTCGGCGTTGAACGCGAAGATCGTCGAGTAGGCGATGCTGCCAACCGCGCAGTCGAGGGCGGTGCCGGGCAGGAACTTGGATTTGTCGCCGATCTTCGAGTAGTCGAGCTTCTCCAGCAGACCTTCGTCGCAGCCGGCGAGGGCGTGGGCGCTGTCGACGTCGAGCACGTCCCAGGTGACGTTGCCGGCCTCCTTCATCGCCTTCACCTTGCCGAGCTCGCCGTCATATTCCTCTTCGACGACCTTGATGCCCTTTTCCTTGGCGTAGGGCTCGTAATAGGCCTTGCGCTGGCTTTCCTGATAGGCGCCACCCCACGACACGATGGTGATCTGGTCGGCGGCGGCCGCCTTCGGCACGTCGACCGTGCTGAAGGCCACGGCGAGCGCCAAGCCGCTGACCGTAAGACTGAGGATGTGTTTCACGCGAACCTCCATGTTTTTCTGCGGCCCGTTTGATGTGCCATTGCTGGCGTCCATCCCCCAACGGTCCCGGGCCGGTGGAACCGCAGATGGTTGATCTTTAGAACGCGTCGAGCGCGCGGCAGTCCTCCGGGCGCCAGCCGATGCGGATGGTGGCACCGCGCTGGATGTCGGGTACGCCTTCCGAATTCGGCACCTTGATCACGAAGTTATTGTGCCCGAGCAGCTGCACCCGCGCGCGGGTGTGGTCGCCGAGATAGATCAGCTCCTCCACCTGCGCTTCGAACTGGTTGGCGCAAGCGCCGTTGGTCGGGTTGATGCGCACCCGCTCCGGCCGCAGCGACAAGGTGGTCTTGGCGCCGACGCTGCTAATGCTGACCGGCAGGGCGCGGATCTCGCCGGCTTCGCCGATCTTCACCCGGCAGTCGCCGCCATTGAGCTCGGTCACCACGCCGCTGAGGCGGTTATTCTCGCCGATGAACTGCGCCACGAAGGAATTCTGCGGCTTCTCGTAAAGGTCGGACGGGCTTGCCAGCTGCTGGATCGCACCGTCGTTGAACACCGCGACCCGGTCGGACATGGTGAGCGCCTCGCTCTGGTCGTGCGTCACATAGACGACGGTCACGCCGAGGCTCTGATGGATGTGCTTGATCTCGAGTTGCATGTGCTCGCGCAGCTGCTTGTCGAGCGCACCGAGCGGCTCGTCCATCAGCACCAGCTTGGGATCGAACACCAGGGCACGGGCGAGGGCGACGCGCTGCTGCTGGCCGCCGGACAGCTGCGCCGGCCGGCGCTTGCGCATCTGGGTCAGCTGCACCATCGAGAGGGCGTGCTCGATCTTCTTGTCGATGTCGGACCTCGGCAGCTTGCGCACGGCGAGCGGAAACGCCAGGTTCTCCTCGACCGTCATGTGCGGGAAGAGGGCATAGTTCTGGAACACCATGCCGATGTTGCGCTTGTGCGGCGCGAGGTCGTTGATCGCCTGGCCGTCGAGCTCGATGCGGCCGTGGGTCGGTACCTCGAACCCCGCGAGCATCATCAAAGTGGTGGTCTTGCCAGAGCCGGATGGCCCGAGGAGGGTCAGGAACTCGCCGCGGCGGATGGCAAGGTTCAGGTCCTTCACCACCAGCGTCTCGCCGTCGTACGATTTTTGCACGTCGATGAAATTGACGAACGCGTTGCCGCTCGTGCTCATAAGCCCAGACTAGCCCCTTCCCTATAGCCAGCACTTCGACGATCGGCGGAACGTTTCATCTCGCTCTCGCCTCGACATGCCGGTCCTTTTGATGGACCCCAATTCGGCCCTCAAGTCAATGTAGAAAACGGCTAGCGTTCCTTGAGGCAAGAAGCGAGCCGATACCTGACCGTTTGGTTAGTGCGCCGCGGGCGGTTCAAAGCGCGCCGCATCCGGTGCCGAATGGGAATTGATGACGGCCAAGCATGCCGTCGCTCAATCGCCCACGCATCCTCGTCATGCGCCATACGATGCCGACTCTAGCGCGAACAGCCTAAGCCAGAGGTGCCGCGACACCGTAACTGCTTGCCGCCGAATAACAAAATCTAATTAATTGAATCCGCGTATAATCGGACCCAATGGACGTTCCCGTGCGGCACGTGGACCTCGATCTGCTGCGTACATTCCAGGCGGTGGTGGAGACCGGAAGCTTCGCCAACGCGGCGGAGCAATTGGGATGCACGCAGCCTGCCGTCAGCCTGCAGGTGAAGCGGCTCGAGACCTTGTTCGGTCAGACGCTGATCGAGCGCGCCCGCCCGGCACGTGCGACGGAACAGGGTCAGACCGTCCTCGGCTACGCGCGCCGCATGCTGCGTCTCAACGACGAGCTGCTCGGCCGCTTCGACAATGCGCGCGAAGGCGTCGTGCTGCGCGTCGGCATTCCCAACGACTTCTCGGTCGCGATGCTGCCGGTGGCGCTCAGCCGGTTCGCGGCGAGCGAGCCCGGGGTCATTCTCGATCTGCACTCCGACCTCAGCTCTGCGCTGCTGGAAGGGTTGCGCACCGGCCAGCTCGACCTGGTGGTCGCGATGACCACCGAGCGCGTGAGTGATCTCGCGATCAAAACCTGGGGCGAACGGCTGGTGTGGATCGCCGCACCCGACCAGAAACCGGCAGTCGATCGGCCGCTACCGCTGATCTGCTATCCGGAGGGCTGCGTCTATCGCGCCCGCATGCTGAAGCGGCTGGCCGAGGAGGGCTTGCCGTGGCGCATCGCCATGACCTCGTCGTCGTTCACCAGCATCGTCTCGGCGGTGGAATCCGGCCTCGGCGTCTCGGCCTTCGCTGAGAGCACAGCGCCGGAGGAACTGGTGGTGGACCGCCGCAAGCCGTGGCCCGACCTCGGCACCGCCAGCGTGGGCCTCTTCCGCCACCCCGACGGCGCCAACGGCGCCGGCCAGCGACTGGCGGACTACCTGCTCGAGAGCCTCGACACCGTCGAACGCAAGCCGCGCAAGCACGCCGAGTAGGAGCGTCACCCGCCCAGCGCTTCAGAGCGCGCCTGCGGGCTGAAATACTCCCGGACCGCGGCAATGCGCTCCCCGCGCACCCGGATGATCTGGACAAAGGGAATGACGGTCCGGACGGGACCGATTTCTATCGACAGGCTGAACTCGGCGATCAACAGGTCGGGGTCGGTGGTCTCGTGCAGCGATCCCTCATAGCCGGTCACGCGAACGCCCTTGCTCCGCGCGTCTTCCCACAGCGGTGTCATGACACGGTCGATCTCCGCGCGGCCGACGATGCGGCGCGGCCGGTCGACGGCGAAGGGGAATTCGTAGACGCAATCCTCGGTATAGAGCTGCAGCTGCGCCGCGCGGTCGTCGCTGCGGATGCAATCGATCTGGCGCTCGAACAAGGCGCGGGCACGCATCGCCACGGCGAAGCCTCCGGGACAGTCTCGAGGGGATCGAGGATTAAACCGCGACCGGCAACGACAGTTCCCGCCAGCAGGAATCGAGTGCCCGGACCAGGTTCTCGATCAGCGCGTCGTCGTGCCGCGGCGAGGGCGTGAAGCGCAGGCGCTCGGTGCCCTTTGGCACGGTCGGGTAGTTGATCGGCTGCGCGTAGTGACCGTGCTGGCGCAGCAGGCGGTCGCTGATGGTCTTGCAGGCGCCGGCGTCGCCGACCTTCACCGGCACGATGTGGCTGTCGTTCGCCATCACCGGCAGGCCGATGGCACTGAGCCGTGCCTTCAGCATGCGGGCGCGATCCTGGTGGCGCGCGCGCAGCTCCTGTGCGCCGCGGATGACGGCGAGGCTGGCGCGCACGCCGGCGACGATGGCGGGCGGCAGCGCGGTGGTGAAGATGAAGCCGGGCGCATAGGAGCGCACGAAATCGACCAGCGCGGCAGAGCCGGCGACATAGCCGCCGATCAGGCCGAACGCCTTGGCGAAGGTGCCCTCGATCACGTCGACGCGCTGGGCGACGCGATCACGCTCGGCGATGCCGGCGCCGGTCTCGCCATACATGCCGACGGCATGCACTTCGTCGAGATAGGTGAGGGCGCCGAACTCCGCGGCCACGTCGCAGATCGCGGCGATCGGCGCGATGTCGCCATCCATCGAATAGATCGATTCGAACGCCACGACCTTCGGCCGCTTGCGGTCGTGCGCAGCCATCAGCTCGCGCAGATGCTGCGCGTCGTTGTGGCGGAAAATGTGATACTCGGCGCGGCTGTTGCGGATGCCGGCGATCATCGAGGCGTGGTTGTGCGCGTCGGAATAGACGATCGCGTTCGGCAGGTGGCGCGCCAGCACGCCGAGCGTCGCCTCGTTCGAGACGAAGCCGGAGGTGAAGAGCAGCGCCGCCTCCTTGCCGTGCCAGGCGGCGAGCTCGCGCTCCAGCAGCACATGGCCGTGGGTGGTGCCGGAGATGTTGCGGGTGCCGCCTGCCCCGGCGCCCTGGCCGGCGATGGCGGCCTGCATGGCCGCGATCACGTCGGGATGCTGGCCGAGGCCGAGATAGTCGTTGGAGCACCAGATGGTGATCTCGCGCGCCGGCCCGTCGGGGCGCTCGCGCCATAATGCGCGCGGGTAGCGGCCGGCCTGGCGCTCCAGGTCGGCGAACACGCGATAACGGCCTTCGGCCTTGAGATCGCCCAAACGCTCGCGAAAGAACTGCTCGAAATCCATCGACCTTGAAATCCCGCCCGGGCGCCCGCGCCCCGGACAACCTTGGGCCATTCTCCTGATCCGCTGTTCACAAACTATGAAGGGCTTTTGTTCCCGTGGCTATGCGCGATTTGGGCGCATCTGCCGCTCGACTTCCGCAAAGGGAATCGCCTCGGCGGCGAACGAGAAGGTGCCCTGATCGCGGATCTCCCGCGCCGCCCGCGTCAGCGCGCCCAAGGCGGCCCGTGCCAGCGAGGAGCCGACGCTGATCCGCTTCACGCCCGCCTCGGCCAATTGTGGCACCGAGAAAGCGCCGCCCACCAGCCCCATCACGACATTCACCGGCCTCGAAACGCTGCTGCAGACGGTGCGGATCTGATCGAGCTTGGTGAGCCCTGGGGCATAGAGCACCTCGGCGCCGGCCTGCTCGAACGCCTGCAGGCGGCGGATGGTGTCATCGAGGTCCGGCCGGCCGTGCAGGAAGTTCTCCGCCCGGGCGGTCAGCACGAACGGGATAGGCAGCGACCGTGCCGCCTCCACCGCCGCCGCCACGCGTTCGACCGCGTGGGCGAAATCGTAGATCGGCCGGGCATCCTCTCCGCTGGCATCCTCGATCGAGCCGCCGGCGAGCCCCACCGCCGCGGCGGCACGAATGGTTTCGGCGCAGGCATCCGGCGCGTCGCCGAAACCGTTCTCCAGGTCGGCGGAGACCGGAAGGTCGGTCGCCTCGACGATGGCGCGCGCATTGGCCAGGGTCGCCGCCCGCCCGATCCCGCCGCCGCCGTCCTGCAGGCCGAGCGTGAAGGCGCAGCCCGCGCTGGTGGTCGCCAGTGCCTCGAAGCCGAAGGCGTTCAAGAGCAGGGTGGAGCCGGCATCCCACGGATTGGGAATCACGAAGGCGCCAGGACGCTGATGAAGGGCGCGGAAGGCAAGGGCTTTGTCGAGTTGGGTGGGCATGGCCGCGTCTCCTTCGCAAGAAGGCCCCTTCCCCCCTTGTGGGGGAAGGTTGGGATGGGGGGTGCCGCCGCACGATGGTGGGCAGATATGATTCATGCATAGCTTCAGGGGTTCGTGCGGCGGCACCCCCCATCCAGCTCCGCCTTAGCTCACTATGTTCGCTAAGGCTGCGCATCCTTCCCCCACAAGGGGGAAGAGGAGTTACTCTAATGGACGGCAGGACCGAGTCTGACAGCAGCCTTACGCCGCCGCGCTCAAGTGCCCTTCGCGCTTCAACCACGTCTGCGTATCCTCGAGCGCCTTGGCGAAGCGGTCGAACAGGCTGTCGATCTCCGCCTCGGTCGCGACCATCGGCGGGCAGATGGCGAGCGAATCCGCGACCGGCCGCACGATCAGGCCGTGATCGTGGCCCATGCGCACCAGGTTGGCGCCGACCAGCAGCTTGGGATCGAAGCCCGCTTTCGTCTTCTTGTCCTTCACCAGCTCGATCGCGCCGACCAGGCCGACGCCGCGGCATTCGCCGACCAGCGGGTGGTCGGCGAAGGAATGCAGCCGCTTCTGGAAATGCGGCGTCAGCTCGCGCACGCGGTCGACGATCTTGTTCTCCTCGTAGATCTTCAGCACTTCGAGCGCGCAGGCGGCCGAAGCCGGGTGGCCCGAATAGGTGATGCCGTGCGCGAAGCTGATGTTCTTGCTGCTGTTGTCGCGCAGCGCCTCGTAGACGCGCTGGTTCATCATGATCGCGGCGATCGGCATGAACCCGGCCGACAGCTGCTTCGCGGTGGTGAGGATGTCCGGCTTCATGCCGAAGGTCTGCGAGCCCCAGAAGTTGCCGGTACGCCCGAAGCCGCAAATCACCTCGTCAGCGACCAGCAGGACGTCGTACTTCTTGAGCACGGCCTGGATCTTCTCCCAGTAGGTCCGCGGCGGAACGATGACGCCGCCGGCGCCCATCACCGGCTCGGCGATCATGGCCGCGATCGTGTCCGGGCCTTCGGCCAGGATCATCTTCTCCAGGCTCTCGGCGCAGCGGGTCGAGAACTGCTCCTCCGTCTCGCCCGGCTGTCCGAAGCGGTAGTAGTGCGGGCAGTCGGTGTGCAGGATGCCGGCGATCGGCAGGTCGAAATCCTTGTGGATCGCGGGCAGGCCGGTGAGCGACCCCGCCGCCACGGTGACGCCGTGATAGGCCTTCACGCGCGAGATGAACTTTTTCTTCTGCGGCCGGCCGAGGCCGTTGTTGAGGTACCGCACCATCTTGATGACGGTGTCGTTGGCCTCGGAGCCGGAATTGCAGAAATAGGCCTTGGACATCGGCACCGGCGCCAGGCTCACCAGCTTCTCCGCCAGCTCCACCACCACCGACGCCGTCTTCTGCGTGAAGGTGTGGTAGTAGGGCAGCGCCTGCATCTGGGCGACGATCGCCTGGGTGATGCGCGGCACCTCGCCGAAGCCGAGCGAGCAGCACCACAGGCCCGCGAGCCCGTCCATATATTCCTTGCCGTCCTCGTCGTAGATGTAGACACCCTTGCCGCGCGTGACGACGAAGCCGCCGTCCTTCTCGTTCTTCAGCGCGTTGGTGTAGCCGTGGAAATGGAACGCGGCGTCTTTCGCCGCCAGGGAATTCGGCCTCGGGCTCATGGTCTCGCATCCTCGGACAAAGCGAAGGCCAGCAATGACGCTGGCCAGCGACGGTTCAGGCATTAATATCCTTTGGCCACCGGGCGAAGTCAAAGGCGGGATTGTACCGATGGGCCGGCGCGAAGCTGGGGCGTGCTATGCAATCCGATCATGGGCCCAATGCCTGGCCGATTGCCACGCATCGCGCGGTCGCTAATATGCCCGCGACATCGCAGAAGGAGTGAACACGATGGCACTGGGCATTTGCGTCGGCGGCGTCTCGGGGTGGACCGGCAGCGCTGTGGCGCGCGGCGTGCTGGACGAGCCTGACCTTGAGCTCTCCGGCGCCGTGGCACGCAAGGTTAAGGGCGAGGATGCCGGCCAGGTGCTCGGCCGCGCCGCCATCGGCTTGGCCGTCGCCGACAGCGTCGAGGCCGCGCTGGAAGCCGGCAATACCCAGGTCTATGTCGACTACACCCACCCGAGCGCTGTGAAAGCGAACGTGATCGCCGCGCTCAATTGCGGCGTGCCGGCGATCGTCGGCACCTCGGGCCTCAGCGCTGCTGACTATGCCGAGATCGCCAAGGTGGCCGAGGCGCGCGGCCTCGGCGTGGTGGCGAGCGGCAATTTCTCGATCACCGCCGCGCTGCTGCAGCATTTTGCGCTGATCGCGGCGCGCCACGTGCCGGAGTTCGAGATCATTGACTA
Source organism: Dongiaceae bacterium (assembly GCA_035274225.1). Lineage (GTDB taxonomy): Bacteria > Pseudomonadota > Alphaproteobacteria > Dongiales > Dongiaceae > Dongia_A. Next base: position 7,960 of record DATEOK010000509.1, read on the forward strand.
CGCCAAGTCGACCAAGCCCGACGTGCCGAGCGGCACCGCGCGCGAGCTGGCGGAGCGCCTCGGTGCCGTCGCGCCCAGCAATCCCGGCGTGCCGTTGGACAAGATCATCGGCCCGAAGGAGACTCGCGGCGCCAATGTCGGCGGCGGTCGCGTGCACGCCGTTCGCCTGCCGAGCTACGTGCTGGCGGTCGAAGCGATCTTCGGCAAGGCCGGCGAGCGCCTCACCCTGCGCCACGACGCCGGCACCAGCGCCGAGCCCTATGTCGGCGGCACCCTGCTTGCCGCGCGCCGGGTGCGCGAGATCAAAGGCCTGGTGCGCGGGCTCGACACGCTGCTGTTCGGCGCGGCCTAGATGCCGGGTTCGTCAGCAGTTCGAACGGCGTTTGCCTTGGAGCTGCCATTGTTGAACGGATAGATCGCCCTCGGCATTTTGGTCGTCGGGGGAATTTGATGCGTATTTCACTGATGCTCATGGCATTGGCGCTGTTGGGCGCCGCGTGCACGGCATCCCGGCCGCCTGTCAGCGCCGACATCTGCCAGGATGCACGCATTCTCGCCGCGATGAAGGAACGCGAGAAGCGTCCCGGCGTGGGCACCTCTGCATGCAAGTCATACACCATGCCGTACCGCGAAAATGGGCGGATCGTCGATGTCCAGGTCGCTCGCCTGGTCAGCGGAGTTTACTTCTCGGGGGACGCTGGAGCCACGCGCTGGGAGCACATCGTAGCCTTGCCAGATGGGGAACTCGTCGATCTTGGATGGTTCACAGCGCTGGAGTTCAACTATCCGGCCGCGCGGGCCTATGCTCACAAGGCCGCCAACATCGGAGAGGAATGCCCCATCCAAAGCTGTTCACCCTTACTGTTCACGCCGGTGCTGGAGAAGCGGGCCAGAAGGCTTTGCGTCACCTATGACTTGAGGCTGCCCTATACCGGCTCGTTCGCCGAGTGCGCCGACGGAGAAATCTTCCCTGGCCAGATCGGCGTCGCCGAAGGTGCGGTCGTGTGGCCCGCGGCGAAGGAGATCGTTTGCAAGCAAATCCTGCTCATGCGGGCATGGATTGCGCCAACGATCCCGGTGTGACGCTCAAGCCCAAGTTGAACGTCGCCCCGGACGGCGCCTTGATGTATCTTGTGAATGTTGACTTTACGCCGCTGAGGCCGGCGCAGGACTGCGGATCCTTCACTTACCGCGTCGATCCAACGGAGGCGCGGGCGACCTGGATCGTGGGGGCCGGCTGCACCTAGTATTGCGCCCCGAGGCGAATTTCCGCACGACCGGCGAGCGCCTCACGACGCCACCAAGAGAGGAGGAACGCGACATGACCTGGACCGGTGGATGTCTGTGCGGCGCGGTGCGGTATCAAGCGGAGGCCGATCCGATGCGCACCGTCATCTGTCATTGCGTCATCTGCCGGCGCGTGTCGGGCGCGCCAATGATGGGCTTCGTGCATTTTCCTGCTGAGGCCTTCCGGTGGCTTGGCAGCCCGCCGAAGCGCTATCGCTCGTCGCCGGACGCGGAGCGCGGCTTCTGTCCGCAATGCGGCAGCACGCTCTCCATGCACGAGTCCGTGCTCGGCGACCGGGTCCAGGTGGCGCTCGGCAGTCTCGACACGCCCGAGCGCGCCAAGCCCAATGATCACGTCTGGACCAAGCAGCAACTGCCCTGGCTGCATATCGAAGATGATCTGCCGCGCTTCCCGACCGTCAGCTCCGCCGTGCCGTCGCGCGCGGTGGAGGAGCGATCCTAGGCGTCGTTCACAGGAACTGCGTGTTCAGATCGATGTGGGTCTGCAACGCCTGCGCGCTCAGGCCGTCGAACTTGGCAAAGACGAAGTCGCGGCTGTTGTCGATCGGGTCGTCATAGATCAGCGCCGCGCCGCCCGCGACGCTGATGCACTTGATGTAGTCGGCATCGAGCGACTGGCTGGCATCGTCCAGGTTGGTGATCCAGATGTGATCGATGATGTCCTCGCCGAGCTTGAAGTCCAGGATCACCGGTGCGTCGCCCATCGCCTGCTTGTCGCCGTTGGTGAACCACTCGTCGGTGTTGATGTGGATGTGATCCTTGCCCGCCCCCAGGGTGATTTCCGAGTGATTGGGATTGTCGTAGGTCGAGCGTGTGAGGATGGCGAAGTCGTCGCCCGCGCCCAGGTCCGCCTTGGTTGCGCCGCCGTTCAGATACAGTTCGTCGTTGCTCAGACCCGTCGATACGATGTCCATCAAGCCGTGTACGAAAACCTGGTCATGACCTCTGCCGGTGTCGACGGTGGCGTTGCAGTACATCATGGTCATGACGGTGTCGTCACCGTCGCCGCTCTCCACAAGGTCGCTGAAGCCGCCATGTGCGGACTTGTTGGCCGGATTCCAGTCGGCCATCGGCCATGAAATCCAGTCGATGCCGGTGGCGATCCAGTCGTCGCCGCCGCTGCCGGTGATGGTGTCGTTGCCGTCCCAGCCGACAGCCCCGCCGGCGGAGGTGGCGACATCGACGTTCAGCGTGATCGTGTCGTTGCCGGCGCCGCCATCGACATCGTCCGAATTGGTCGCGAAGATGATATCGTCGCCGCTGCCGGCGGAGATGAAATCGTCGTAGATCTTTCCGAGGAAGACCGGCGCCGGGGCAAAGTCGCCGACCTGGTCGTCGGCATCCTTGGCGAGGATCAGGTCGTTGCCGGCGCCGCCGACCACGTAATCGATCCCGATGCCGGCCATGATGATGTCGTTGCCGGCATCGCCGATAAGCTGGTCGTTGCCGCTGCCGCCGGTCAGCCCGTCATTGCCCGCCGCGCCCACCAGGGTGTCGTTGCCGAGATCGCCCATGATGAGGTCGTTGAGCGCGCCGCCGGTGACGGAGTCGTTGCCGGCGTCGCCATGGAAGATCTTGAGTGCATTGTAGCCAAGCGCGCTGGCCGTCGCCTGGTCGTCCGGCAGATGGACGGTGTCGTTCCCTTTCAGCGCCTGATAGAACGACGCCGGGTCGTATTTGCCTGGCGCGAGGTCGTTGAAGTCGACCACGTCGCTGAACTGCGTGAAGAGCGGCGGCTTCGGCAGCGGCGTGAACTTGTCGCCAGGGCCGTTAGCCTGGGCCGCAAGTACGATCTGCGCGGAGGACAATGCCTCCCGCGCCTCGTCGATGCCCAACTTGCGTCTGATTGTCTTGGCCATGATCCACCTCCGCGCCGATGTGGTCTGTCCCCTTAAGACGTGGGTCATATCTAAGGGCGCGAGGCAGGACCTGCAGCGTCGAACAGCGTGGGCCGTGAGCGCGATCACGTTCCGAACGTCGAAACATCACTATGCGATGTAGCTTCCGAAACTAGGCGCGCCATGGCCGCTCGAGACGTGCATCTCGCTGCGTGTGACGCCGGTCACAATGGCGCTGTCGGTATGATCGCACTGACCCGAGCGACGCTCAGATCACCACTTTCCCATCATCGCTGTGTGGCAGGTCGCCGGGGATGACGGCGACCACCAGCATGTCGACCTTCGGTGGCTGGTCGCCGAGCGGGAGGATCAGCGTCTCCTCCGAGAACAGCTGCTGGTCGAGCAATTCGTGCTTGCGGTAGCGAAGCGGCTTGCCGCCGTCGACCGCGCGATCGTAGGTCTCCCGGATGAAGGCGACATATTCCGCGCCCGGCAGATCGTCGAGGTAGCGGCCGGTGTAGTCGGTGCCGGACAGGGCGACCAGGATCGAGCCGTCCAGACGGAAGCGGTAGCGCCGCGGGTCATGCTCCACGTCGACCAGCGTCACGTAGCCGAGAATGAAGGGGAACTCGACCGGGTCGATCTCGGCCTTGGCGGGAAACAGCCGGTCGCCGCGCTTGTCCAGCCAATAGGCGAGCAGCCGGCGCAGCCGGTCGTCGTCGAGGTCCAGGTCGGGCACGGCTCCAGTCACCAGTGAGGTGTTCCCTCCGCCTAGATGCACAACGGGCCAAGTCTATCACGCCATACGCCTCCAGTCGTGAGGCTTGGTCGAGATCCGGGGCATCAATTGATGGGACCGGGCGATGGCCCAGATCGCCTAGAGTGCCACGTCCAGCGTGCAGATCAGGCCGTTCGGGTTATAGTCCAGCTTGGCGTTGCCGCCGCCGCCCTGCAGGGCGCGCTCGATCAGGAACGAGCCGAAGCCCTTGCGTTCCGGCGGCACCACCAGCGGGCCGCCGAGCTCGCGCCAGGTCAGCTGCACGCTCTGCTCGTCCTCCTCGCCCTTCTTCTCCCAGATCAGGCTGACGACGCCGTAGCCATTGGACAGCGCGCCGTATTTGACGGCGTTTGTGGCGAGCTCGTGCAGCGCCATGGAGAGCAGCGAGGCGCGTTGTGCGTCCACCCAGACATCCCCTGGCCCCTTGGTCAGGAAGCGCGCGCTGTGCTTCGCCTCGAACGGCCGCAGGGCGCGCTCCACCACGTCGTGCACGGGCGCCCGGTTCCATCGCTCCAGCGTCAGCAGGTCCTGGGCATTGGCCAGCGCCATCAGCCGGGCGACGAATGCGTCGCGCTCTTCGACTGGCGCGCCGCGCAGGGTCTGACGCGCGATCGCCTGGACCGTCGCCAGCAGGTTCTTGATGCGGTGCTTGACCTCGCCCACCAGCAATTGCTGGCGCTGCTCGGCTTGTTTGCGCTCGGTGATGTCGCGCGCGATCTTGGATGCGCCGATGATCTTGCCGTCGGAATCCTTGATCGGCGAGACGGTGAGGGAAATGTCGATCGCGCTGCCGTCCTTGCGCCGCCGCACGGTGTCGTAGTGATCGATCCGTTCGCCGCGCCGGATGCGCGCGATGATGCCGGGCTCCTCGTCCACCCGCTCCGGCGGCATCAGCATGGTTATCGGCCGGCCGATCGCCTCGGCGGCGGTGTAGCCGAACAGCCGCTCGGCGCCGCTGTTCCAGCTCATGATGACGCCATCGAGGTTCTTGCTGACGATAGCATCCTCGTTGGATTCGATGATGGCCGCGAGACGCCGCAGGTCCTGCTCCAGCCGCTGCTCGGTATCCCGCCGCTCGGTCACGTCGACCAGCATGTTGATGGCGCCGATCAGGGCGCCGGTCTCGTCGTGCAGCGGCTTGGGGAACGGCATGAAGCGGACGCGGCTGCCATCGGGGCGCTCGGCATACGCCTCCATGCCAGTGATGGCCCGGTCCTCCTTGATGGCCATCGCCATGGGGCACTCGTCGTGCCGCATCGGCCTGCCGTCGAGCCAATAGAGCCGCCACGAACCGCACCATCGGCTGTCGCCCAGGGGCGGCCGGTAGCCCCACAGCTCGATCGCCGCCTCGTTGTAGTAAGTGATGCGGCCCTCGGCGTCCGTCACATAGACGGCGGCTGGCAGGGCCTCGATCACCTGGCGGAAGTTCGGCTGAAGCGGCGTCGGTATGGCGCTTGCCGCCGCCGCGATGATTGCTGGTTCAAGCGTCTCCAGCCCCTTGATTTTTAACCCCTTGGTTCGCCCGCTCATGGAAGGTCTCATCCCCGACTGCGCATCCAGACACAACACCGGATGGCAGATTTCGGTTCCCCGGAACCGGATCAGGCGGGCATTCCTGTAAATCGACGGCAGGCCCGGTCAGCGTGCGCGCACGACCGCCATCGTGGCTTCGGCCGCCGCTTCGCCGCTGAGATGCGCGCCGTGGACGTCGCCCATGTAGCGATCGTGCGTGGCTTCGCCGGCGAAGAACAGCCGGCCTTCGATCGGCCGCGCCAGCGCCGCGCGCGCGTGAGAGCGGCTGGGCTTGGCGGCGGCATAGCAGCCGCCAATCCACGGGTCGTGGTCCCAGTCGGCGAACACGAGACGGTCCGTCACGCACGCCTTCACCTCGTTGCCGAAGATTGCCGCAAGCTGCGTCAGTGCGTAATCCGCCGTGGCGCTCGGCCCTTCGGCCGCCAGCGCCTTGGCGTGCGGGCCGTTGAGCATGGTGGTGACAACGTTGCGGCCGCCTTCGCGCATCACAAACTCGACCGACGGGCCGGCGCCGAGGTCGGGCATCAACATCACGGTGTCGAGGTCGCCGAACGGATTGCGCGTAAAGCTGAGCGCCACCTTGTTGCAACTGCCGAGCGGCAGGTCGTCGATCGCCTGGCTCTTCCAATCGGGGAGCGACGGCGCGAAGTGGATGCGCTCGCTGGCCAGCACGCCGGTCGACACCGCGATCATTGCCGCGCGCGCCTCGAGCGTGCCGCGCGGCGTCTCGACCATAACACCCCGCTTGCCGCCCCAGGAAATACGGGTCGCCGGGGTTTCCAGTTCGACCGGGATGCCCTCGGCGTGGCGCGCGATCAGGGCGCCGAAGCCGTCCAGCACCGGCCAGTCGTCGCCTTCCCAGACATAGCGCGCAAAATCCAATGCCGAGGATTGGTCGAGCGGCATGCCCTGCTTGGCGATGAAGTTGGCTTCGAAGAAGTCGTGCCACTTGCCGCGGAACGGGAACAGCGCGCTGACCGGGCAGTCGAGATCGCCTTCGCCGACCGCGGCGACCTTTTCGAAGCAATCTTCGACATAGGCGAAGCATTCCTCATGCTCGGCGCCGGCGAGGATGGCGCCGCCGCGCGCGACGCGAAAATCCTCCGCCCCTTGTTTCACGTGAAACAAGTAGCGATCGACCAGCGGAGTCAACGGGTTGAGCGAAGGCGAGTGCAGCCAGTGGCCGCCGAGATCGATCGGCGCGCCGAGCGTGACGCTGTCCGTGACGACGCGGCCGCCGATCTGCGCCTTGGCCTCCAGCAGGCGGAACGAAGCGCCCTTGTCCTGCAAGCGCCGCGCGGCGGCCAAGCCGGCTGCGCCCGCGCCGATGATGACGATGTCCAACATGAATCTCTCCCGAATGCGAGATGCGCTATGCGATCTGAGCTGGGCATGACCCTGCTCAGGTAGTCGTTGCGCGGGAGATCAGGAGAGGGACCAGTACAAGGACGTGGCCTTTCGTTGGAACGGGGCGACATCTTGGCCAGCCGCCGCCGCGGAATCAAGCCGCCCTACTGATGGACGGCCTCTAGCTTGTGCCCGTCCGGGTCGGTCACGAAGGCGGCGTAGTAGGTCGGGCTGTAGTCCGGCCGTGTGCCGGGGGCACCCGCGTCGCGGCCGCCCAGGCGCAACGCGGCGGCGTGGAACGCATCGACCGCGGCTCGGCTCGGCGCCTCGAAAGCGACGTGAAAGCCAGCGCCGGGTGGCGTGACCCGGCCTCGCTGGACGAACAGCGCCAGCCGGTCGTTGCCGCCTGCCACACCATAGCCAACGCCATCGTCGTTGCTCCAGACGCGCACGTAGCCGAGGGCCGCCAACGCGCCGTCGTAGAACGCGGTCGCCTCCGCAAGGCCGGTGACGCCGAACGAGAGATGGCTGAACACGATAACCTCCGATCACCATTCCGCGGCGATCTTCGGCGGCATTGGCGATAGCGGTCAACCCCACTGGACCACCCTTGTGGCAGAACCGACAAGTCGCCATGCTGACTACAACGGGAGATCAGGGAAATGGACCGATACAAGGAGGCCGTGTTCGGCTGGGTCGATCGGCGCATGGGCGATCTATCCGCGTGGAACCAGGTCATCTGGCACTACGGCGAGACGGCGCTGCGCGAATACAAGTCGGCGGCCTGGTATGTCGAACGCCTGAAGGATGAGGGGTTCGACGTGGAGGCCGGCACCGGCGGCATGCCGACCGCCTTCCGTGCCACCTGGAGCAACGGTTCCGGCCCGCGGATCGCCGCCTACGCCGAATACGACGCGGTGCCCGGCAACTGCCAGGCGGCGGCGACCAGGAAGATGCCGCGCGCCGGGCTATCGCCCCATGCCGGCGGGCACACCGATCCGCATTCCGCCCTCGGCATCTCGGCGCTCGGCGGCGCGCTGGCGGCCAAGGCGGCGATGACGGAGCTGGGGCTGAAGGGCACCATCGTGTTCTTCGGCGAGCCGGCGGAGAAACTGCGGCTGTCCAAGCCGGTGCACGCGGCCAAGGGCTACTACGATGGGCTGGACGCCGCGATCAGCTTCCACCCGACGTATATGCTCCCGCTGGTCAACACGGCGCGCTGGGACACCCATTGCGGCGCGGGTTACGCCTGCATCTACACGTTCGAATGCGGCGAGCCGGAAAGCTGGTTGAGCGATCCCAACTCGCCGATCCCGGCCAGCCACGTCGCGGCACGGGCGCCGGGCGCGACCGATGCGCTGTTCCACATGTTCGGCCTCACCAAGCAGACCCAGTCCAACATGCTGCCCTTCACCCAGGGCTGGTCGCTGAGCGAGGCGATCCTGACCGCAGGGCAGGCGACGGCGGATAACCTGCCGGCGCAGATCGCGGAGATCCAGTATCTGTGGCGCACCCCGACCATCGAGATGGCGGAGCAGGTTGCGCGGGTGCTCGACAATAATGCCGAGGCGGCCGCCAGGGTGGCACACTGCACCTGGAAGAAGACCTGGGTCACCCGATCGCGCCCTGGCCTGCCCAACCATGCGCTGGCGGAGGCCACCTACCGCAACATCGTGCTCGCTGGGGCGCCCAAGTGGGGCGAGGACGGCGTCCGCCTGGCGCGGGAGATCCAGCAGGAGCTGGGCCTCGCGCCGATGGACCAACCCTATCTCGGCGTCTGCGAGACCACCATCCCGCCGATGGAGGCGGAGATGAAGCTGCGAGCGGACCTGCCGCCGTCGCAGCTCAATTCCACGTCCGACGACTACACCGAGTTCTGCTGGCACTGCCCGACGGTGCGGTTCTATATCGCGCGACCCATGCTGAAGGCGCCGAAAGGGTTCAGCTACCCGGCCTGGGCGATGAATGCGCTGGGCGGCCTCAAGCCCTGCATCGACCCGATGATCCGCACCGCGGCCAAGACCATCGGCGCGACCATCACGGACCTCCTGTCCAATGCCGAGCTGCTGAAGAACGCGCAGGGCGAATGGAAGCACCGCACCGGCGGCGGCGTCGGCGGCAAGGACTGGATCGCGCCGCTGCTGCCCACGGATTTCCGCGTGCCGCTCGATTTCCGCTGGCCGGAATACGTGACGACGCCGCGCGGCGAGGAATGGTGGATTCCGACACGAGGAGAGGAACGGTCATGAGCACCGCAAGCGACTACAAGCCCAACTTCGATCTGACCGGATCGGTCATGCTGGTCACCGGACCGGCACGCGGGCTGGGACGCGCGAGCACATTGGCCTGCGCGGCGGCAGGGGCCGACATCGTGCTTGGCCTTAGGGACAAGGCGAGCGACGGCGGTCTGGCCGCCGAGATCGAGAAAATCGGCCGCAAGGTGCTGCCCTTGCAGCTCGACGTTACCAAGATGGATCAGATCAAGGCGGGGGTTGCCCAGGCGCTCGACCGGTTCGGGCGCATCGACATCCTGCTGAACAATGTCGGGGTGGGGCCGGAGAACCCGGCGGAGAAGGTGACCGAGGCAGATTTCGATTTCACGCTGAATGCCAACCTCAAGGGCACTTTCTTCGTCACCCAGGCGGTGGCGAAAGCCATGATCCAGCGCAAGAAGGGCCGGATCATCAACATGAGCTCGCAGGCCGGCAGCGTGGTGCTGCATGGCGAAGCGATCTATTGCATGAGCAAGGCGGCGATCAACCACCTGACCCGCTGCCTCGCCTCGGAATGGGCGCCGCACGGGATCACGGTCAACAGCATCGCCCCCACCTTCATCTATACCGACGGAACCGCGCCGGCTTTGTCCGACCCGGACTTCAAGCGCCGGACGTTGGCCAACATCCCGGTCGGCCGAGTCGGCGATCCCAAGGACGTCGCGGCGGCTGTGGTGTTCCTGGCCTCGCCCGCATCGGCACTGATCACCGGCACCAACCTGCTGGTGGACGGCGGCTGGTCGGTCGCCGACATGAGATCGGCGCTGTAATCGCGAATCAGCTTGCCGAAACGCGCGCAAGAGTTTTCAATTCCCGCGATCTGGGAATCGGCTTCACACGAAGACACACCGGTCCAACGGGAGGGGTGATCCAATGGCTGCAAAGAAAGCATCGAAAAAGCGCGCGAAGAAGAAAGCCACGAAATCGAGGAAGGCGCGCGTCAAGCGCAGGACGAAGGTGACGCGGAAGAAAGTCGCCAAGAAGTCGGCGCGCCGCTCCGCGAAGAAGAAAGTCGCCAGGAGAAAGACGGCGAAGAAGGCAGCGAAGAAGAAATCTGCGCCCAAGAAGAAAGCTTCCAAGAAGGCAGCCGCTCCGCGGCCAGCGAGGCCGAGGCCGGCCCCGCGACCTGCGATGCCGACTCCAGCGCCGGCCGCGCCGACTCCGGCTCCGGCCGCACCGAGCGTGAGCTCGTCCGAGTCGTCGCTGTTCGGTGGCAGCAATATCGGCGGCGGCGGCAACGACCATCTGTAAACGCGAGGCGGCCTCCGAAAGGAGGCCGTCGGCTATATCAGTGAAGCAGCTTGCTCGTGCGATGCGCGGGTGAGTTGTTTTGTTTTTGCGCGGTGTCGTGAAACGCTCTTCAGGAGCCGGCGCGACAAACTATGAATCGCGTCCAACCGCTGATTGCGCGACTCGATTGCGGGCTGTTAGTGTCGGATTGCTGCACCCAGTGCCGCATTCCGGCACGGATCAGCTGGTGCATTTCGAGGAGGAAAAGATGGGGATACGAGCCAAGAAGGCTAAGAAGGCGGCGCCGAAGCGTCGTCCGCGGAAAAAAACTGGCGCGAAGAAGAAAGCCGCAAAGAAGAAGTAGTAGCGGCTTCGCAGCCGAAGCGGTGGGCGCACGCGCCGCCGCTAGCGCGAACAAAACGGCCCTGACGAGACGCCCTCGTCAGGGCCGTTTGCGCAATTCGGCGCCGATGTTCCACAGGATCGCGGCCAGCACCAAGCCGCCGCCGATGAAGGTTTCCTGTGCCGGCACCTCCTGGAAGAAGATCCAGACCCACAGCGGCGACATCGGCACTTCGCTGGCGCTGAGCAGCGCGGCCTGGGCGGATGGCAAACGGCGTGCGCCCATGGTGTAGATGCCGAGCCCGCCGCCCTGGGTCACGATGCCGAACAAGGCGAGCCAGCCGACCTCGGTCAGCGTGGCGGTGAAGGGATCGGCCATCGAAAAGGCGATGATGGCGGCGAGGATGCCGGAGAGCGCCGCGGCCTCCAGCATCGGCACCTCGCGATGGCGGCGCATGATGACCGTCATCACCGCCATGGTGGAGGTCATGAACAGGGCGGCGAGGTCGCCGAGGATGTGGCCGCCGCCGAGGCCGGTCGAGCCGACGACCGTGACGAC
>DATEOK010000510.1:0-10861 GCA_035274225.1 Dongiaceae bacterium
CGGCGCGCCGGCCTTCATCAAGACGCACGGCCAGCCGTTCTACGGCTACCTGCATGCGCATCCGCGCGAGGCCGCGCGCTTCAACGCGGCGATGACCGGGTTCTCCAGCCACGAGACCGCCGCGATCTTGGAGGCCTACGATTTCTCGGATGCACGCAGCGTGGTCGATATCGGCGGCGGCCACGGCGCGCTGCTGGCGGCGCTGCTGCGCGCGCATCCGCAGATGAGCGGCACGTTGTTCGACCTGCCGTCGGTGCTGGCGGGCGCCGCCTCGGTGCTGAGCGAGGTGGGCATCGCCGAGCGCGCGCGCACGGTCGCCGGCGATTTCTTCGACGAGGCGCCGGCCGGCGCCGATCTCTATGTGATGAAGAGCGTGCTGCACAACTGGGACGACACCGACGCGCTGCGCCTGCTCTCCACCTGCCGCGCGGCGATGGCGCCGCAGGCGCGCCTGCTGGTGATCGAGCGCGTGGTGCCGGAAGGCAACGCGCCGGCGGAGGCCAAGCTGTTCGACATCGACATGCTGGTGGTCGCGGGCGGGCGGGAACGCACCGAGCTGGAATATCGTCGGCTGTTCGTCGAGGCCGGGCTCGCGCTGACCCGCATCGGCGCCACGCGCTCGCCGCTCAGTGTCATCGTTGCAACAGCGCGCTAGGCTGAACGATATAGAACATGGTTAATCTACCGTTACGCATACCGAAGTGTGGCGGCTTACGCCGCTTGCATGCTGGACAGGATTTGGCGCTCCGTTATCCTGCTTTTTAGGTATTCGGCCGGGAGGGCTGACGAGGGCCCGAAAGGTCCGGTGCCGCAACCTTGGAATCAGGGGGCCTTCGAATCGGGGGGCGCAGGCGGATGGGGTGGAATATTCGGTCGTTCCTGACCGCCTTGATGGCGCTGGGAACGCTGTCGATCCTGGCGAGTCAGTTGCACATCAAGCCCGCCGCCGCCGTGGCGTTCGGCGAGGATGACCGGCGCGCCGTCGCGCGCACCAAGGGCACTGAAGGCGGTGCCATCGGCCTCGTCTTCTATCAGGCGGCGAGCGGCCAGTTCGCCGCCGGCACCGGCTTCCTGGTTTCGCCGTGCCATGTGCTCACCGCCTATCACGTCGCAGCCGGCGGCGAGCGGGTCGATGAGACCGCCACCAGCACCTTCTATATCGGCGACGGCAAGATCGGTCCCGATTTCCCGGACCTCGGCCGCTTCGCGGAGTCTTCGCCGGCGCATCCGGTGCTGTGGGGCCGCTATGTGCGGCTGAACGACGAGAGCAACCTGCTGGTGCGCACGCAGTCGGTGGAGCGCAACGGCTGGGAAGACTGGGCGCTGCTCGAGCTCGACAAGTGCTTCGGCGCCAAGCCCTACGATTACGGCTACCTGAAGCTGGCGCCGGTCAGCACGCGCGAGATCATGAAGGGCGGCGCCAATCTCGCCGCGCGCTCGGTCGGCCTGCCCGGCGACAAGAGCGCGAAGAGCCTGTGGGAGGATCCGACTTGCCGCCTGATCGGCCAGATCTACGCTTCGGGCTGGCAGCATGACTGCATCACCATTCCCGGCAATTCCGGCGGCCCGATCTTCGTCAAGGATCCGGTGACGGGCGAGCAGCGCGTGGCGGCGATCACCGTCTCGCACATCGCGGTCGAGGGGCTCGCGGTCGATGCGTCGGATGCGCTGGTGCTGAAGCGCGACGATCCCAACTACTACGACTACCTCGCGATCGCGGTGCCGGTCGCCGGCCTCATCGAGCGCATCGCGCCGTACCTGGTGGACGACCAGCGGGTGCAGGGCTTCCTGGCGCGGCAGAAAAAGGACGACCACTACAGCTCCGACGATTCGCAGCAGGCGATCGCCGACCTCTCGAGCGCGATTGCGGCAAATCCCGGGAAGCCGGAGCTTTACGTGCTGCGCGCGATCTGGAACCGCTATGCCGGCCGCGACGACGAAGCGCGCGTGGACCTGGCGCAGACCCTGGCGATCGACGAGGACTTCGCGCCGGCGCGCTACCTGCGCGGCCGTATGGAGCTGGAAGTGGGCGATGCCGAGAGCCTGAAGATCGCTAACGGCGACTTCAGCGCGATCGCCAAGCGCCACGCCGATTCGCCCGACGTGCTGCTCTATCGCGGCATCACCGAGAACCGCGCGCTGTCGTACGACCAGGCGATCGCCGACTTCGACCTGGTGCTGAAGCGCCAGCCGAAGAGCGCGGTCGCGGTCAACGAGCGCGGCGATGCCTGGCGCGGCCTGCGCAACTACGAGCGCGCGCTCGCCGACTACAGCAAGGCCATCGGCTTCGCCGAAGACTGGCCCGAAGCCTATCGCGACCGCGGCTATCTCTATCACCTGCTGGCGCGCCACGAACAGGCGCGCAAGGACTTCAACCGCGCCATCAAGCTGAATGCGCGCGATGCCGAGGCGTGGAACGGCCGCGCCCTGGTCTGGCTGGCCGAGGGCCGCACCGCCGAGGCGGTCAGCGACTTCAACCACGCGATCGAGCTGACGCCGCAATCCGGCTCCTACTACGCCAACCGCGCCACCGCCCGGCTGATCGACGGCGATGCCAAGCGCGCGGTCGAGGATTTCCGCCACGCCGTGCAGCTCGACCCGAACGAGCCGTTCGTGCACCTGCTGCTGTTCATCGCCCAGGCGCGCGCCGGCGACCTCGATGGCGCCAAGACCCAGCTCGCACAGCACGCCGAAAGCATCCAGGCCGCCAACTGGCCGCGGCCGATCGTCGACCTGTTCCTCGGCCACGGCAGCATCGAGGCGGTGGAGAACGCGGCCAAGGTCGCGGCGCAGAAGAAGGATGTCGACGGCCAGCGCTTCGACGCCGATTTCTACATCGGCCAGTGGGCGCTGATTGAGGGCGACGAGGCGGCGGCGGCGCTGCGCCTCAAGTCGGTCGCCGACAGCAGCATGCGCGAGTATCTCGAGTTCGACATCGCCCGCGCGGACCTGGACAACCTCGGCACGCTGGCGATCACTCCCGCCAGCAGCCCGGCCGAGAAGCCGCGCCAGAACGTGCCAACGGGGAGCAAGCGGTAGGGGCAGGCGCGAGGCTTCGCCGTTCCTCTAACTTTCATCGCCCAATGTGAAATGGAATGTGGCGCCCTGGCCTATGCTGCTTTCCGCCCAGACCCGGCCGCCATGGCGGCTGACGATCCGCTCTACCGTTGCGAGGCCGATGCCCGATCCCTCGAACTCTTCGGGCGAATGCAGGCGCTCGAACGCCGCAAACAGCCGTCCTGCCTTCGCCATGTCGAAGCCGGCGCCATTGTCGCGCACATGATAGACCGCACCGTCCTTGCGCGCGGTCATCGAGAACTCGATGCGGGAATCCTCGCGCTTGCTCGTATACTTCCAGGCATTGCCGAGAAGGTTCTCAAGCAAGACCGGCAGCAGGCGGGCATCGCCGTTGGCATGAATGCCATCGCGGATCACGACCTCGACCTGTCGTTCGGGCTGACTCGCCTGGAGCGTCTTGATAATCGCGTGGGCCAAGAGGCTCAAGTCGATATCGGTCCGATGCAGATTGACCTTGGCGACGCGCGAAAGGCTCAAGAGATCCTCGATCAGCTGACCCATACGTTGTGAGTAGCGGCCGATCGCCTCCAGGTATCCCTTGCCGCCCTCGTCGAGCTTGGCGGCATAGTCCTTGAGCAGGGCCTGGGCGTAGCCGTCGATGACATGAATCGGCGTTCGCAAGTCGTGCGCTACCGAATAGCTGAAGGCTTCCAGCTCGCGATTGACCGCTTCCGTCTCAGCTTTGGCCCGTTCCAATATCTTGTTGGTCGCGGCAAGCCGCGCATTGGTTTCCTGATATCCGCGCAGCGACATTTCGAACGGCGACAATGCCTCGGCGAAGAACTCGGCTGCCTTTGCCAATTGGCTGCGGCTCACTTCCGTGGTGGCGCCGGACGTCAGGCTGCCGAGAGCCTCGTGATGCAACATGGCCATGTCGAGCACGCCGAATCCGCCGGACAGTGCGGCGCGCCCAATCTCATAGGCCTGGTTGAGGCCAACCTCGTCGGGCCGCGACAAGTGGCCCAACAGGGCACTCACGTAAGTCTTCGACAGCGACAGCGACGCCTTGGTCATGGCTTGAAACCCAAGTATTGCGCGACCAGCACCATCGCATCGTCGGTTTCCTTGCCATATCGCCGCAGAATGTCGTCGGCAGCCTCCTGTAAGGGACGGTGGAGCAGCGGTGCGTACCCGAAGCTGCCAAATATCCCGTCGGTCGCGAGCATCAGGATGTCGCCGCTGGAGACCGGGAGGCTGGCCGCGCGCAACGGGGGCAGCTGATAGCCGACCACGCCGCTGCGCAAGAGCAGCGACTCGCGCGCACCCACACCGCTCCGGCCCGGACGGAACAGGAAGCCCTCGATGTTGCCGACGCCCAGCCAGCTCATCCTGTTCGTCGTCGCATCGAAGGAAGCCAGGCTGATCACCGCGCCCCTGGTCTTCCGCAACTCCGCATGGCACTGCAGGATGATATCGTCCACGGGAGCGTGCGCGCAGCGCTCCATGGTGCGGACCGCGGCGCGGGCCGCCTCCGCCGCCTCTTTGCCGTGTCCCAGGCCGTCGACGACGGCCGCCAGTGCGCCTTGGGCGAATTCCGCCACCATATGCGCGTCACCGGATTCGCTCTCGCCTGGCAAGGCTTGGCCGCTGACGGCCCAGTCTAGGATCTGTACGGGTGGCTGTGGAAACTCACTCACCGCGTCCACTTCCTCATCGTCACGGTCGTGCCCTGACCGGCTTTGGATGCGATCTCGAATTCATCCATCAGCCGCTTCGCGCCCGGCAGCCCGAGCCCGAGACTCTTGCCCGTGGAATAGCCGTCGCGCAGCGCCAGCGCGATGTCTGGGATGCCCGGCCCGTGGTCGCTCGCAACGACCTGGATGCCGCTTTTGCCGGACAGCTGGATCCGTGTCACGCGAATCTCGCCGCGCACGGCGTAAGTAACGATGTTGCGGGCAACCTCGGATATGGCGGTGGCAATGACGGTCAGATCACTGCCCGCGAATCCGGCCTCCGCCGCGAGTTCGCGGCCCTTCTGCCGCGCCGTGACGATATCGCTTTCGCGATCGATCGGGATCTGGATGTCGCTACTCACGGCGGCGGCGGGTTCCCTCTTTGATCCGGGCGAGCATTTGCAGGCCCTCCTCGAGATCGAGAGCCGTCATGACGTCCTGCATCGTCAGCCCCAGCTGCGTCATCGCGAATGCCACGTCCGGCTGAATGCCGACGACAATCGTCTCCGCGCCGCGCAGCTTGGTCGTGCGCGCAATTCCCCGGAGCGTCCGACTCGCGAACGAATCCATGACGTCGAGCGCGGACACGTCGATGATCACGCCCCGTGAGCGAAACCGCCCGACCTGATCGGCGAGATCATCCTGCAGCCGCAGCAGCTCCTGATCCGTCGGCGCCGCCTGGATCGACACGATCAAGGTGTCGCCCTGCTTCAGGATCGGGATCGCCATGCCTAGCGGTCCTCACTCCGATGCGCGCTTGGCAAGTTCCGATAGCCGAGAATCTCCTCGGCCTCTTCGAGGCCGCCCTGCAGATCGCCGACGGTATTGACCTTGCTGAGATCGACACCCAGCGCAACCAGCGCCTGCGCCACGTCGGCCGAGAGCCCGGTGATGATCACGGTCGCCCCCATCAACCGCGCGGCGGCGACCGTCTGGATGAGATGATTGGCAACCTTGGAATCCACGGCGACAACGCCCGTGATGTCCATGACGACGACCCGGGCGCGATTGGCGCGGATGCTGTGCAGGAGGCTGTCGGTCAGCTGCTTGGCGCGTTGCGAATCGAGCACCCCGATGATGGGCAGGATCAGCAGGCCGTTGCGCACCTGAAGCACCGGCGTCGACAGTTCGCGGATCGCATCCTGCTGCGCGCCAATGATCCGCTCGCGCTCGTCGATCAGCACGTCGACAATGACTCCGATATCGAGAAAGCCCACCTTTTGCAGAGACAGGAAGGCCTGGAAGGACCCGGCCGGCTCACGGCTCGCCTTCATGACTGCATCGCTGATCGCGCGGAGCATATGGTGAAACGCGCCGAGGAAAACCGGGACATCCATGCCGACCGCGCTGTACAACCGGCCGAGATTGAGACGCTGATCGACATACTCCTTGCCATACTGCCCCGACACCATGGCCATCAGGTGGTCGCGCTTCTGGCGCCGGGCGTCCTCCATGACCGACCCGCGGAACATGGAAGCAAGATCCGTGCTCCGCCCGAGATGATCGAAGAATGCCGCGGTGAACTCGTCGGCGGCCTTGACCACGATATCGCGGATGGTAGCGATCCGCGCCTTGTCCTCAGTATCCAGGCCAACCAGCTTCAAACGGCGTTCGATATCAGCTTCCGAGAAGTTGTTGCGCGCGGTCAAAGCAATGGACTGGATCGCAGGCATACATTCCCCTTTCCCGGCAGCTTTCCGAGTTTCCCGCGCCCATGAAATGTGACGTAGGAACCCTCTGCTAATTATTTAGCTCGTTTGGACTACTGTCAATCATGCGGGCGGCGGGGCGGAGAGTGACCAGGGAGGGCGGGCGACGAGTGAGCCGTGCTACCCCGCCTCGAACCCCTTCAGCACGTTGACCGTGTTCACGCCGAGGGCATCCACCGCGTAGCCGCCTTCCATCACGAACAGCGTCGGTAGATCGCAGCTGGCGATCTTCTCGCCCATGCGCAGGTAGTCGTCGTGCTGCAGCTTGAAGCGCGAGATCGGATCGTGTTCGAAGGTGTCGAGGCCCAACGAGACCACCAGCACGTCGGCGCCGTGCTGCAGGATGCGCTTCACGGCCGCGTCCATCGCGAGCTCGTATTCCGGCCACTCGGTGCCCCAGGGCAGCGGCAGGTTGAGGTGATAGCCCTCGCCGACGCCATGCCCGCGCTCGTCGTCGTGGCCGAGGAAATAGGGGAACTCCTGTTTCGGGTCGGCGTGCAGCGAGAGGGTGAGCACGTCGGAGCGCTCATAGAAGATCTGCTGCGTGCCGTTGCCGTGGTGATAGTCGACGTCGAGGATCGCGACGCGCTTGGCGCCGGCGTCGCGGAAGGCTTGCGCTGCGATCGCCGCGTTGTTGAGGAAGCAATAGCCGCCGTAGAAGTCGCGGCCGGCGTGATGCCCGGGTGGGCGGCACAGCGAGAACACCGCGCGCTCGCCGGTCGCGACCAGGCGCTGGCCGGTCAGCGCCACCTGCGCCGAAGCGTGCACCGCGCGCCAGGTGCCGGCGACGATCGGCGTGCCGGCATCGATGGAATAGTGGCCGAGCTTGCCGTCGATCGAGTCCGAAACCTGGCGCTGCTTGCGGCCCGCGGGACTTGGCGGCAGCAGGCCGGGCACCGGCCACACATGCGGCAGCGCGTCGAAATTGCGGCCGGACTTCACCCAGTCGCCCCAGCAATCCTGCAGGAAGGTGACGAAGCCGCGGTCATGCACGGCAAGAATCGGATCGAGGCCGAAATCGCGCGGGGCCACCACGTCGCCGAGCTTTTCGGACTTCACCCGGTCAAGGACGATCTCAGCGCGGCGCGGGCACTCGTGCGGCTTCACCATCTTGCCTTCGAACAGCTCGGCATTGCCGTCCTGGTGCCGGTGCTCGTCGCTATAAACGGTATGCATGCGCCACGCCCTCTTTATCCCCCGTCGCTCCAACTTCGCCGAAACCGGCCGACGGGTCAAAGGGCCAGACGAGCTCGCGCGGAGCCGGCTGCAGTGTTATTGCGTGCCCGATCCGCTGGTGGCGGGCGGCGGCGCGTCGAGCGTGCCGGTGTTGGAATCGGCATCGGGCGCAACCGCCGGCGGCTGGTTGACGTTAGACTGGTCCTCGGCGCCGGGCTGATGCTGCGGTGTCAGCTCGGACGGCTCGCCGCGGTGATCGGAGACGACCCACGCGGCGGCACCCAGGCCCAAGACCACGACCAGTCCGAT
The DNA here is from genome assembly GCA_035274225.1 of Dongiaceae bacterium. Lineage (GTDB taxonomy): Bacteria > Pseudomonadota > Alphaproteobacteria > Dongiales > Dongiaceae > Dongia_A. The sequence goes on from DATEOK010000510.1 coordinate 7,946, forward strand.
GGCCCAGTGCATCGCGCTCGACTTGTTCTCGCGATTGATGGCGGGTTCGCGCGTCTTGTCCGGTTCGGCCATGCCTGCACCTCTTTTGACGTTGCTGAATCGTCAACCGAGGTGCGGCATCGCCGTTGCAATCCGCGCCGCGGCGCAGACACAGCGTTGCCGAGCGGCGCGGACACGGCAACACAGCCAGCGGACGAGCGACGCCCGCAGGCTGTGCCGGAGACCGAACCGCCCGCTTATTGGGTGGTGGTGGTGCCGGTGCCCGTGCCCGTGCCGGTGCCTTCCGCGGGGGCCGGCGCCGGCGCAGGTGTCTCGGTGGTCGCACCGCCAGCCGCGGGCGCCATCTCGGTGGTGGGCGGGCGGAACGCGAAATAGAGCACCGCGATCACCACGATGAGCACGATCACGCCGACCACCCACTTGGTATTGCTGGACATTCATCCCTCCATGGTTCTGGCGGACTGGTTGCGCACGATCAACGCCCGGGACTGAAAATGGTTGCAGGCCACGCCGGCAGGGCGCATGGCTGGCATGCAGGCGGGCGGGGTGGCTGTGGCATCAATGCCCCACTAGGATGCGGGCCTTGCCGGCATATGCACCGGCCTGTCGCTGCGCGAGTTTCCCCTTGAACGCCCCTGTTTCCGTCAAGTCCGCCTTGAAGGCCGCACAGCCGGTGTTGCGCCAGGACCGGCCGATTTTCGGCATCGTCCTCATCAATTTCGCCGTCGTGGTCTTCACCGGCATGGATGGCGTGATCAAAGGCGTGTCGGAGACTTTCCCGACCGGTGAGTTGGTGTTCTTCCGCAACCTGTTCGCCTTCGTGCCGATCCTCGGGTTCATGATCTGGCAAGGCCGCGTGTCGCTGCGCACCCGCCACCTCGGGGGGCACTTGGTGCGCGGGCTGTTCGGCGTGTCGGCGATGTACTGCTTCTTCCTGTCGTACAAGCTGCTGCCGCTGTCCGACGCCATTGCGCTCAGCCTCTCCGGACCGATCTTCCTGACCGTGCTGTCGATCCCGTTCCTGGGCGAGCATGTCGGCATCCGGCGCTGGTCGGCCTGCATCGTCGGCTTCATCGGCGTGCTGATCATGACCCGGCCCGGTGCCGGCGTGTGGCAGGTGGAGGCGCTGGTGCCGCTGCTCGGCGCGGTGTTCTATGCCTTCGCCATGATCTCGATCCGACGGCTGACCGGCACCGAGGCCAGCGGCACGATCGTGTTCTATTTCACGCTGTTTGCCACGCTCGCAGGGCTTGCAACGGCGCCACTGGGTGCCGTGGATCCGGAGCTCGCCTGGGTGTGGCCGACATTGACCGAGTGGCTGATTGCGGCCGCCATCGGCTTGATGGGCGGCAGCGCCCAGATCCTGATGACCATCGCCTATCGCTGCGCGCCCGTCTCGGTGGTGGCGCCGTTCGACTACATGGCGCTGGTCTATGGCTTCATCCTCGGCTTCCTGTTCTTCGCCGAGATCCCCGATGCGTACCTGATCATCGGCGGCGCGACCGTGGTGGCGAGCGGCATCTACATCGTGCATCGCGAGACGGTTGTGGCGCGGCAGCGCCGCCGCCAGCAGGCGCAATCGCCGCTGCCGGTGGACGCTTAAAAGCGGGTTATTGGTCACATTTTCTGCGGCGAACCGGCATCCACTTCGGCGGAAAATGCTCCGTCAAGCCTTGGTTGCCCCGACGCGGGTTGGCTCGCTATCCTCATCCGGTCCCGGCGACCGGAAGATGCGCCATGGCGACTGCCCATTTTGCGCTCGAGACGCAGCCCGCATTGCAAGACCCCGGCCTGCGAGTGCTCTACGATTATTGGCTCGACCTGTCGGAAACGGCGGACGGCTTGCCGTTGGTGCAGAGCTTCGATCCGCTGCACCTGCCCAAGCTGCTGCCCAACGTGTGGATCATCGAGGTGGAGCCGGCGAGCAGGCGCTTCCGCATGCGCCTCACCGGCGAAAACATCAACGCGATCTACGGCCGCAGCATCGCGGGGCTCTACTTCAAGGACGTGTTCCAGCCGGACGACGCCGAGATCATCGTGGCGCGCTACAGCAGGGCGCTGAGCGAACCCGCCATCTTCCATGCCAGCGGCTCGGTCTACGCGGCCGGAGGCAACCTCACCGTGGGCGAGCGGCTGGGCCTGCCGATGCTGGGGCGCGAGGGGCGGACCAACACCCTGCTCGGCGCCACCGTCTATCGCAGCCCGCTGGAGAAGATCGCGGCGGTGCGCCTGTCCCACGCCGAGCCGCGCTTCCACCGCATCCGCGCCGCCAACCACCGGGCGCCGGAGATCGCGGGCGGGTAGAGTGGCGTCTTCATTTCAAAGATGCCGAAAATCATAGGGCTTCGTAATGGCCGTGATGCCGCGCGCGTGACTCGCGCGTGCGGATGACGCTATTGTTGTCGCATTCACGCGACCGGGTGGCGCGGCATGGGATTTTCGGGCTTTCATGTTGAGACGCCGCCCGTTCTGGCGGACGAGCGGCTTCGATTGGTCTATGGATATTGGCATGCGCTCGCCATGGCCGCCGGCGGGTTGCCGTCGGTGCAGGCGTTCGATCCGCTGCGCCTGCCGAGGCTGCTGTCGAACCTATGGATCCTGGAAGTGGCGGCGGACACCCGGCGCTTCCGCATGCGGCTGGCGGGCGAGAGCATCAACGCGGTCTATCGGCGCAACATCGGCGGGCAATATTTCAGCGACGTGTTCCAGGCATCGGAGGTCGCGCTGATGGTGGAGCGCTACACCCGCACCCTGACCGAGCCTGCGATCGTGCGCGCGATCGGCGCGGTCTACGTCGCGGCCGGCCGGCTGATCCAGGGCGAGCGCTTGGCGATGCCGATGATCGGGCGCAGCGGCCTCACCGACACCATGCTGGGCGCCACCTTCTATGACGAGCGCACAGTCGAGCCGGGCGCG
>DATEOK010000511.1:0-27317 GCA_035274225.1 Dongiaceae bacterium
AATCGCACGCTCGAGGAAGGTCGGGAGCAAGCTCATGAGGGCACCCGCGCTCGAACTCTCGTGCATTGATAGCAGGGTTCGGGCCGGACTAGAAGCTAGCCATTCGAGGCCGCCCGTCGCTCTCGCCGCATCTGCTCGGCGAACCAGTCGATGGTCATTTTGACCCCTTGTTCATAGGGGATGTGGCAGCTCCATCCGGGCAACAGCTGCCGCGCCAGCGTCAGATCAGGACAGCGGTTGGTCGGGTCGTGCGGCACCGGATCGACATGCACGATCCGGCTGCCGGGAATCAGTTTGCAGACGTAGCGGGCGATCTCGATGACCGAGATCTCCCGGTCGTTGCCGATGTTGAGCGGCCCGCGATAGTCGAACTTGTCCCGCCAGAAGAAGCGCTCGAAGCCTTCGATGATGTCGTCGATATAGCCCCAGCTGCGCGACTGCGTGCCGTCGCCATAGACCGTGATGGGGCAGCCGGTGAGCGCCTGCATCGCGAAGTTGGAGACGGCGCGGCCATCGTCGGCACGGGTGCGGGGACCGTAGATGTTGAAGGGGCGCACGACCCGGACGTCGAGATTGCGCACGCGCTGGCTCTCGAACAGGAAAGCCTCGGTGCAGCGCTTGCTTTCGTCATAGGACGAGCGTGGCCCCGTGCAATCGACCTGACCACGATAGGATTCGGGCTGCGGCGACACGACCGGATCGCCATAGACCTCGGAGGACGAGGTATAGCAGAACCGCCCGCCTTCCTTCAGCAACTCGCGCAGGCGCATCGCGCCAAGCACGTTGGCGGAGATGGTCCGTTCCGGCTGCTGCATATACCAGGGCGGCGAAGCAGGAGAGGCCAGGTGGTAGATCTCGTCGAACAGATGCGGGGATTGCATCGCCTCGACGTCGCACAGTTCGAAGTAGAATCGCGGATCGCGAATGTGCGACAGGTTCTCGGTCAAGCCGGTCCACAGATTGTCGACCACAACCAGGCGCTCGATGTCCGCTCGCCTGAGCAGCCGATCCACCAGATGAGAGCCCACAAAGCCGGCGCCGCCGGCGACAAGCACGGATGCCATCGTCAACCTTTTTGATAAGTGCAGGAACGGGTCATATGCCGGGCCTCGAACACGCCCGGGGCATCGTTCGCGTGGGCCTGTGGCCCGGTTGGCCAAGCCGATGGACGATAGGCGTGATCGAGCTTGGCAAGACGGCGCAGGGCCCTCGACGTGGCCGTGCTGTGGTCGAGGTCGATGCCGTCCATGGGATCGAGATCGTAGAAATGCGGAAGAGGATTGGCGCCTCGCAAGAATCGGGTGGCGAAGCGCTTGACTTTGTTAGCCTGCGTCCCGACCTCGGTCCACAGCGCACTGGCGGCGAAGGCCGGATCCGCAGTCAGCTGTCGGATGAGCGATCGCAAGCTTTCATGCAGGTGTCGGTCGCGCATGCGCGTCAGGAGACGCCGCCATTCGTAGCGATTGAGCATGGCCTCGGCCGACAGGCCGGGAATGTGCCGGCACTCAGACAAGGCCTGGTTCACCGCCAGCAAGCCTGAGCGGATCATCTGATCGGTGTTCGACGACATGTTGTCGGGCAGCCGGCGGTAGCCGACGAGATACTCCGAGACTTCGCCGAACCGGTAGCGCGCCGCGATCCGCAGCTGCAGCAGGAGGTCTTCGCAGCCTTCGGCGCCTTGCTGCAGCAACCAGGTATCGAAGCCGCCGAACTCCTCCAGCACGCTTCGGCGCACCAGGAGGGCGCTGCCATTGCCGACCAGGTTGCTGTAGAAGTGGCGATGAATCACCCAGCCATTGACGCCATATTTGTGCGGGGACGCCAAAACCCGTCCGTCGCCGTCAATCAGGCGGAACGGCGCGTAGACCAGCGCCATGTCGGGGCCGCCGGCGAGGAGCACCTGCAGCTGCTTGGCGATCTTGGTGGGGTGCCAGAGATCGTCGGCATCGATGAAGGCGACGAAAGCGCCCCTGCTGTTGCGAATGCCCGCATTGCGCGCGGATGCGACCCCGCCATTGGCCTTGGCGACCAGGCGGAGGCGCGGATCGCTATGCTGCCGCACTATGTCCGCCGTCCCGTCGGTCGAGCCGTCGTCGACAACGACGATCTCGAGCGCGCGGTAGGTCTGCTGTGAAATCGAATGCAGCGTCTCCGCAATCGTATGGGCCGCATTGAATGCCGGTACGACCACGGAGACGAGCGGATTGTCGTTGATCATTGATGATGCTTCACGCTTTCGGCGGACGACGACTCCTTATCAGGAGTAACGCATGCGGTGAGTCGCAAAAGTCGTGGCGCATATCGTATGCGTTTGTTGTCACTGGATTCTCATGACACGTGAACGCGCGTGTCAAGGTCGCGCGAGGCAAGATGAACGGCAGATGAATGGCGCTAGGCACAAAGTCGGATCATGCGATTTGCACTGGAGCGCACGCATTGGACCAGGTGCGGAACAAACGCGCGCACAAGTCGTTCTTGATCCTCGTTGAAGGACTTTTCCCGGCGGCCATTCCCCCAAGGTCGCCGGGCTTTTTGCAAGAGGGCACGACGATGGCGGACGAGGCGGGTGGGACGGCGCTGCCGCCACCGGCCATAGACATCGTGATCTGCACCTACAATCGCGCGGCGTGCCTCGATGCCGTGCTGTCGATCCTCGCACTTCAGATCTATACCGAAGGCGTGCGATGGCGCGTGTCGGTGATCGACAACGCCAGCACCGACGCCACAGCTGAAGTGGTTGCAGCCCACCGCGCTAAAGGCGCTTTACCCGAATTGCGCTACGTGTTCGAGCCAACGCTCGGCCTGACCGCGGCGCGCTTGCGTGGCGCGCGCGAAACGACGGCGCCGTGGATCGCGTTCGTCGACGACGACAATTTCCCTGAGGCAGACTGGCTGGAGGCCATCGCGCGCGCCATCGGCCGCCATGGCGACGTCGGCGGGATCGGTGGCAAGGTCGTGCTGGACTGGGAGGGGCGGCCGCCTGCCTATCTCAAGGGGTTCGGCTTCTGTTACGCCGCGCAGGATCATGGCGCAGCCGACTGCATCGTCGACAGCTTGGCCGGCGCCGGCATGGTCCTCAGTCGGCGGGCGCTCCAGGAGTCCGGCTGGCTCGACCAGCCGCTGGTGGCGGATCGCATCGGCTCAAAACTGACGTCCGGCGGCGACGTCGAGATGGTGCAGCGTGTACGCGCTGCCGGCTACGATCTGTGGTTCGTGCCAGACGCCGTGCTCCGACATCGCATTCCGCCGCGCCGCATGACCCGCCGCTATCTGTTCCGCGTCATCCGCGAGCTGGGAAAAAGTTCAGCTGTGATCGGCCTTCTGACCTGGCCGGACGACTGGACGTCGTGGCAAAGGATGGCGCGCGACCGCCGGCGTCACTGGTATGGCGTCGCGATCCGCGGCCTCAAGCACGCGGTTCGTCGCCGCACCTATTTTACGCCGGCTATCGCGTGGGCGTGCTTCGCCTTGGGGTACGCACGCGGCGTGCGTCAATGCGAGCGCCTCGCGGACTCGCGACGCGTCAACCTGCTGGGCGTGGCGGCGTTGCCGAGCCATACGGCCCGGCAACGCTCCGACCAATCCTGTCTACCGGCGTAGGCTGGCGGCTACTTCCTCGATCGCATCCCGCGTCGCCATGACGACAACGTCCGCTTCCTGCCGCGTCAGGCAAAGCGGGGGCGCGAAGCCGAGAATGTCACCCTGCGGCATCGCGCGCGCGATCACGCCGCGCTTCAGCAGGGCGGCGGCAGCTTGCGGCCCGATCTTTTTCGCGGGATCGAACAAGCGGCGCGCGGCGCGGTCCTCCACCAGTTCGACCGCGCACAGCAGGCCTTCGCCACGGACCTCGCCGACGATCGGCTGGCGAGCGAGGGCCTCACGCATGGTGCTGAGGAAATAGGCGCCGACGTCGCGCGCGTTGTCGACCAGGCCGAGTTCATCGATCAGCTTCAGGTTGGCGACGCCCGCCGCTGCGCCGATAGGATGGGCGGAGTAGGTCCAGCCGTGGCCGATGGCGCCGAACTCGTCGGTGCCGCGCTCCAACACCTTCCACACCTTGTCCGAGATGATCGAGCCGGACAGCGGTGCATAGGCCGAGGTCAGGCCCTTGGCGATGGTGATGATGTCGGGCTCGATTCCGTAGTGGTCGGAGCCGAACATGCTGCCGAGCCGGCCGAAGCCGGTCACGACCTCATCGGCGATCAGCAGGATGTCGTATTTCTTGAGGACAGGCTGGATCGCCGCCCAGTATCCTTTCGGTGGCGGCACGATGCCGCCGGTGCCCAGCACCGGCTCGCCGATGAACGCGGCAACCGTGTCCGGTCCCTCCTGAAGAATCAGTTCTTCCAGCTTGGCCGCGCAGTAAGCGGAGAATTCCTCTTCAGACATCCCGGCATCGGGCCGGCGGAAATAATACGGCGCCTCGGTATGCGTCACCTGATCCAGCGGCAGATCGAACTTCTTGTGGAACAGCTCGAGCCCGGTGAGCGAACCGGTCATCAGACCGGAGCCATGATAGCCGCGCCAGCGCGAGATGATGGTCTTCTTGCCCGGACGGCCGAGGATGTTGTTGTAGTACCAGACCAGCTTGACGTTGGTCTCGTTGGCATCGGAGCCGCTGAGGCCGAAATAGACCTTGGACATGTTCTTGGGCGCGCGCTCCAGCACCATGCGCGCCAGCGTGATCGAGGCCTCGGTGCCATGCCCGACATAGGCGTGGTAGTAGGCGAGCTCCTTCGCCTGCTTGGCGATCGCCTCGGCGATCTCCGGCCGGCCGTAGCCGACATTGACGCAATAGAGCCCGGCGAACGCATCGAGCAACTGGGTCCCGTCGCGGTCGCGGATATACACCCCTTCACCGCCGGCGATGATCCGGTTCGGCATCTCGCCGCGTGCGAACTGGCCGAGGTGGGTCGAAGGATGAAAGAAATGGTCGCGATCCCACTGGTCGAGCTGGTCGTTGCGGATCATTGATTTGCTCCTATCTGACGATCGGGCCGGTGGGCGTGCGGGTCAGGACTTCCGGACCCTGTGCGCCCAGCAGCACCGCATTGGAAATGAAGTAATCGCCGCGCCCGGTTCCCATCAACCAGGACAGGACATGGAACGACATGCCCTCCCGGATCTCCATCTCAGAATCGTGGCGCAGGCCGACGACCTTGTTGCCGCCGGTCCAGGATGGCGACAGGCCGATCCCGACGCAATAGCCGCAATGGTGCCGGCGGTAGTGCTGCAGACCCGCATCGTCGACCACCTGCTGCCAGGCGGCATAGACCTGTCGCGCCTTCGCGCCCGGCCGCAGCGCGCCGAGCACCGCGTCGAACGCGCGCTTGGCGGTCTCGGCCATGTTCGCGTCGGCGTCGGGGATCGATCCGATGTGAACCAGCCGGCCGAGCGGGGCATGGTAGCGTGAGATGCAGCCTGAGAGCTCGAGAAACACCGGCTCGCCGGCTTTGTAGCGTCCATCGCCCCAGGTCGCGTGCTCCTCGCCCAGGCGGCTGCCAGGCCGGATGAACGGACCGAAGGCCGGTGGCGAGCCGCCGGCGCGGGTCATCGCGGCGACGCAGACGGCGGCGACTTCGCGCTCCGGAACCTTGTCGCCGATCGCTTCGATCGCGGCGCCCGCGGCGGCATCGGTCACTGTGGCGGCTTTGCGCATGAGCGCCTGCTCCTCGGCACTCTTCACGAGGCGCAGGCCGTCGATTGCATCGGAGATGTCGATCCAGTCGGCATCTGCCTGTCCCTTGAGCGCGAGTGCGAGGCCGTGGCTGAGGCCGGAAGTCCAGTATTCCAAGCCGACGCGCCGGCCGTTAAGCCGTAAATCGCGCAGAACCCGGGCAGCCATGTCGGCGGCGGTCTCGCTGTCGCTGTGGCCGCGGAATTCGGCGGCGCGCACCTGCTTCTCAACCGACACGCGTTCCATGGCGCGGGTCACCAGCACCGGCATTCCCTGCAGCGGCACGATCAGCAGGTGCGGCGCGAAGTAGCCCCAGTGATCGAGGCCGGTCAGGTAGAACACATTCTCGGGTGCAGCGACGACCGCGCCATCGAGCTTTCGGGCGCTCAGCTCGGCACGAAAGGCGCTGAGGCGGCGGGCGATCTCGGCGTCCGAGAATGGATTGTCATGCATCATGGCTAAGGCTCACGCTGCGTCCTGGCAGATGTATTTGACATCCATGAAGGCCTCCATGCCAAGACGCGATCCTTCGCGCCCCAGCCCCGACTGCTTCACGCCGCCGAACGGAATGGGCGCGCCGGTGATCTTGGTGCGGTTGACAGCGACCATGCCGTATTCCAACGCACCCGTCAGGCGCGCAATGCGGCCGGTATCGCGGGTATGCAGATAGGCGACAAGGCCGTATTCGGTCTGGTTGGCGCGGCTCAGTGCTTCCTCTTCGCTGTCGAACGGCGCAATGGCGGCGACCGGCCCGAAGGTCTCTTCGCGGAAGATCAAGGCATCGGGCCGCACGTTGGCCAGCAGCGTCGGCTGGAAGAACAGGGGGCCGGCCTTGTGGCGCTTGCCGCCCACGACCAGGCTGGCGCCCTTGGCGAGAGCGTCGGCGACATGCTCTTCCTGCTTGCGCACGGCAGCTTCGTTCATCAGCGGGCCGATCTGCGGGTCGCCCAATCCGTGACCGATAGTCAGGGCGCACACCCGCTCGGCGAACCGGCCGACGAAGTCGTCATAGATTGCGCGCTCGACGAACATGCGGTTGGCGGCGAGGCAGTCCTGTCCCGAAGTCGCGAACTTCGCGCCGACCGCGCAGTCCAGGGCGCGGTCCATGTCCGCATCGGCGAACACGAGGAATGGCGCATGCCCACCCAGTTCAAGAACCAGGGTCTTGATGGTCGAGGCCGACTGGCGATAGAGCAGCCGGCCGATCTCGGTCGACCCGGTGAAGGACAGCACGCGCACGGCCGACGATTCCGTCATCGGCGCCACCACCTCCGCGGCTTCTCCGGTCACTACGTTGAAGATGCCGGCCGGCAGCCCGGCGCGCTCCGCCAGCTCGGCCAGGGCGAGGGCGGAGAAGGGGGTCTGATGCGACGGATGCACCACCGTCGTGCAGCCCGCCGCCAACGCTGCCGCAGCCTTGCGCGTGATCATGGCCGAGGGGAAGTTCCATGGCGTCACCAGTGCCGCGACACCCATCGGCTGGCGCCGCACGCTCATCGCCGCGCCGGCCAGGTGGGAGGTGACGGCTTCGATATTCGCCCGCTTCGCTTCCTCCGCGTAGAACTCGACGAACGAGGCGGCATAGTCGATCTCGCCCCGCGCTTCGGACAGCGGCTTGCCCTGCTCCAGGGTCATCAGGACGGCGAGATCTTCGCGGTTGGCGACGATCTCGTTGAACCAGTTGCGCAGCAGGCGGCCGCGCTCCTGCGGCAGGAGGCCGGCCCACAGCGGAAACGCCCGCTCGGCGGCGATGATCGCCTGGGAGCTTTCGCCGGCGGTCAAGGCCGGGACATGGCCGATCCATTCGCCATTGCCGGGGTCGGTCACCGAGATGAAGCGGCCCGATCCGCTCGCCCGCCAGGTGCCGTTTACGTAGGCGAACTCCTTCAGCAGCCGGGAATCCTTGAGCAGTTCGAGTCCGGCGGAGCGCCGGTGCCGGGTGGTGGCTGAGCTCTGCATCGTGCGCCTCGCTGATGGCTTGAATCGGCGCAGTGTAAGGGCGGCGCCTGCGGGCTTTGGTCCAAAGTCGGGGGCGGGGAAAGAGGATTCCTCTCCGGATGGGTGTTTCTTTGGCTGATTTTTCCGGCCCCAAGATGCGAAGAAGGCGGGCGAATTCAAATCAACTGCACAACATTCCATGTCGCCTTATTCGGCGCTCGCGCTTCTGAAGCATGCTGTCACCGGCCGGCCATGGCCGCGTGCCTGGCGCGACCCGGCGCCGAAAGCGGTGTACGATGTCATCATCGTCGGGGGCGGCGGCCACGGCCTTGCGACCGCCTGCTATCTCGCCAAGGAATTCGGCATCCGCAACGTCGCGGTGCTGGAGAAGGGCTATATCGGCTCGGGCAACGCCGGGCGCAATACTACCATCGTGCGCTCCAACTACATGCTGCCTGGGGCGATCGAGTTCTACGATTTCTCCCTGAGGCTGTGGAACGGCCTGTCGCACGAGCTGAATTTCAACGTCATGTTCTCGCCGCGCGGGCAGATCCTGCTCCTGCATTCTCCCGACGCCCTCGACAGCGCGGCGCGGCGCGGCAACATCATGCGCCGGCACAACATCGCGGCGCGGCTGCTCGACCGCGCGGCGATGCAGGCGCTGGTGCCGCACCTCGACTATCGGCCGAGCGCGCGCTTCCCGATCTGGGGCGGGCTGATGCAACCGACTGCCGGCACGGCGCGCCACGATGCGGTGGTGTGGGGCTATGCGCGCGCCGCTTCGGATCTCGGCGTCGACATTATCCAGAACTGCGAGGTCACCGGCTTCCTGCGCGAAGGCGGTCGCGTCGTCGGCGTGGAGACCGGCCGCGGCACCATCCGGGCCGGGAAGATTGGCATCGCGGTGGCAGGCCATACCTCGCGATTAGGCGAGATGGCGGGCCTGCGCCTGCCGATCGAGAGCCACCTGCTGCAGGCCTTCGTGTCGGAGCCGCTGAAGCCGCTGCTCGACCACGTCATCGGGTTCGGCGGCCACGGCCATTTCTATATCAGCCAGTCGGACAAGGGCGGCATGGTGTTCGGCGGCGACCTCGACATGTACAACTCTTATGCGCAGCGCGGCAACCTGCCGGTGGTGCGCGACGTCGCGGCGATGGCGGTATCGTTGATGCCGTGCCTCGGGCGCGTGCGGCTGCTGCGCCATTGGGCCGGGGTCATGGACATGACCATGGACGGCTCGCACATCATTTCGAAGACACCGGTCGACGGCCTCTATCTCAATGGCGGTTGGTGCTACGGTGGGTTCAAGGCGACGCCGGCCTCCGGCTGGTGCTTCGCGCACCTGATCGCACGCGACCAGCCCGACCCGCTCACGGTGCCGTTCTCGCTCGACCGCTTTGCCCGCGGCGCCACCATCGACGAGGCCGGTTCCGGGCCGACCCCCAACCTGCACTGATTTCCATGCTGCGAATCAACTGTCCCTTCTGCGGCGAGCGCGATCATGGCGAATTCACCTATGGCGGCGATGCCGCCGTCGTCTATCCGGCGCTCGGTGCACCGCTCGACGCCTGGATCGACGCCGTCTACGTGCGCACCAATCCGAAAGGTCCGCATCGCGAACGATGGCAGCACAGCCTCGGTTGCCGCCTCTGGCTGATCGTCGAGCGCGATACGATCACCCACGCCATCACCGGCGTTGCACCGGCGCGCTCGGCCCTATCGGCCTTGCTCAAGGAGCCAGGGCGATGACTGGATATCGGCTCAAGAGCGGCGGTGCCATAGATCGCGCCAAGCCAATGGCGTTTTCCTTCGATGGAAAGTCGCTGCACGGCTTTGCCGGCGATACGTTGGCTTCGGCGCTGTTGGGGAGTGGCTATCGACTGGTGGCGCGGAGTTTCAAGTATCACCGGCCGCGCGGAATCATGAGCGCCGGGCTCGAAGAGGCCTCTGCCCTGGTCACCATCGGCGGCGGCGCACGCGCCACCCCCAATTCCCTTGCCACGACCGAAGAGCTGGTCGACGGGCTCGAGGCCCACAGCCAGCACTGCTGGCCCAGCCTGCGGTTCGACCTGGGTGCCATCAACCAGCTGTTTGCCAAGCTTTTCTCTGCCGGATTCTACTACAAGACCTTCATGGGTCCGGGAAAAAGCCCGCGAAGCTGGTTGTTCTATGAGCATTTCATACGGCGCGCTGCAGGCCTCGGCGTCGCTTCGCGCGCGCCGGACCCGGATCACTATGAGAGTCGTGAAACCTTCTGCGATCTGCTGGTGATCGGTTCTGGGCCCGCCGGGCTCGAAGCGGCACGGATTGCCGGAGAGGCCGGGTTGGACGTTATCCTTGCCGAGCGTGACTTTCGCCTGGGCGGTGCAGTGCTGCATGAGCGCGATGGCATCGAGGGCATGGCGTCGGACGGCTGGGTCGACCAGCGCGCGCGAAGCCTCGCCGCGGCCGGCATTCGCATCTTGCGCCGCACGACGGTGTTCGGACTCTACGACAACGGCGTAGCCGGCATGGTCGAGCATCTCACGCCGGGCGCGAGAGCACGCGAGCGACTCTGGATCGTTCGAGCCAAGCATATCGTCATCGCCGCCGGCGCGATGGAGCGTCCGCTGGCCTTCGGCGGCAACGACCTACCTGGCACGATGCTGGCATCCGCCATGCGGGCCTACGTCAACCGCTGGGCGGTTGCCGTCGGTAGCAGCGTGGTGATCGCCACCAACAATGATTCGGCCTATGCGGCGGCGTGCGATTTGGCGCGTGTCGGCGTGTCGACGGTCCTGCTCGACGCGCGCACCATGGTATCGGATCGTCTGAAAGAGCGCAGCAAGATCGCCGGCGTCGATCTACGCCTCGGCCGCGTTCCGCTACGGGCGATCGGCCGCCGTGGCGTTCGCGGCGTCGAGATCGGCACGACGGAGCGCGGCGGCACGGAAGTCCTGTCCTGCGATGCGCTAGGCATGTCGGGCGGCTGGTCGCCGACCCAGCATTTGCTCAGCCAGCGTGGCGTGAAGCCGATCTGGAACGACACGCTCGCGGCCTTCCTGCCCGGCGAAGCACGCGAGCCAATCCGTTGCGCGGGCGCGGCGGCCGGCCTGTGGAGTGCAGAGGACTGCGCCCAATCCGGCCGCGCGGCCGGCGCGGAAGCTGCGCGCGCCCTGGGGGGCAATGCTCCGACAGAGGACTTCCCAGCGCCCGGTGGGTGGGAGACGGCCATCCGCGCCTGGTCGCTTGGGCCCGTCAAGGGCAAGGCGTTCGTCGATCTGCAGAACGACGTGACTCTGGGCGATGTACGCCAGGCCTGTGCGGAGGGCTATGATGCGCCCGAGCTGCTCAAGCGCTACACCACGCTGGGGATGGCGACCGATCAGGGCCGTACCTCTGCCGTGAATGCACTCGCGGTCATCGCGGAAGCGCGTGGCCGACAGCTGCCTGAGATCGGCACGACCACCTTCCGTCCGCCTTTCGCGCCGGTTTCGATTGGCGCTCTGGCAGGCGCGGAGCGCGACCAGCACCTGCTGCCGACCCGCCGCTCGCCCATGCATGACGCGCTGACCGCACAAGGCGCGCACATGCTGGAGACCGGGCTCTGGCTGCGGCCCTGGTTCTACCCGCAGGGCGCGGAGGACGTGGACCAGGCATACCTGCGCGAAATGCGGCTGGTGCGCGAAGCCGTCGGCATCTGCGATGTCTCGACGCTGGGCAAGATCGCGGTGCAGGGTCCGGACGCCGGCGAACTGCTCGACCGCGTCTACGTCAACGGCTTCAAGTCGCTGCCGGTCGGCAAGGCACGCTACGGCGTGATGCTGCGCGACGATGGCATCGTGATGGATGACGGCACGTCCTGGCGTCTCGGCGAGCACGAGTATTTCATGACCACCACCACCGCTGGCGCCGGCAAGGTGATGGCGTGGATCGAGGAACTGCTGGAGACGCGCTGGCCGGAGCTGCGCGTGGCAGTGACCTCGGTCACCGATCAATGGGCGGGCGCCTCGGTCGCGGGGCCGCAGGCGCGCGCGCTGTTGCAAGCGGTGCTAAGCGATGTCGGCATGACGAACGATGCCTTTCCATTCATGGGCGTGCGGGAAGGGCACTTCGGTGGTGTTCCGTGCCGCATCGCCCGCATCAGTTTCTCGGGCGAGTTGGCCTATGAGGTCTACGTCCCGGCCGATCACGGCGCGGCGCTGTGGCACGCGCTGCTGGACGGCGCCAAGGCACGCGGCGGCGCCGCCTATGGCCTCGAAGCGCTCGGCGCGCTGCGGGTCGAGAAAGGCCACGTCGGGGGGCCGGAGCTCGATGGCCGCGCGACCTTGGATGATCTCGGCCTCGGCAAGATGGCCTCGACGCGCAAGCCCTTCATCGGCGGCGTGCTGCGCCGGCGCTCCGATCTGCAAGGGAAGGACCGCCCGCAACTCGTCGGCCTGGTGCCGGTCACAAAAGGTGAGACCTTCAAGGGCGGATCGATCCTGTGCGAAGCGGGCAATGACGGCGGTCATGGCCTAGGCTGGGTCACGTCTGTGACGGAGAGCCCGTCGCTTGGCCATTGGGTCGGGCTCGGCCTTCTGCGCGGCGGCCTCACAGCGTGGCAGGGACGGGAGGTGATTGCTGCCGACCCGATCCGCGACCGTAGCACGCGCGTCAAGGTGGTGACGCCGCATTTCCTGGACCCGGAGGGAGCACGGCTCCATGCTTGAACGCGCGTCGCCATTGGCCAAGGGCGCCTCGAGGACGGTTCTCTCGCTGCGGTCCTGTGGTCGCATGGTGCAGTATCACGCCTGGCCGGACACCTACACCGAAATGGCGGGCTTGGTCGCGCGGACGTGCGGCGTGGCTGCCGATCCAGCTCCAGGCAAGGCCGCGCATGGGGCCGCCGGTTCGTTGTTGCGCATCCACCCGCAGCGCCTCTGGCTGCTGTCGGAACGCATGGAAGCGGTTGAAGCCGCGCTCGAAGCTCGGGTCGGCGTATCCCTGGACCTGTCGCATGCACGCTCGATCATCAGAGTGGCGGAGGAGATCGCCGAGCCGCTGCTCAGCCGCTTCATCGCGATCGACCTCCGGCCGCATCGCTTCGCCGTCGACGACGTGGCAATCACGCCGTTGCATCGCGTGAGCGTTGTGCTGTGGCGCCGGCCGAACGGCATCGATATCCTGGTGCCACGCAGCTTCGCGCGCTCGACCTGGGACCTGTTGGCAGAGATCGCAGAACGACGAGGCTAGTGCTCGACGACGTGCAGCTGGTCGAGCGGGGCGGGGCTGTCGTCCTTCACCGCCTTGGTCACGACGTAGGTGTAGTAGCGCTTGAGGCCGATGCCGCTCTCTAGCATCCGGTCGACTAGCCGCTGATAGGCATCGACATCCTTCACCATGAGCTGGATCAGGTAGTCGATGCCGCCGCCGACGGCCCAGCAGCCGGTCACTTCCGGGATCTGCTTCATCTCGGTCTCGAAGCGGGCGAAGTCGGCAGCGCGGTGGCTTTCCAGCTCCGCCTCCATGAATACCATGGTGAGGCCGAAGCGCTTGAGCGCGATCTTGGCGCGATAGCCTTCGATCAGCCCCAGCTTCTCCAGCCGCTTGAGGCGGCTCCAGCACGGTGTGGGCGAAAGATTCACCCGTTCCGCCAGCTCGGTCTTGGTGATGCGACCTTCCTTCTGCAGGATCGTCAGGATCCTGATGTCCCGCTCGTCCAGCTTCGGGTCGCCGTTCTTCATCAATCGATCACGATCAACTTGCGTGCCACGTCGCACAGGCGCTCGCCGCCCTTGTCGGTCACGATGAAGGATTCCGAGATGGCAACGCCCCAATCCTGCAGCCACAGGCCGGCCTGGATGTGGAAGCACATGCCGGCTTGCAATTCCGTCGTGTCCCCCGGCCGTAGCGAGACCGTGCGCTCGCCCCAATCCGGCGGGAAGGAGAGGCCGACGGAATAGCCGACGCGGCTCTCCTTCTTCAGGCCGTTCCGGCGCAGCACGGCTTGCCACGCCGCCTCGACCTGCTCGGCGGTGGAGCCGGGCTTCGCCGTGGCGAGGCCGGCATCGACCCCTTCGACCGCGACCTTGGCGACGTCCTGGATGCCGGCGGGCGGCTTCCCAAGATACATCGTGCGGGTCAGCGGCGCGTGATAGCCGCGGCGCGAGCCCGCGATCTCCAGCATCACCAAGCCGTTGTCCGGTAGTGGCGCGTCTGACCAGGTCAAATGCGGTGTGCTGGTGCCCTCGCCGACGGGCAGGAGCGGGCAGATCGCGGCGTAGTCGCCGCCGAATCCGTCCGCGCCCATGGTCTGGGCGTGATAGATGTCCGCGATCACGTGGTTCTGCGGCACGCCGGGCTTCATCTTGGCGACCGCCGCGTCCATCGCGGCGGTGCAGATGCGCCCGGCTTCGCGCATCAGGTTCAGTTCCTTCGGCGACTTGACCAGCCGCGCCCAGTTCACCAGGTCGCCGTTGTTGGAGAACTTGGCGTTGGGCAGCCCCTTCACGAGGTGGGCATGGCAGCGGGCGGTGTAGTAGTGTGCGTCCATCTCGACGCCGATGCGCGCCCTGTCCCAGCCGCGCTCCTTAATCAACTGCACCAGCTCGTCATAGGGGTGCTCGACCTTGTGTTGCACCAGGCGCTCGGAGAACGGCACGATATTGCGGGCCGGCAGATCGGTGGTGATATGTGCGGACTTGGCGTCCTGGGCGCGGCCGAACCAGATCGGCCATTCCTCCTCGACATGCACCAGCACGCATTGCGGCACGTAGAACGACCAGCCGTTGAAGCCGGTCAGCCAGCACATGTTGGCGGGGTCCTGGCAGATGATGAGGTCGAAGCCCGCCGCTTGCATGCGCTTCTTGGTGTCGGCGATGCGCTTGGCATACTCGGCCTTGTCGAAGGGCTTGTCGTAGATGGCCATGTGCTGTCCTCCTTCAGGCCTGAATGATGGTGCCGCTGCCCGCCTTGCGCGCGGCGCTCAAAGCATAGGTCGCGATCGCGGTGTCTTGTGCCCCGGTGCCGGTCAAGTCGCAGATCGTGACATCCTTATCCGACTTGCGTCCAGGCTTGGCTCCCGCAATCACCTGGCCCAGCTCCGGCGGATCGATGCCGACGAGATGGCCGGCCTCGTGCACGGACCGCAGCTCGCCGACCTTCGCACTCTGCGAGACCCGGTCGCAGACGAACAGATCGGCTGCGGCGATCGCGACCGGCTCGATCTCGTTCTTGCCGGCCTGGTCGGAGCCCATCGCCGTAATGTGCAGGCCAGGATGCAGCCACGCAGCCTTGAGTACAGGCTCGCGCGCGGGCGTCGTCGTCACGACCAGCTGGCTGTCGCGCACCAGCGCCGCGGGATCGTCAGTCGCGACTGCTTCGATACCAATCGCCTTGGCGATGTCGGAGGCACAGGCCTTGGCCTTGGCGGCATCGCGCCCCCAGACCAGCACCTTGGAGAACGGCCGCACCAGGTGCGCGGCCTGGATCTGCAGCCGTGCCTGCACGCCGGTGCCGAGCACGCCGGCCACTTGCACCTCGCGCGGGGCCAGGTGGCGCGCGGCGACCGCGCCGGCCGCGGCGGTGCGCACGTCGGTGAGGTAGCCGTTGTCCAGCAGCAAGGCATCCACCAGGCCGGTCTTGGCGGAGAATAGGATCATCAGGCCGTTGAGGCTGGGCAGGCCGATCTTGGGATTGTCGAAGAAGCCGGGACTGACCTTGATCGCGAAGCCGTCGAAGCCCGGGATGTAGGCGGTCTTCACGTCGACTTCGCCATGCGCGTCGGGAATATCCATGGAGAGGATTGGCGGCATGATCACCTTGCCGCTCGCCAGCGAGCGGAACGCCTGCTCGACGACATCGACCGCGGCCCGATCCAGATGCACGCAAGCGCGCAGGTCGCGTTCGGTGAGCACGAAGATGTCCCGCATTCCCTATCCCCTGATTACCTGGTCGCCGAGCGTCACCGGCTTGCCACCGGCGATGGTAAGAAACTGGTCCGGATCGACATTGCAGCCGCTGACGATCATAGCGGTCGGCCCTTCGAGCCTGAGCTTACCCGCGATCAGCGCAGCCGGTCCGACCGAAGCCGCGCCTTCCGTCACCAGCTTCTGATCGCCGAACAGCGCCTGCATGCCGCGATAGATCTCCTGCTCGCTGACCAGGATGGTCTCGTCCACCAGGGCGCGGCAGATCGGAAAAGTCCATCGGTTGTCGAGCCCGATGCCGCCGCCCAAAGAGTCGGCAAGAGAAAAAACCTCTGTCACCTCGACCGGCCTTCCGGCGGCGAGACTCTCGTGCATAGCGGCGCCGTTCTGCATCGAGACGCCGATGATCCGGATGTCCGGCTTCAAGGCCTTGGCCGCGATCGCGATGCCGCTGATGAGGCCGCCGCCCGACAGCGGCACAACGATGGCGGCGAGATCCGGCCGGTCCTCCAGCAGCTCCAGCGCGATGGTGCCTTGTCCCGCGATCACGTGCGGATGGTCGAAGGGCGGAATGTCGGTCAAGCCTTCGCTCCGGACCAGGCGGTCGATCTCGGCCTGGGCCTCGTCCTGGCTGTTGCCGATGCGCCGAACATTGGCGCCCAGCAGCTGGATCGCGCGCACCTTGGTGTCCGGCACCAGGGTGGACAGGCAGATGGTGGCACGAACCTTGGCGCGCGCCGCCGCATAGGCGATGGCGCGGCCATGATTGCCGGTGGAGCAGCAGCCGATCCCGCGCTTCCGTTGTTCATCGGTGAGGCGGCTGACCGCGTTCGCAGCGCCGCGCAGCTTGAAGGCGCCGATCGGCTGCAAGGTCTCGAGCTTCAACAGGACTTCCTGGCGCGCCAGGGCCGAAAGGGTAGGCGCGGCAATGACGGGGGTGCGCAGGGCAAGCCCGGCGATCGCGTCCCGGGCGGCGCGGATGTCAGCGAGGGTTGGCGCGGATTCAGGCAAAGTCATGGAGTCAATGTATACATCGTGAGCAGATGCGGCGAGCCATTCGGAAGAAAAATCCGCTGATGGCACTCAGACTAGCCTGGAACTTGCGCCGTGAAAAGATAAGATGTATACAACTAGCTCAGAAAGGGTTTTCCAGGCGGGGGCGCTGGTCTGACCTGCCTGGACCTCAAACAGCAAGAACACGCGACCAGGCAACAGAGGAGGAAAGCATGAATCGTGAGTTGAGGGTCACGCGGCGCGGCCTGCTGCAGTCGGCGATCGGCCTGGGCGCGGCGACGGCGATGATCGCCGGCGGGACCCGGATCGCATTCGCGGAAGGCACGCTGGAGCGCGCGAAGGCCGACGGTTTCATCCGCGTCGGTTTTGCGAACGAGGCGCCGTTCGGCTACGCGACGCCCGACGGCAAGCTGACCGGCGAGGCGCCGGAAGTCGCCAAGGCGGTGCTGGCGAAGATGGGCATCCCGCAGGTCGACGGCGTGCTGACCGAGTTCGGCTCGCTGATCCCCGGCCTGAAGGCCGGCCGTTTCGACATCATCGCCGCCGGCATGTTCATCAATCCGAAGCGCTGCGCCGAGATCGCCTTCTCCGAGCCGTCCTACGGCATCGGCCAGGCGATGCTGGTCACCAAGGGCAATCCGAAGGCGGTAAAGGACTTCTCGACCTTCGCCGGCAACAAGGACCTGAAGCTTGCCGTCATGGCCGGCGCGGTCGAGGTCGGCTACGCCAAGGACGCCGGCGTGCCGGAAGCCCAGCTGGTGGTCCTTCCCGACCAATCGAGCCTGCTCGCGGCCGTGCAGTCCGGCCGTGCCGACGGCGCTGCGCTCACCGCGCTCTCCATCGCCGACATGGCGAAGAAGGGCGAAAACGTGGAATCCACGACGCCGTTCGGCGAAGTGGCCGGCAAGTCGGTGAAGGGCCATGGCGGCTTCGGCTTCCGCAAGGAAGACAAGGACCTCTACGACGCCTTCAATGCCGAGCTGAAGAAGTTCATCGGGTCGCCCGAGCATATCGCGCTGGTGACGCCGCTCGGCTTCGGCAAGGACTACCTGCCGAACAAGACGATGGAACAGCTCTGCAAGGGTGAGTAGCGTGACTGGGGGCGGGCCTTTGGTCCGCCCCGCATCGTCTCGACGCTCCATCCCATAGGCCGAGGATCGCCATGGGTATCTTCTCGCTCAGCGCAATGCTAGTGGCGGCGCTGATTGTCATCGGGATCATGTCGTCGTTCGGCGACAACGCGCTCTTCATGTCTGGAATGCTGCAGGGCGCATGGTTGACTCTGCGGGTCACTGCGCTTGGATGCATCCTGGCGGTGGTCATGGCGACCATCGCGGCTTTGTGCCGGTTGTATGGCACCGCCCCGCTGCGCTGGCTGGCCGTCACCTATGTCGAGTTCTTCCGCGGCACGTCCGCCCTGGTGCAGCTGTTCTGGCTGTTCTTCGTGCTGCCGCTGTTCGGCATCTCGCTGGAGCCGTTCACGGTCGCGGTGCTGGGATTGGGACTCAACGTCGGTGCCTACGGCGCAGAGGTCGTGCGTGGCGCGATCCAGGGCGTCCAGCGCGGCCAGTGGGAGGCGACGACGGCGCTCAACATGACGCGCTGGCAGGCCCTGAAGCGCATTATCCTGCCGCAAGCCTTCGTCGCGATGATACCGCCCTGGGGCAACCTCTTCATCGAACTGCTGAAGTCGACGGCCCTGGTGTCGCTGATCACCATGAGCGACCTGACCTTCAAGGCCAAGACCCTCAATGACACCACGATGCAGACCATCCCGATCTACACCCTGGCGCTGCTGGTCTATCTGGTGATCTCACTCAGCATCACCATCGGTATGCGCTGGCTGGAGCGGGCATCCTTGCGCGGCATGGTCCGCGGGCGGGGACACTGATGAGCGACATCTGGAATTGGGGCTATGCGCTGGAGATCCTGCCGATCCTGGCCAAGGCGGCGATTGTCACGATCGAGGCCACGCTGATCAGCTTTGTCATCGCCCTGGTGCTGGGCCTTGTGCTGGCGGTATTGCGGATGAGCGGGGCGGTCGTCGGCTGGCTCGCCTCGGCCTTCGTCGAGCTCGTGCGTTCGACGCCGTTGCTGATCCAGATCTTCTTCATCTTCTTCGTGCTGCCGCAGTTCGGCATCACGCTGGATGCCTTCACCGCCGGCATCATCGCGCTCAGCCTGCACTACGGCTGTTATTGCTCGGAGGTCTACCGCGCCGGCCTGGAGGCGGTGCCGCGTGGCCAGTGGGAGGCCTGCATAGCGCTCAATTTCAGCGGTTGGAACACGTTGAAGAACATCATCCTGCCGCAAGCGATTCCGCCGATCGTACCGGCGCTGGGCAACTACCTGGTCGCCCTGTTCAAGGACACGCCGCTGCTCTCGGCCATCGCGGTGGCCGAGTTGGTGCAGACCGCGAAGAGCATGGGATCGGAAACCTTCCGCTACAACGAGCCGATGACCATTGTCGGGCTGACCTTCCTGGTGCTCAGCCTGGTCTCGGCGGTCGGCATCCGCTGGCTGGAGCAGCGACTCAATCGAAGGAGCGTGCGATGAACGCGACCACCGAGCATCCGATGGTGCGGTTCGAAGGCGTCACCAAGCGCTATGGCGCGCTGACCGTCCTTGACGACCTCAATCTGGAGATCAAGCGCGGCGAGAAGGTCGCGATCATTGGGCCGTCGGGCTCCGGCAAGACCACGGTCCTGCGCATGCTGATGACGCTGGAGCGGATCGACGGCGGTGTCATCTGGGTCGAGGGCGAGCCGATGACCCATATGCCGAAGAACGGTAGCATGGTGCCGGCCGAGGCCAGGCATCTGCGCCGGGTGCGCTCCAAGATTGGCATGGTGTTCCAGCACTTCAACCTGTTCCCGCACATGACTGCGCTTGGCAACTGCGTCGAGGCGCCGATGACCGTGCTCGGCTTGCCACGCCGGGAAGCGGAAGATCGGGCGGCCGAGCTGCTGGATTTGGTCGGCCTCAGCGACAAGAAGGGGCACTATCCCGCTCAGTTGTCGGGTGGCCAGCAGCAACGGGTCGCCATCGCCCGGGCGCTCGCCATGCGGCCCAAGGTCATGCTGTTCGACGAAGTGACCTCCGCCCTCGACCCCGAGCTGTGCGGCGAGGTGCTGCAGGTCATCCGCAAGCTGGGCAGCGAACACGACTTGACCATGCTGATGGTCACGCATCAGATGGGCTTCGCCAAGGAATTCGCCGACCGAGTCTGCTTCTTCTACAAAGGCAAGATCTGCGAACAGGGCGTGCCGCAAGAGCTGTTCGTCGCCCCGAAGAACGACCGGACCAAGCAGTTCCTGCGCGCGGTCCTGGAGTCGGTATGACCACGTATGACGAGAACCTGGAGCGTCCGCTCAGCATGTCGCGGGAGCGGTTCGAGCGGATCTACAAGACCATCCGCGACCGCATCTGCCTGCTCGAATACCAGCCCGGCGAGCGGCTGGGCGAGGAGGAGCTGGCGCGCGAGTTTCATGTCTCGCGCACGCCGATCCGCCGCGTGCTGTCGCGCCTGGAAGGCGAGGGGCTGCTGGAGAGCCGGCACGGCGTCGGCACCTTTGTCACGGACGTCGACATCGACTCCCTGGCGCAGGTGTTCCAGCTGCGCATGGAGCTGGCCGAATTGCTTGGCAAGCTCGATCCGATGCCGCGCAACGAGGACGATCTCGCCCGCGTCCGCGCTTTGCTGGTGCGCTGCGACAAGCTGCTGAAGAAGCCAGACCCGAAGGCCTATGCGCGGCTCAACATGGATTTTTTCCAGGAGCTGGGCGCGATGGTGGGCAATGCGCCGCTGCGCGAAATTTCCGAGCGCCTCTACTACCTGACGACGCGCATCTGGCTGAAGTCGGTGCCGCATCTCAACCTGCCGGACGAGATCACGGTGTTCCGGCGCGAGATGGCCGATATCCTGCAGGCGATGGAGGTCGGCGACCTGGAGGCTGTGGGCCATATCCGCCGCAGCCACATCTCCATGAGCGTCAAGCGCATGAAGCGCTATCCGGACGGCAAGAAGTAAGATCACAGGAGCAAAGAGTATGGAGAAGCGGGCCAACCCCATCTCCGCAACGGTGGATTTCGAGCGTGACGGCGTGCAGCATGGTTTCCTGCGCCTGCCTCACAGCCGCGACGATTCGGCCTGGGGCGCCGTGATGATACCGGTGACGGTGGCGAAGAACGGCAAGGGCCCGACCGCGCTGCTGACCGGCGCCAACCACGGCGAGGAATATGAGGGTCCCGTTGCGCTGATGAACTTGGCTTCGTCGATCGACGCAGCGCAGCTCTCGGGGCGTGTCATCATCGTGCCGGCAATGAATTACCCCGCCTTCCGCGCCGCGACCCGCACCTCGCCGATCGACAAGGGTAATCTCAACCGGCTGTTCCCCGGACGGCCCGACGGCACCGTGACGGAGAAGATCGCAGACTATTTCCAGGGCACGCTGCTGCCGTTGGCGGACGTGGTGCTGGACATCCATTCCGGCGGCAAGACGCTGGAGTTCCTGCCGTTCTGCTCCGCCCACCGTTTGCTGGACAAGACTCTGGAGGCGGCCTGCGTCGCCGCCATGCAGGCGTTCAATGCGCCTTATTCCATGATGATGCTGGAGATCGATGCCGTCGGCATGTACGACACCGCCGCTGAGGAGATGGGCAAGACATTCATCACCACCGAGCTGGGCGGCGGCGGGACCACGCGCGCTAGCACCGTGGCCATCGCCAAGCGTGGGGTGCGCAACCTGCTGGTCCATGCCGGCATCCTCAAAGGCAGGGTGGAGCCGGGGCCGACGCTGATGCTCGACATGCCGGACAACGACTGCTTCACCTTCAGCGAGCAGGACGGACTGATGGAGCCCTGCGTCGACCTCGGCCAGACGGTGCGCAAGGGCGACGTGATCGCCCAGGTGTGGCCGGCCGATCGGACCGGCGTTCCGCCGACGCAGTATCGTACCCGCATGGACGGCATGTTGACGGCCCGTCATTTCCCGGGCCTGGTGAAGACTGGTGATTGCATCGCCGTGATGGCGCAGGTCGTTTCCTAGATACCGATCCCCGGAAGGGCTGTGCCCTGGCTACCGATTTGCCGGCAGGAGGAGGTGGCGCAGATACTCGAACCATGACCGGCTCATTGGATACCGGGCCGCCCAGCCGCCGATCACCTCACGGCGAAGGAACCGCGCATTGCCGCGCCGCCGTGCGCGCTTGCGCAGCGCTCTCCTGATCTTCTTCTTGCGGAGCAGCAGCGGAGCGTCGCGGATCAACAGCAGCATGACCTCCGCCGTATGGGCGAGCCATCTCCGTTCCTCCTGCCTGTCGGTCATCTGCTTCCAAGCTTGGTGAGCGGAAGTCGGGTGGAAGGTCTTGCGATAGAGCACCTCGGGCACGCGGACGATCTCGCCCGCGATTGCCATGCGCACCATCCACAGCGCATCGGCCGCGAAGCCCGCAATAGCGTTCGGAACCGCGCGGCGACGGAAACGGCCAAAGCGCAGCACGCCGCGATAACTCACCGCCAGGAAGCCATCTTCGACGCATTTCGCAACACGCGCCGCCCGGGTGCCTCTGAGCTCCAGTTGCGGGACGATGATTCCGGACGGAACGCACTCCAGATCGCTGCACGCAACGACACTCGCTTCGTTCGCCAGGAGGGCTGCCATGCACCTCGAAACATAAGAGGGCGACAGCAGATCGTCATGCGGCAGAATCATGCCGAATTCCGACGTCATGTGGCGCAGGACGGCGTTCGAGTTGCCGATCCAGCCGAGACGTCTTGGCTGGACGATGAGCTCGAAGCCGTGTTCCGCGGCGAGCCGCCGCGCGAGATCGACAGTGCCGTCGGTCGACTGATCCACGCTGACGATCAGCCGGACATTGGGGTAATCCTGCGCACAGGCCGACAGGACGGTGGCCTCGAGGAAGCCGGTCGCGTTGTACGCCGGGATCCCTATGGTGACGAGGGGCTCTAGCCCTGTATCCACTTTGCCGCCTCGCTGGCCCACCAGGGCGCGGTCGTGAGTTTGCCGGGATTGATCGTGGCGATCCTGCCATGCGCGTCGAGGCCGATGGCAGTCCGCTGGTGCAACCGACTCCGGAGATCATAGATGTCTGTACTGCCCTCGGCCAAGATCGGCCCCGCCCGTACGCCTTCGTACTGCTCGTCGAGCTCGAAGCCGCAGGTCAACTCGGTCAGCCGATTCCGCGTCAGCCGGTACGCCGCGGCGAAATCGAATCCCGCCGCCAAGCGGTCGAACCAGCGCGAGCCGGCGGAGAGATCGGTCGTGAAGCCCATGAGGCAGGCGGGGTACCACGAAACGTAGCACCGGCCTCCACCGAGCGGAACGATGTCGCCGAAAGGGCCGAAACAGAAGGTGACCGGCAGAGGCGGCCCCGGAGTTCGGATCCGCGCGATGAAGCCGGCCTTGCCGCGCAGGCAGAAGCCTGCGCCATCGCCACGGAGCCGTGCCAAGCCATCCCAGGCGCAGTTCAGGAGCCTGTCGAATTGTCCGAGCCGCCGGCCGTCCGCATCCCAAACCGTCCCGTCCTGGCGGAGCTTGGCAATATCGGCATTCGTTATGACGTCGACATCCGCCCGGGACGCGAGGCGCGCAAGAATCGCGTCGCCGAGCGCCGTCGGCTCTATCGTGGTCTCGGGCACTTCCCAGGCGTCGGTGACCTGGTCCGAAAAGAGTGTCCGCAGCTCAGGTAGCGGTACTCGTCGGATCGCCGCCGCCGTGCCGATCATCCCAGCCGTAGATTCAAGATGCGCTTCGGTCGCGTCCGCCTCGAGCGCGGACAAGGCGTGGCGTGCATAGATCACCTGCCGAGCGACGAAAATCCCCGCCGGCAGAGACCCCAGGATCGCCACCAGCGCATGCTCAAACCGAGCCCCCATTTCAGCCAGCCGGGCTTGCGTCTTGCCGGACCTATCCAGCCCGTACGTGAAACCCAGGTGGATCTTTCCCTCATTGTTGGCGGAAGCGCCTTGCCAGAGCTTGGGCTTGCGCTCGAACAGGGTCACACGCCAACCGGCCGCGGAGCACGCCAGCGCGCACAATGTCCCCTGGATTCCGCCACCGATCACGGCGACGGTGCCACCCATGCGTTCTCCCCCGACGAGTATCCCTATCGGCAATGTATCCGGATCAGCCGAGGTTTGACCAGCGAACGGAGCGGACTCAGGGGTAACGTCTCGGGACGCAACGTGTATCTGAACGGCCCTGCTTGAGGTTGCCGGGCCTGGATGGCGCGCTCGGTTCTTGTGTCCAACAGCTTCACGGCACAGGATGAGCGAATGCCTTGGACTCTGATCGATTCCTCAACCGAGCATGGCGCGATGCTCGAACTCTACGGCAAGGATGGGAAGTTCATGATCCGGGCCAACGGGCTCGAGCTTATGAACGGCTTCTCGCACGAGTCGGAAACCGCGCTTGGCGCCTTCGCTGCCGGGCTCGCGCCATCGGACGGTGCGCGCTTTCTGATCGGTGGCCTGGGGCTGGGCTACACCGTCGCGGCTCTCATGGAGGCGGTCGCCGATCGCGGTAGCGTTACGGTCGCGGAGCTGTCCTCCGCCGTCATTGCTTGGTTTCGGCGGCACGTGAAGCCATCTGTGCTGCCTGGCGAGCCCGCCAGCCTGACGATCGTCAACGCCGACGTTACCGCTCTCCTAGCCCAGCCCGGCCGCTTCGATGTGATCATCCTGGATGTCGACAACGGGCCAGAACCCATTGTTACTGCGGCAAATACTAACCTTTATGGGAGTGACGGCTTGCGAAGATTGCACCGCTGCCTCGCCGCTCGCGGCGTCGCGCTACTGTGGTCCGGTTTTGAGTCCGAGGAATTCGCGGCGCGCGCGAAAGAGGTGGGCTTCGCTGTGACGTGCGAGCCGTTCCGGCGTGGACGCGCCGATCTGAATCACTATGTCTATGTGCTTACGAAGGATGGCGCCGCTTTGCCAGGGCGAGAGACACCAATAATTAACCACGTTGTAGTGTGATCGAACCCGGCGGTTATTTCTGGCGCAGAAGGTCCCGCGATGGAGCGGGCGAGTCGGACACAAATTTGACTCGGAATGTCCGCCATAGCTCACTCGATGACGAGTGCTACCTTTAGCCTATTGAAACGACTGGTGAAATTTGCATCAGAATGAGCAATTGACACATATCGCTCGAGTGATAACCGGTCCCGATATGATTTCTGATTCCGCCGCAATTCTCGACAAGCCGACCGTGCGCCGCTCACTTGAGCGGCACCTGCTGCAGGCGACCGGCATCGAGCCGGAAGCAGCGGAGCCGCAGGACTGGCTGTATGCGACCGCCGCTTTCACCCGCACGCTGGTGCTGGAGCGCTGGGCGATCGCGCGCCGCAACAAGGAGAAGCAGGGGCTGAAGGAAGCCTGCTACTTCTCCATGGAATTCCTGATCGGCCGGCTGCTGATGGACACCTTGCGCAGCCTCGGCATCCACGAAGTCTTCAGCGAATCCCTGCGCGAAGTCGGCTGCGACATCGAAGCGGTGGCAGAGCAGGAACCGGATGCCGGCCTCGGCAATGGCGGCCTCGGTCGCCTGGCAGCCTGCCTGCTCGACAGCACGGCGGCGGTGGGCGTGCCGGCCTACGGTTACGGCATCCGTTACGAGTTCGGCATGTTCGCCCAGCGCATCGAGGGCGGCTGGCAGAACGAGGAGCCGGACCACTGGCTGCGCCTGGGCGGGCCGTGGGAGTTCCCGCGTCCGGACCTGACCTATCCGGTGCGGTTCTACGGCCGCATCGTCGACAACCAATGGGTCGAGACTGCCGACGTGCTGGCGACGGCATTCGACGTACCCGTTCCGGGCTACCGCACCGATACCGTCAACACGCTCCGCCTGTGGTCCGCCCGCGCGCCGCGCGAGCTGGACCTGCGGCGCTTCAACGAGGGCGATCACCTAGGCGCCGTGGGAGACAAGGCGCATTGGGAAAGCCTGACCCGCGTGCTCTATCCGCACGACGGCACCGAGGCCGGCCGCGAGCTGCGGTTCCGGCAGCAGTATTTCTTCGTCAGCGCCTCGCTGCAGGACATCCTGCAACGGCTGAAGCGCCAGAAGCGGTCCGTCAACGACCTGCCGAATTTCATCGCGATCCAGATCAACGACACGCACCCGGCGATCTCTGTTGCCGAGCTCATGCGCCTGTTAATCGATGAGCATGGGATGGGCTGGCAGGAGGCCTGGGGCCTGACCCAGCGCACCATCTCCTACACCAACCACACGCTGATGCCGGAGGCGCTGGAGACCTGGCCGCTGCATTTCTTCGAGCGCATGCTGCCGCGGCACCTGCAGATCTTCTATCGCATCAACGAGATCTTCCTCGACGAGGTGGCGGCGCGCCATCCCGGCGACACCGACCTGCTGCGGCGCGTGTCCTTCATCGACGAAAGCGGCGAGCGGCGCGTCCGCATGGCGCACCTGGCCTTCGTCGGCAGCCATGCGGTCAACGGCGTCTCCAAGATTCACACCGACCTGATGCGCCAGACGGTGTTCGCAGATTTCGACCGGCTGCTGCCCGGCCGCATCGTCAACATCACCAACGGGATCGCGCCGCGCCGCTGGCTGGCGCAGGTCAATCCCAGCGTCAGCTGGCTGATCTCCTCGCGCATCGGCGATGGCTGGATGCACGACCTCGGCAAGCTGGAGCAGCTGGTCCCGCTGGCCGACGATGCCGACTTCCGCGCGCGCTTCCGTGCCGCCAAGGAGGTCAACAAGGCCCGCCTGGCCGAGCACATCCTGGAGACCGTCGGCGTCGCCGTCGATCCCACATCGCTGTTCGATGTCCAGATCAAGCGCATCCACGAATACAAGCGGCAGGTCTTGAAGCTGCTGCACGCGATCGCGCTCTACAACCGCATCCGGCGCAATACGGGCGGTTCGTACCAGCCGCGCACCATCATCTTCGCCGGCAAGGCGGCGCCGGGTTACGCGATGGCCAAGCTCATCATCAAGCTGGTCAACGACGTGGCGCGCGTCGTCAACAACGACCCGGTGGTCGGTGGGCGCCTCAAGGTGCTGTTCCTGCCCAACTACGGCGTCAGCCTGGCGGAGCGGATCATTCCCGCCGCCGATCTGTCCGAGCAGATCTCGACCGCCGGCACCGAGGCCTCCGGCACCGGCAACATGAAGATGGCGCTGAACGGCGCCTTGACGGTCGGCACCCTCGACGGCGCCAACATCGAGATCCGTGAGGCGGTCGGGGCGGAGAACTTCTTCGCCTTCGGCCTGACCACGGCGGAGGTCCAGCGGCTGAAGGCCGACGGCTACGATCCGATGAATTACGTCAACCAGGATGCCGAACTGCAGGAAGTCATGGGTATGCTGGCAAGCGGCTTCTTCTCGCCGGATCACCGCGACCTGTTCCACCCGATCCTGCAGAGCCTGACCAAGCGCAGCGAGCAATATTGCGTGCTGGCCGACTTCCGCTCCTATCTCGAAGTGCAGAGCGAAGTCGACGCGCTCTATCCCGACAGCGAGGAATGGACCCGACGGGCGATCCTCAACGTCGCGCGGATGGGCGGCTTTTCCAGCGACCGCGCGGTGCTCGACTACGCGCGCGAGATCTGGGGGACCAGGTCCGTCCGGTCAGGCCAGCAGGACGGCGACCGGCAGTTCGGCCAGGATTTCGCTCAGCTGTAACGCGGAGCCGGAGACCGTCGCTCCCGTCAGGACGTTCGTCAGACCCTCAGGATCATCAGGCAGTGCGATGCGCGCATCCTGCCAGATGGCGGCGCCGTCGTAGATTCCCTGATCTCCCGTCATTCGCGCGAA
>DATEOK010000512.1:0-8308 GCA_035274225.1 Dongiaceae bacterium
CACGATCGAGCCGATCCTGCGCGAGCAGGTGGCGGCGGCCGAAGCCGAGACCCAGCCGGCCGAAACCCTGACGCCGGCGGAAGACGCCGCGCGCGCCATCAAGGACAGCGGCAAGCTGACCGCGCGGCTGATGATCCAGACTTTGCGCCGCGGCGAAGTGCCGATGTTCGAAGCGATGTTCGCGCAGGCCGCGGAGCTGCGCCTCGCCCTCATCCACCGGCTGCTCTATGAGATCGGCGGCAACGGCATTGCGGTGATCGCGCGCGCCTTGAGGCTGTCGCGCGAGGAGTTCGCCACCATCTATCTGTTGACGCGCCGGGCGCGTCCGGGTTCCGGCGGCGGCGCCGTCGATCTGGGCCGGGCGCTCGGCTTCTACGACAAGGTCGCCGGGGACGCCGCCTTGAAGGTGCTGGAGCGCTGGCGACGCGATCCACAATATCTGTTCGCCATCAAGACCATCGAGCAAACCGGAAGCAGGCCAGGCGGGGGCGCCGAGTTCTTTGGCCCGACTTCCGACGGGGACGGGACACGATGATGCAAGCATCCATGATCGTCAGTGACTGGCAGCCGGAGATCGGCCGGTCGCCGACGCCGGAGCAGTTAAGAGACATATTCCAGAAAGAGCTGATGGACCTCGGGCCGGCCCTGTTCCTGGCCGACAAAGCGGGAGCCATCCGCTGGTGCAATTCCGGCTATCGCCGGGTCGCCGAGGTGCAGACGGAAGACGGCCGCATCGGCGACCTGCTGCCGCTGCGCCAGGTGGCGGAGGAGATCGAATACAGCCGCGCCACGGTCTATCGCGAGGACCGCTACATCATCGGCCAGACCACGCAGATCCTGAAGTCGCGCATGGTGCCGGTGTTCGACAACGACGGCGCGCTGAACGGCTTCGGCGGCATCCTGCAGATGTTCGCTGACCATGGCATCGGGACCGAAGACATCGCCCTGATGCTCGACCGCTACATGGATTTCCTGCGCCTGACCGCCGACTGGGTGTGGGAGACGAATGCCCAGCTCGACTTCACCATGGTCTCGCAGCGCGTCACCAACGCGCTCGACCGGCCGCCGCAGGATTACATCGGCAAGAACCTGCTCACCATGATGGTGACTGACACGCTGCGCCAGGCCGCCAAGCGCCGGTTCGAGCGCATGGCGCCGTTCCGTGACGTGCCGTTCGACGCGATCGACGGCGAGGGCAAGCGGCGGCTGTTCATGCTGTCGGCCGTGCCGGTGTTCGACCGCGCCAACGGCGGGCTCAAGGGCTATCGCGGCGCCGCTACCGACATCACCGAATTGACCAAGCGCGAGGAAAGCCTGCGCATGGCCAAGGAGCAGGCCGATGTGGCCAGCCGCGCCAAGACCCATTTCCTCGCCAACATGAGCCACGAGCTGCGCACGCCGCTCAACGCCATCATCGGCTTCGCCGACGTGATGCGCATGGAAATGATCGGGCCGGTCAGCAACCCGCAATACAAGTCCTACATCCGCGACATCCACGGCAGCGCGCTGCACCTGCTCGGCATCATCAACGACATCCTCGACGTCTCGCGCATCGAGGCCGGCAAGGTGACGCTGCACGAGAGCGTGGTCAGCCTGGACGAGGTGGTGGAATCGGTGACCCGCCTGGTGAAGGAGCGCGTGACCGACAGCCAGCTCAGCCTCGAGCTCGACGTCGCGCCGAAGCTGCCGCGCGTCCACGCCGACAAGCAGAAGCTGAAGCAGATCCTGATCAACCTCATCGGCAACGCCATCAAGTTCACGCCCAAGCACGGCCGCATCACCGTCGGCGCGCGCCTCTCCGCGCACGGCGAGCTGGAACTCTCCGTCACCGACAACGGCATCGGCATCAGCCAGGACAATATCGACCGGGTGCTGGAGCCGTTCGTGCAGGTGGATTCGGCCCTGCACCGCAAGTTCGATGGCGCTGGCCTGGGGCTCCCCTTGTCTCGAGGACTGGCGCGCTTGCACGGCGGCGACCTGCGCCTCGAAAGCGCGCCGGGCAAGGGCACGCGGGCGATCATCACGCTCCCGGCCTCGCGCCTGCTCGACGGCAAGCACCTGGCGGCGGTCAGATAGCCGAGGTTAGCCCTTCTCCCCTTGAGGGAGAAGGTTGCGAAGGCTTAGCGAACAACGTGAGCTTAGCCGAAGCTGGATGAGGGCTAGCATGCCGAAGGCATGCGCGCTCGTGAGAGCGCAAGTGAATTTGGAGCGGCGCGCTGCAACCCCCCTCACCCCAACCCCTCTCCCTCAAGGTGAGAGGGGCTATCAGAGATACTTGTCCAGCACGTCGATCGTGCTTTCCCAGCCGATGCGCTGGAAATGCTCCTTGAGCCAGCGGTCTGCGGTCTCGTAGCCGAGCCGGTGCAGGTGCTGCAGGAACGAGCGCTCGGTGTTCATCTTGCTGAGCGCGCCCATCCCGGCGAGCTCGGTTTCGGCGCTGATCTGGTGGAAGCGAACCGCGGTATAGCGGTCGTCCTTCAGCTTGCCGCTTTCCACCAGGCTGGTCACCGTGGCGATGCCGGCCATCTCGCGCACCAGGGAAGCGTTGAAGGTCATTTCGTTGATGCGGTTGAGGATGTCGCGCGAGGTCACCGGTACCTCGTTGCGCGTGAGCGGGTTGATCTGCACGATCACCACATCGCTCGACGAACATTCGTGGATCAGCGGATAGATCGCGGGATTGCCGAGATAGCCGCCGTCCCAATAGAACTCGCCGTCGATCTCCACCGCCTCGAACAGGAAAGGGAGGCAGGCCGAGGCCATCAGCGTGTCGGCGGTGAGCTCCGGCGTGCGGAACAGCCGCGACTTGCAGGTGCGCACGTTGGACGCGGTGACAAACAGCTTCACGTCCGGCCGGGCGCGCAGGCCCTCGAAATCCACCTGCTTCGCCAGCAGGTCGCGCAGCGGATTGACCTTCATCGGGTTGAGCTGCGCCGGCGACCAGATGCGGGTCATGATGTCGAGCATCATGAAGGCGGGATCGTTGTCGACCGCCCAGCCGTCGCTGATGCCCGGGATGCCACGCATGACGCTGCGCGGCATGCCGGCAAGGCCGGCGATGCTGCCCCAGAACCGCTCCAGCCCGTCGATGGCGCCCTGGCGCCGCCCTTTGAGGAACCCGTCGGCGAACACCACGGCGTTCATCGCGCCGGCGCTGGTGCCGCTGATGCCGTCGATATAGATCAGCGGCTCGCTCATCAGCCGGTGCATCACGCCCCAGGTGAACGCGCCATGCGACCCGCCGCCCTGCAGCGCCAGGCTGATGCGCTTGGCGCCTGGCTTCAGCCGCGGCGGCGCCGCGTTGGCTGGACTGTCGGGTTGCGATGTATCAGGCACCAGGCCGTCTCCGCTTGCGAGCCCTCAATGCTAGGGCGCACAACTTTACGACCCGTGAAGATCATGGTTAGCGCGAGGTTAACGACGAAGGTCTACGCCGCGGCGGATTGCTCGATCAGACGTTCGGCCGGGAAAGCCACCGTCACCTTGGTGCCGACGCAGAGCTCGCTTTCGATCTCCAGGCGGCCGCCATGCAGCTCAGCCAGCTTCTTGGTCAACGGCAGGCCGAGGCCGGTGCCTTCGTATTTGCGGTTGAGGTCGCTGTCGAGCTGGCCGAAGCGCTCCAGGGCGCGCGGGATGTCTTCCTTGGCCATGCCGATGCCGGTGTCGGCGACCTGGA
Source organism: Dongiaceae bacterium (assembly GCA_035274225.1). Lineage (GTDB taxonomy): Bacteria > Pseudomonadota > Alphaproteobacteria > Dongiales > Dongiaceae > Dongia_A. The sequence continues at coordinate 3,677 of DATEOK010000512.1, forward strand.
CCACGAACTCGCGCTCGTCGACAAAGGCGATCATGCGGACAGTGCCGCCGCGCGGCGTGAACTTGACCGCGTTCGACAACAGGTTGAGCAGGATCTGGCGCACCCGCCGTTCGTCGGCGCGCAGGATGGGAAGTTCGTGCGCGATCTCCTGCTCGATCGTTACGCCATTGGCGCCAGCCTGGCCTTCGACCATGCGCAGCGAGGTTGCGAGGGCGTCGCGGATGTCGATCTGGTCGTCTTGCAGGGTCAGGTGACCGGCGTCGATCTTGGAGAAATCTAGCACGTCGTTGACCAGCGCCAGCAGATGCTTGCCGCTGCGGTGCACGTCGTTGATGTAGCCCTTGTAGCGCGCATCGCCGAGCGGCCCGAACAGCTCGCCCTTCACCAGCTCTGAGAAGCCGATGATGGCATTGAGCGGCGTGCGCAGCTCGTGGCTCATGGTTGCCAGGAACTGCGACTTCGCCTGGCTGGCGGCGGCGGCGGCATCGAGCGCGCGGGTCAGGTTGTCCGCCGTTGCCTGCAGCTCCTTCTTGGTGGCCTGCAGCTCTGCAACATGGGCCCGCAGACGTTCCGCCTCCTGTGCCGCGCGGCCGGCCAGGTGATGATCGGTGATGGAGGCGACCAGGCCAAGGATGACGATCATGGCCATCACGGCCGCGATCGTGACCGCCAGCCAGGCCGGCGGCATCACGTGGTCATTCGGTACGATGACGATGGGATCGGGCGTGAGGGTCAGCGCCGACATGGCGGTGAAATGCATGCCCGCAATCGCCAGGCACATCACGTTGGTCCCGTTCAAGGCGGTGCGCCAGCCGCGGCCTTTGGCGAACACATGCAACGCCAGAGCGCCGAATACCATGCCGGTGACGATCGACGCCGCGACATATGTCCAGTCCCAATCGAAGGTGAACGGACCCGTCAGCGCCTTCATGCCGGTGAAATGCATGGTTGCGACAGCCACGCCGAACACCGCGCCACCGAGCAGAGCGTCTCGCTGATAGAGAAAGATCGCAAAGCCGGCGAAGGTCACGACCATCGCGATCGCGATGGACAGGATCGTCAGGGTGAAATCGTAGCCAAGCGGCAGCGAAGACGGGCCATACGCCAGCATCGCCACGAAATGCGTGCTCCAGATGCTCGCGCCCGCGACCGCCGCGGACGCAACCAGCCAGCGCCAGTTGACCGTTCCGGCTTTCTCGTTGCGCGCCCGGGTGAGCAGGCTAAGCGCGGAGAAGCAGCCGAACGCGCAGACCGCGGCCGCCAGGATGACGAGCGGGATGCTGTGCTGCTCGGTGATGCAGGCGAGGACCTTTATCATGGAAACGATTCAGCGTTATTGGAATGAAAGAAGCGTAAATGTGGCCGTATCATTCGAACATGCCGGCCGGGATTCGGCGTTCTGCTACACCGGAATGGTGGCAACCTGCCAAGTATTTGTCCGACAAGACCGTTTCGTTCCTTGCCGTTGGATTTGCCTAAAATTTTCGAGATTGGCGGCCGCGATCGCGCGCGCCTATTCGTTTCGTTCTTCGGCGTCGGACCAGAACCGGATACGTTTGATCGGCGGCCACAGCACGGCGTCCCAGCCAGCCGCCGACGTCCCGGCGCAGCCAATCCTCCCAATCAGCGCCGTAGTGACGTCGCTTTGATAGACCGAGAACACCGGATTGCCCGCCTCGCACCGCTGGCGACGCAGACAGGCGATGAGATCGGGCGGAAATCTCACCTGCCAGCGATGCTGGATCCCGTCGAGCTCGACGTCGCTATAGCCAGTCATCGTCCCCGCTGTAGCTCCTTCAGCCCCGCCTCCAGCCCGTCGAGGGTCAGCGAGTACATGCGGCCTTCCATCAGCTGCCGCATCAGGCGTGCCGAGCTGGTGCCCTCCCAGGCGCGCGGGTCGCGCGGGTTGACCCAGATCGCGTTGCGGAAACGCTTGAGCAGGCGCGCGATCCACACTGCGCCTGCTTCCGCGTTCCAATGCTCGACGCTGCCGCCGGGCTCGGTGATCTCGTAGGGACTCATGGTGGCATCGCCGACGAAGATCAGCTTCCAGTCGGGACCGTAGGTGTTCATCATCTCGAGCGTCGCCGTCACCTGGTCGTGGCGGCGGCGGTTGTTGCGCCACAGCGCCTCGTACGGGCAGTTGTGGAAGTAGAAGGTCTCGAGATGCTTGAACTCCGCCCGCGCGGCGGAGAACAGCTGCGCCGATTCCTCGATGTAGTCGTCCATCGACCCGCCGATATCGAGCAGCAGCAGCACCTTCACCTTGTTGTGGCGCTCGGGACGCATCTGCAAATCGAGGCAGCCGCCGTTCGCCGCCGTCGCGTGGATGGTGCTGCCGAGATCAAGCTCGCTGGCCTCGCCCTCGCGTGCCCAGCGGCGCAAGCGGCGCAGCGCCAGTTTCATGGTGCGGGTGCCAAGCTCGACCTCGCCGTCGAGGTCGCGGAACTCGCGTTTGTCCCACACCTTGACCGCGCTGCGCCGGCGCGAGCTGGCCTGGCCGATGCGCACGCCCTCCGGATTGTCGCCATAGGCGCCGAACGGCGAGGTGCCGGCCGTGCCGATCCATTTCGAGCCGCCCTCGTGACGGCCCTCTTGCTCCATCAGGCGCTGGCGCAGCGTCTCCATCAGCTTCTCGAGCCCGCCCAGGCGCTCGATCGCCGCGCGCTCCTCCTCGGTCAGGAACCGCTCGGCCAGCTGCTTCAGCCAGTCTTCCGGGATATCGGCCAGGATCGCGCCATGCACCGCCTGCAAGCCGCGGAAATAGAGCGCGAACACCCGGTCGAACCGGTCGATCAGCCGCTCGTCCTTCACCAGGCTGGCGCGCGCCAGGAAATAGAAGTCCTCGACGTCGAACAGCGCGACCTGAGCTTTGAGGCCGTTCAGCAGCGTCAGGTATTCCAGCAGCGAAACCTTGACGCCTTCATTGCGCAACGCGTTGACGAAGCCGGCGAACATGTCAGGACGACGCGCTGAAGTCCCCTCCCCCGAGGCGGGGGAGGGTTAAGGTGGGGGCGAGGCGGTTCCGCCTGGCGCAGTCTTCTGTCGAGAGAACAACCCCCACCCCAGCCCTCCCCCAGCTTGAGGGAGGGAGGTTCTTGTTGGCGGTCATTGCCCGCGCCGCGCCAGGAAGGCGACGCGCTCGAACAGGTGCACGTCCTGTTCGTTCTTCAGCAGCGCGCCGTGCAACGGTGGGATCACCACCTTCGGGTCCTTGGCGCGCAGCACCTCGAGCGGGATGTCCTCGATCATCAGCAGCTTCAGCCAGTCGAGCAGCTCCGAGGTCGCGGGCTTCTTCTTGAGCCCCGGCACCTCGCGCATGTCGTAGAACAGGTGCAGCGCCTCGCGCACCAGCTCCTGCTTGATGTTGGGATGGTGCGCGGCGACGATGCGCTCCATCGTCTCCTTGTCCGGGAAGCGGATGTAGTGGAAGAAGCAACGGCGCAGGAAGGCGTCCGGCAGCTCCTTCTCGTTGTTCGAGGTGATGATGACGATCGGCCGGCGCCTGGCCTTGATGGTCTCCTTCGTCTCGTAGACGAAGAACTCCATGCGGTCGAGCTCCAGCAGCAGGTCGTTGGGGAACTCGATGTCGGCCTTGTCGATCTCGTCGATCAGCAGCACCACCGGCGTATCGGCGACGAAGGCGTCCCACAGCTTGCCGCGCTTGATGTAGTTGGCGATGTCATGGACCTTTTCATCCCCCAGCTGCCCGTCGCGCAGGCGCGCCACCGCGTCGTATTCGTAGAGGCCCTGCGCCGCCTTGGTGGTCGACTTGATGTGCCACTGGATCAGCGGGAGGCCGAGCGCGCGCGCCACCTCCTCCGCCAGCACGGTCTTGCCGGTGCCGGGCTCGCCCTTCACCAGCAGAGGGCGCTCCAGCGCGACTGCGGCATTGACCGCGACCTCCAGGTCTCGGGTCGCGATGTAGCGGTCGGTGGAGGCGAAGCGGGGACGGTCGATCATGCATTCCTCTCAAGGGGACGAGGGACCATAGCAGCGCCCTTGGCTTGATCCAAACCGCCGGGACGGGCCAAATACCCGCATGACCGAGTCGCATTACGCCCGCATGGCGAAGTTCAAGATCGGCGACGTGGTGCGCCACCGGATCTATCCGTTCCGCGGCGTGGTCTATGATGTCGACCCGGTGTTCAACAACACCGAGGAGTGGCTGACCTCCATCCCCGAGGAGATCCGGCCGCACAAGGACCAGCCCTTCTATCACCTGCTGGCCGAGAACGACCGCACCACCTATGTCGCCTATGTCTCGGAGCAGAACCTGCTGCCGGACGAAACCGGGAAGCCCTGCCGCCACCCCATGGTGCCGGAGATGTTCGAGGGGCCTGTTGAGGGCGCTTACCGCCTGAAGTCGATCAAGCCGAACTAACGGAGATCGTGAGGCAATCTCCTACGTTCCGCTTGACTTTGGCCAAAAATGAGAACATAAAAAGAACAAATAGCGATCAAACCGGGAGGATGAAGCCATGTCCGCTTATGCTCGTCATGTTCTGGAAGGTGCCGCTTTCGCCGCCATCATGCTCATGATCGCGATCTCCCCCAGCCTGCTGGCGAGCTGAGGATGTTCCTGATCGATCGCCCGGTCGGATCGCCCGGCCTCAGGGCCGACCTCGCCCC
>DATEOK010000513.1:0-5797 GCA_035274225.1 Dongiaceae bacterium
TTCCTGCTCAACCACGTGATCTCCGAGCTGCTGCCGCCGCAGCCGGACGGCCACCGTTATGCCAACATCGATCCGGTGACCGGGCAGGCGGCGTGGTACGACCTCAAGGTGCGCCTCCGGAAGTGTGCTCCGGAGGAGGCGGGCGAGACGGCGCCGAGCTTCGATCCCTTGAATACGAAGCTGCCGAGACCGGCGGGCGAACTTGCCTATGGCGCTGAGTTCCGAGAGCGGCGAGGGCGCCCATGACCTCGCTGCCGTCGCACGCGTCAGACCGCAAGCTCGGCCTCGTCATCGACCTCGACATCTGCGTCGGCTGCCATGCCTGCGCGGTCAACTGCAAGGAATGGAACAGCGGCGGCCACATGGCGCCGCTGACTGACTACGAGGCCTGGGGCGATTCGCCGTCCGGCGTGTGGTTCAACCGCATCCACAGCTTCGAAGCGGGCGAGGGGGCGAACGGCCGCACGGTGCATTTCCCGCGCTCGTGCCTGCATTGCGAGCAGCCCGCCTGCGTCACCGTGTGCCCGACCGGCGCCTCCTTCAAGCGGGCGGAGGACGGCATCGTCCTGGTCAACGAGGACCTCTGCATCGGGTGCAAGCTGTGCTCCTGGGCCTGCCCGTACGGCGCGCGCGAGTTCGACGAGGATGTCGGCGTGATGAAGAAGTGCACGCTGTGCATCGACCGCATCTACAACGACAAGCTGGAAGAAGTGGACCGCGTGCCTGCCTGCGTCGCCACCTGCCCCGTGGGTGCGCGCCACTTCGGCGACCTCGGCGATCCCAAGTCGGCGGTCTCGCAGCTGGTTCAGGAGCGCGGGGGCTACGACCTGATGCCGGAGCTCGGCTACAAGCCGACCAACAAATACCTCCCGCCCCGCACCGGCCGCGCGCAAGCCGGCTGCACTGGCGCCGTCACCAAGCCGCTGGCGGAACCGCGCGAGGAGAGCACCGGCAACAAGCTCCTGCGCTGGCTCGACCGCGCGCTGTCGCGGTGAGTCTTGTGAGTCTCAGCGCAGGAAACCCACTCGGTGAACTCCTTCCCCCCTTGTGGGGGAAGGTAGGGATGGGGGGTGCCGCGGCACAATTGTGGGGAGAGGATCGTGCGGCGGCACCCCCCATCCAGCTGCGCCTAAGCTCGCTGCGCTCGCTAAGGCTCCGCATCCTTCCCCCACAAGGGGGGAAGAGAAGGTCGCGGAGCTGATGCACCCAGCCCTCTCCGTCATCCTCTTCACCAGCGCGTCGGGAGCCGGCTACGCCATGCTGGCGTTGCTCGGGCTGTTCGGCGCCAGCGGGGTGCTGTCGGCGGAGCCGCTGTCGGGCTGGGTCGCGTTCGTGGTGTCGCTGGGCATGGTGACCTTCGGCCTTATCTCCTCGACGCTGCATCTCAGCCATCCGGAGCGGGCGTGGCGCGCATTCTCGCAATGGCGCTCGTCCTGGCTGTCGCGCGAAGGCGTGCTGGCGGTGCTCACCTTCGTGCCGGCCGGCATTTACGCCATCGGCTGGCTGTTCCTCGGCGAGCTGTGGGCGTGGGCGGGCTTGCTGCTCAGCATCAGCGCGTTTGCGACGGTGTGCGCGACCGCCATGATCTATGCCAGCCTGAAGCCGATCCGCGCCTGGCACAACCTGTGGACCCTGCCGGGCTATCTCGCCATGGGCCTTGCCAGCGGCGCGCTTTGGTTCACGCTGTGGGCGGAGCTGATGCCGGCGGTGCAGAAGCCGGCCTACGATTTCGCCGCCATCGGCCTCGCCGCGGCGATCGCGATCAAGCTCGCCTACTGGCATTTCCTCGATTCCGGCGCGCACGCGATGACCGCCGAGAACGCGACCGGCCTCGGCCAATTCGGCAAGGTGCGCATGCTGACTGCGCCGCACACCGAGGAGAACTACCTCCTGAAGGAGATGGGCTTCCGCATCGCCCGCAAGCATGCGCAGAAGCTGCGCCGCATCGCGCTCATCGCCGGCTTCGTGCTGCCGCTCGCGGCCGTGCTGGCAGCCTATTTCCTCACGGAGCACGCAATCGACCTCGTGCTGCTGGCAGTGGCGATCGTGCTGAATGCGGTCGGCACTGTCACCGAACGCTGGCTGTTCTTCGCCGAGGCGAAGCACACGGTCACGCTGTACTACGGAGCGGAACGGGCTTAGAGCCATCGCTCGCTTCCCCTCCCCCGATATGGGGGAGGGTAGGGCGGGGGAAGCCGCAGACTCGATATCAGCTACGAGCTGCTTCCACTTTCAGGATCGCGCCGTCGACACCGGTGACCTTCACTTGGGTACCGGCGGGAAGATCGGCGCCTTCGACGCGCCACATGGTGTCGTCGATCCGCGCCTTGCCGCGGCCGTGCTGGATCGGCTCGCTGAGCACGGCGGTGCGGCCGATCATCTGGTCGCCGCGCCGGTTGAGCGTGGCGGCGGGATCGTCCGCGCCCGCGCTCTTCTTGATGCGGTTGCGCCAGTAGACCACGGTCACCACCGCCAGCACGGCGAAGATCAGCGCCTCGAGCTCCCAGCCGAGGCTGGGGATGATGAGCGCGATGACGCCGGTCAAGGCCGCCGCCGCGCCCAGCCAGATGAAGAACACGCCCGGCGCCAGGATCTCGATGCCGGCAAAGATCGCGGCCAGGATCCACCAATGCCAGAACTGCGTGCCGTCAAGCCAGGTCATGATGTCCATTGTGCCCTCCGCTCACCTTACGTGCGCGGCTGTTGCCAGGGACCGCTGCCGCCGCCGCTCGGCGCACCGCCGCCGCCAGGACCGGGCACGGCGCGGTTGTGCATCGCGTCCTTCGCCAGCTCGGCGATGCCGCCCAGCGCGCCGATCACGTTGGCGGCGTCGAGCGGGATCATGATCACCTTCTGGTTGGGTGCGCTGGCGACCATCTGCAGCGCCTCGACATACTTGACGCCAAGGAAGTAGTTGACCGCCTGCACGCTGCCCTTGGCGATGGCGTCGCTGACCATCTGGGTCGCCTTGGCTTCGGCTTCGGCCAGGCGCTCGCGCGCCTCGGCCTGGCGGAACGCGGCTTCGCGCTCGCCTTCGGCTTCGAGGATGGCGGACTGCTTCTCGCCCTCGGCGCGCAGGATCTGCGCCTGCCGGTGGCCTTCGGCTTCCAGGATCTGGGCGCGCTTCTCTCGCTCGGCCTTCATCTGGCGCGCCATCGAATCGACCAGGTCGCGCGGCGGGGAGATGTCGCGGATCTCGATGCGCGTCACCTTGATGCCCCAGGGCTGGGTCGCGTCATCCACCACGTGCAGCAGCTGCGCGTTGATCTTGTCGCGTTGCGACAGCAGCTCGTCGAGGTCCATCGAACCCATCACGGTTCGGATGTTGGTCATGGTGAGGTTGAGGATGGCGTTCTCGAGGTTGTTGACCTCATACGCCGCCTTGGCCGCATCCAGCACCTGGTAGAACACCACGCCGTCGACCGACACCATGGCGTTGTCCTTGGTGATGACTTCCTGGGTCGGCACGTCGAGCACCGATTCCATCATGTTGATCTTGGCGCCGATGCGATCGATGAACGGCACGATGAAGCCGAGGCCGGGGCGCAGCGAGCCGGTGTAGCGGCCGAACCGCTCAACCGTCCATTCGTGGCCCTGCGGCACGGATTTCACCGCCATGATCACGAACAGGAACACGACGATGACGATGGCGATGACGAAGATGGTGAATGGCGTAACGACCGCTTCCAAAGGTCCCTCCCCCAAAAGAGGCCTGATCTAGGCCGTAAGCGTGACGAAGCCGAACAATCGTAGAGATTGTCTTTCGGCTTGGTTAATTCAAGCGCGCCAGGGCTGGTTGTTCGGGAATTTGCGTGATGTTTCCGTCGGTTGGACCAAGCTCAACGTCCTTTATGGCAGCCGCTTTCTGAGCGATCTTGTCGCTCGAAATGGCCACCTGGCGCACGTCCTCGACCACCTGGGCGAAGTGTCTTTGCAGTTTGTCGACGCGCTCGCCCAAACGGTTCACGTCGAGGCCGAGCTCGCCGACCTTCTTTTGGATGATGTGGGCCTGCTCGCGCATGCGCACGTCCTTGAGCACCGCGCGGATGGTGGTCAAGGTCGCCATCAAGGTGGTGGGCGAGACGATCCACACCCGCGCCTTGCCCGCTTCCTCGACCAGGTTCGGGAAGCTGGCATGCAGCTCCGCGTACACGGCTTCGGAGGGCAGGAACATCAGCGCGGAATCCGCGGTCTCGCCCGGCACGATGTATTTGTCGGCGATCGCCTTGACGTGCAGGCGGATGGCGTTAGTGAACTCGCGCCGCGCCTGTGCCGTCGCGATCTCGTCCTTGGCCTCGCGCAGCGCGCGGTAGGCTTCCAGCGGGAACTTGGCGTCGATGCAGATGGCGCCGGGCGGGTTCGGCAGCGTCAGCAGGCAATCGACCCGCTTGGTGCCCAGCTGCGCCTGGAACAGGTAGCTCTGCGCCGGCAGCGAGGATTGCACGATATCCTGCAGCTGCACCTCGCCGAAGGCGCCGCGCGCCTGCTTGTTGCTGAGCACGTTCTGCAGGTCGACCACTTGGCTTGACAGCTCGGCGATGTTCTTCTGCGCGGCATCGATCACCGCCAAGCGCTCGCGCAGGTCGGTGAGGGCCTGCCCGGCCTGCTCGGCATTAGCATGCAGGCTCTGGCCGACCCGGTCCTGCAGGCTGGCGAGGCGCTCGTCGAGCTTGGCCGCCAGCGCGCGCTCCTGCGCCTGCAGCCGCTCGCTGAGCGCGTTCTGCGAAGCCGCCTGCTGGGCGGCGAGCTGCTCCAGCCGGCCAGAGAGTTGGCTGCCCAGCTGGCCGGCTTCGGCGCCAGCCCCGCGCCGGCCGAATGCCAGGAATGCGAGCGCACCGCCTGCCACCAGGAGTGCCGTCCAGACGGCAATATCTTGAAGTTCCATGGCTTTTCGCCCTCGACTCGGAGCCCGATTCGGACCCGCCTCGCTTGACGATACAGCGCCGAAACCCTAGGTAAAGCGCCGAAGGAGTACTCATGGCTCTGCTGCCCATCCTGACCGCGCCCGATCCGGCCCTGAAGAAGATCTCCCAGCCCGTGAAGCAGGTGGATGCGAGCATCCGCAAGCTGATGGACGACATGCTGGAGACCATGTACCACGCGCCCGGGATCGGCTTGGCCGCGCCGCAGGTGGGCGTGCTGAAGCGCGTCATCGTGCTCGACCTCGCGCGCGAAGGCGAAGAGCCGCAGCCGCTGCGCATCGCCAACCCTGAAGTCGTGTGGGTATCGGACGACGACGCGACCTATAATGAAGGCTGCCTCAGCGTGCCGGAGCACTATGCCGACGTGGTGCGGCCTGCCGCCTGCCGCGTGAAATATCTCGACCAGGACAACAAGCAGCGGGAGATCGCGGCCGAAGGCCTGCTCGCCACCTGCCTGCAGCACGAGATCGATCATCTCGACGGCGTCCTGTTCATCGACCATCTCACCTCGCTCAAGCGCAACATGATCCTGCGCAAGCTGCTGAAGGCGAAAAAGGCCGCAGCCGACGCGGCCATGTGATCGGCCGCGGGAATGGGGGCCCTCCGCATCGTCTTCATGGGAACGCCGGCCTTCGCCGCGGTGGCGCTGAAGGCGCTGGCGGATGCCGGGCATGAGGTTGTTGCCGTCTATAGCCAGCCGCCGCGGCCCAAGGGACGCGGTATGGAAACGCAGAAATCGCCGGTGCACGCCCTCGCCGAAGAGCACGGCATTGCTGTGCGCACGCCGGTCTCGCTCAAGACCGCGGACGAGGCAGCCGCCTTTGCGGCGCTGAACGCCGATGTCGCGGTGGTCGCGGCCTACGGGCTCATCCTGC
>DATEOK010000514.1:0-2869 GCA_035274225.1 Dongiaceae bacterium
CTCGGTCATCAACATCTCATCCATGTACGGCACGGTGAGTCCCGATCCGCGGGTCTATGGCCAGTCCGGCATGAACAACCCGCCGCACTACGGCGCCGCCAAGGCCGCTCTGCTGCAATACACCCGCTATGCCGCGGTCCACCTCGCGCCGGAAGGCATCCGCGTCAACGCAATCAGCCCCGGGGCCTTTCCGTCGGATGCGGCGCAGCAGCGCGACCCGGCCTTCGCCGCGGCGCTGACGCAGAAGGTGCCGCTCGGCCGTTTGGGCAAGCCGGAGGATCTGGGCGGCGCCGCAGTCTTTCTCGCCAGCTCCGCCTCGCGCTTCGTCACCGGCGCCAACCTGCCGGTCGATGGCGGCTGGACCGCGTGGTAGCGACGCGCCACCGCGTCGTCCTGCAGGCGCGCACCAGCTCCACCCGCCTGCCGGGCAAGGTACTGTTGCCGGTCTGCGGTCTGCCTGTGGTCGTGCTGGCAGCGCGCCGGGCTGCGCGCGACGGCATCGAGACCGTGGTCGCAACCTCTGCCGATCCCAGCGACGACCGGCTGGCGGAGACGCTCAGCCGGCACCGAATCCGCCACATTCGCGGGCCGCTCGACGATGTCCTGGCACGCTTCATCGCAGCGACTGCGGAGCTCGACGACGGCGACATCTGTGTTCGCCTCACCTCGGACAATGTCTTTCCGGACAGCGAATTCGTGCGGCGGCTGATCGCGGCGGTCGAGGGTTCTGGTTATGCCGGGTTCGCGGGCGGATCGGATGGGCTGCCCTATGGCTTGGCCGGCGAAGCCATGCGCGTGGGCCTGTTGCGGCAGGCCGACCGCAGCGCGCGCGATGCGCACGACCGCGAGCACGTGACGCCGTGGATCATCCGGCAATGCGGCCGCAATGCTCCTGCGATCCCGCGCGTCGACGCGCTCGACTTGTCCGGTCTGCGCTGCACTATCGACACGCTGAACGACTATCGCACCGTGACCGCGGCCTTGGCCGGTTTGGCCGACCCGGTCGGAGCGCTTTGGCCGGAGCTGTGCCGGCGTCTGGCCCGCTGGGCGGAGCGGGCACAGCCGTTCGTCCCCGCGCGCATCGTGGCAGGGGAAATGCAAGCGAGCCTGGTGCTGGGCGGCGCGCAGTTCGGCATGCCCTATGGCATTGCCAACCGGGCCGGCAAGCCGGGCGACGATGAGCTGCACGCGATTCTCGGCCTCGCGGAAGCGGCCGGCGTGGCGCAGATCGATACCGCGGCCGGCTACGGCGACAGCGAGCACCGGATCGGATCGGCCCTCAGCGCCGACAGCCCGCTGGGTATCGTCACCAAGTTGCCGCCCCACCTGACGGATGGCGACCCGACGCCGCAGGAAGTGGCGCAGCGCGTCCACGTTGCCATCGACCGCTCGCTGTGGCTGTTGGGCCGGGCGAAGCTCGAGGCCGTCCTGCTGCACCGGTTCGAGCATTTCGCGGCCGCCCAGGGCGTCATCTGGCGCACGCTGCTCGCGCTCCAGGCCGAGGGCAAGGTCGGCCGTATCGGCGCCTCCGTCTATCGCCCGGAAGAGCTTTCGGCGCTGCTGGCAAGCCCCGAAGTCGGGCTGGTGCAGCTGCCTTTCAACATCCTCGACCGGCGCTGGCTGGAGCCGGACGTCCAGCGCGCCTCCGCGGCCCGGCCCGACGTCATCCTGCACGGCCGCTCCGCGCTGCTGCAGGGGTTGCTGACCATCGATGACCCGCTGCAGTGGCCGGTCTCCGACAGCGATCTTGCCCGCCACTGCATCGCCGGGCTGCAAGCGGCCGCAAAGAGCCTGGGACGCGTTGGCGTTGCGGACCTGTGCTTCGCCTATGCCCGCGCCCAGCCCTGGCTGGCTGGCATTGTGGTGGGCGCCGAGACCGCGGCGCAGATGGCCGAGAATATCCGGTTGTTCCGGACGCCGGCCCTGACGCCGACCCAGGCGGAGGCGGTTGCCGCCTCCCTCCCCAGCCCTTTGCCGGAACAACTGCTGAATCCGGCGCTGTGGCCGCGACGCTGAGTCGCTTCGATTGCGCCCGCTTCACCGGTAATTATTTGAAATCAACGCGTTAGCCTGCCCGGATGGCGATGGAGCACAATCCATTGCTGGACAGACGGGCACGGCAACATTATTGCAATTGCGCGCGGGGTGGCGCGGAGCCCGGCGTGACTCGGAGCGCAGAAAAGCGGTGGCACAGTAAGGCATGTTTGACGGCAAATCGGTCCTGATCACCGGCGGCACGGGCTCGTTCGGCAAGAAGTTCGTGGAGACGCTGCTCAAGCGCCACAAGCCGCGGCGCGTGATCGTCTATTCGCGCGACGAGCTGAAGCAGTTCGAGATGGCGCAGGTCTTCAACGATCCCTGCATGCGCTACTTCATCGGCGACGTGCGCGATGGCCCGCGCCTGCGCCAGGCCTTCAACGGCGTCGACTACGTGGTGCACGCGGCCGCGCTGAAGCATGTGCCGGTGGCGGAATACAATCCGCTGGAGTGCCTCAAGACCAATGTCGGCGGCGCCGAGAACGTGATCCACGCCGCGATCGAGAACGAGGTCGAGAAGATCATCGCTCTGTCGACCGACAAGGCCGCGAACCCGATCAACCTCTACGGCGCCTCCAAGCTCGCCTCGGACAAGCTGTTCGTCGCCGCCAACAACATCGCCGGCGGCCATCGCACCCGCTTCTCGGTGGTGCGCTACGGCAACGTGGTCGGCTCGCGCGGATCGGTGGTGCCGTTTTTCCGCAATCTGCTGGCGCAGAAGGTGACGGAGCTGCCGATCACCGATGTCCGCATGACGCGCTTCTGGATCACGCTGCAGCAGGGCGTCGATTCCGTGTTCGACAACTTCAAGCGCATGCACGGCGGCGAGATC
>DATEOK010000515.1:0-9674 GCA_035274225.1 Dongiaceae bacterium
CTAAGGCTCCGCATCCTTCCCCCACAAGGGGGGAAGAGGAGTTTGTCTGTGTAGAGGGGTGATCGTTCATCGCTTCACCAACAGCCAGCGCAGGAGCACCGCGAAAGCGGTGGCGCACAGCGTCGCGCCGGCCATGATGCCGAACGAGAGCGGCCAGTCCTCCGGGCCCTTGACCAGCAGGCCCAGCACCAGCGGGCCGAAGAACACGCCGACGTTGCGCGCCGCCATCACGATGCCGTAGGCGCCGGCGCGGGCGGTGCCTTCGACGATGCGGTGCGGCATCTGCCATAGGCAGGTCGGCACCACGCCGGCGCCGACGCCGTAGACGAACAGCAGGACCGCTCCGATCCAACCCTCGGCGAACGGCGCCAGCATCCACACCAAGGCCTGCGAGGCGAGGCCGATGATCAGCGCGCGCAGCAGCGGCAGGCCTTTGCCGAGCGCCCAGCCGGTGACGATGTTGAAGGCGAGCAGCACGACCACCGGCAGCAGATAGGCGCCGATCGAGGCGCGCAAGCTAAGGCCGTGCTGGATCTCGAGGTAGGAGGTGAGCCAGGTCATGAAGGCGAAATACTGTCCCGACCACATGAGGAAGATGCAGCCGCCGAGCCAGAGCAGCTTGGTCTGGCGCGGCGTCAGCGGCTCCTCGGCGCTGCTGCGGCGTGCCAGTGCGCCGTGGCTGCGGTAGCCGAGCGCGATCATGCCGAGCCCGAGCACGATGCCGAGCCACCACAGCACGCGCCAGTCGGGATACTGCGCGGCCACCAGCGCGCCGACGATCTGGCCCATCGGGATCCAGCCGGCGAGCAGCCCGGTGACGAACGGCAAGTCACGGGGTGCAGCGGCCTGCGCTGCGATCGCCGGGCCGGCGATCGCGCAGACCGCGAAACCGAGGCCTTCCAGCCCGCGGCCGGCCAAGAATAGGATCGAGGAATCCGGCCAGAGCAGCGCCAGCGCGCCGCCGACCGCTGTTACCACACCGGCCAGCGCCAGCCCGTGACCGAGCCGTCCTTCGCCTTGCAGCCAGCGTCCTAACGGGTGGGAAACCATAAGTCCGATAAGGGCATAGACCGACATGAAGCCGGCGGCGACCGCCGGTGCGTGGGGATGGGCGCGCAACAGGTCGGGCAGGATCGGCGGCAACTTGAATTGCTGATAGGCGCAGGCGCAGGAAACGCTCACACCCAGGGCAACCCCCGGCCACCATGTCCTGTGATGGATTTCACTTGCCCTCATTGGGCGGGTGGCCATTCCGTTTATTACCCCTTTTCCTCAGCGGCGAAACAATGCCATCATCTTTGGCAACCCGCCTAGCTTGGAACCGGCCGAAAGAGTCGGGCCAAGATCAAAGGCGATCCATCATCTCGGCCGGGGGTGCGGCCGCCGGACATCGGGGACGCCGGGAGTATTGAACAAGGTGACGACGGCAGCCTTCACGGTGTCCTTCTGGGGCGTACGCGGCTCTCTGTCCTGCCCCGGATCGGAATATGTGCGCTATGGCGGCAACACCTCGTGCCTCGAAGTCAGGTGCGGGCCGCACTTGCTGATCATGGACGGCGGCACCGGCATGCGTCCGCTGGGCAAGAAGCTGATCGCCAACGGGCCGATCGACGCCGACATCTTTTTCACCCACACCCATCTCGACCACATCGTCGGGTTGCCGTTCTTCGCGCCGCTCTACCAGCCGGCCTGCAATCTGCGCCTGTGGGCCGGGCACCTGAAGCCGCGCACCTCGCTCAAGGAGGCGCTCGCCGGCATGATGGTGGAACCGCTGTTCCCGGTGCCGATCGACGTGTTCGCCTCGCGCCCCGACTATCACGACTTCGTCGCCGGCGACGTGCTGACGCCGCGGCCGGGCATCGCCGTGCGCACCACGCCGCTCAACCATCCCAACGGCGCCACCGGCTATCGCATCGATTTCGACGGCCGCTCGCTGTGCTACGTCACCGACTGCGAGCACAAGCCGGGCACGCTCGATCCGCTGATCCTCGACCTGGTGAAGGGCGCCGATCTCTTCATCTACGATGCCACCTACACCGATGCCGAATTCACCAAATACGTCGGCTGGGGCCATTCAACCTGGCAGGAAGGCGTGCGCCTGGCCGACGCCGCCAAGGTGAAGCAGCTGGTGCTGTTCCACCACGATCCCGGCCACGACGACGATTTCATGGACAAGGTGGTGGCCGAGGCCAACAAGCTCCGCCCCGGCACCATCGCCGCGCGCGAGGTGCTGGAGCTCAGCGTGTAGCGCGCACGCTATGTCCGATGACGCGCATCAATCTTCTCCCTCCAAGAACTCCCCTTCCCCCCTTGCGGGGGAAGGATGCGTAGCCTTAGGGAGCGCGAGCGAGCTTAGGCGAAGCTGGATGAGGGGTAGCGCACCGATAGGTGCGCGCGCTCGGCAGAGCGCAAAGATGGCAACACTCGGTTTCGCTGGTAGCGCTGGCGCGCTGCACGCCTTACGGTGTGGCCCCCTCACCCAGCTGCGCCTAAGCTCGCTGCGCTCGCTAAGGCTTCGCAGCCCTCTCCCGCGAGGGGAGAGGGGAATCCCTTTTGGGGAGACGGAAGAGTGACTCCCCGCGAATGGTTCCGGCGTTTGTGCTTTGGGCTCGACACCGTGCTGTCGCTCGACCGGCTGGGGTTCTTCATTCCCTATCGCCATGCGCGCTCGGTGACGCCGCCCAAGGTCTATCCGGCGCTCGCGGCGCTGTTCGAGGAGGCGCTGCCGGAGATGGCGGCGGCGATCGACGCGATCGAGGCGGTGGCGGACGACCTGAAAGAAATCGCGCATGACGCCAAGGCGCCGCAGCCGCGCTGGGACCAGGACTGGTTCTGCGGCCTCGATGCCGCGATGCTGTATGCACAGATCCGCCGGCACCGGCCGGCGCGGGTTGTGGAGATCGGCAGCGGGCATTCGACGCGGTTTGCTGCCCGCGCCATCGCCGATGGCGGGCTCGACACCAGGCTCGTCGCCATCGATCCGGAGCCGCGCGCGGACCTGGCAACGCTGAAGGTCGAGTGGCACCGCGAAACGCTGCAGCAGGCGCTGGCCAATTCCGGCGGGCACATCATCGCCGAATTCCATCCCGGCGATCTGCTGTTCGTCGATTCCAGCCACATCATGATGCCGGGCACCGACGTGGAGCTGATCCTGACCGAGCTGCTGCCGCGCCTGCCGTCTGGCGCGCTGGTGCAGATCCACGACATCTTCCTGCCGGACGCCTATCCGGACGAGTGGGCCTGGCGCGGCTACAACGAGCAGGGTGCAGTGGCGGCGATGCTGGCGGGCGGCGGCTGGGACATCCTGTTCGCCAGCCGGTTCGCCCGGCAGAGGTTCGAGACGCGGCTGCGCGAGGGGCCGCTCGGCGCCTACCGCGACGCCACCGGCCCGGCCACCAGCCTGTGGCTGGCGAAACGATAAACGCAAGGCATGGCAGCAGGGGCTATGCTGCATCCATCGCGATCGCGAACGAGTAGCCATACGCATGCGCCTGACCGCTTCCGACGATGCCAACCAGGACCTGCCGCCGGCGGTGCGGGCGCGCATCACGGTGCTGCAGGACCAGAGCGAGAAGCTGATCGGCTGGATCCAGCTCGCCATCGTCATCCTGTTCGGGGTGCTCTACGGGCTGTCGCGCCAGACGGTGCCGATGGGGACTGCGATCTGGCTGCTGACGCCGGCGGCGATCGGGGTCTACTTCATCGCGACCATCATCCGACTGGTCATGGCCTATCGGATCCGCATGGGTTTCTGGCTGCTGGCGGGCTCGATCGCGATCGACATGGCGCTGCTCTATGGCCTGATCTGGAGCTTCCACCTGCAATACATGCAGCCGGCCTCGTTCTATCTCAAGGCGCCGACGCAGCAGTACGTCTACATCTTCATCGCCCTGCGCGCGCTGCGGTTCGAGGTGCAGTATGTGGTGCTGGCCGGCGCCGCGGCGGCGCTCGGCTGGGTGGCGATGATCGGCTATGTGATGCTGGCCGATCCCGCCAACGCCATGGTCACGCGCAGCTACGTGGTGTACCTGACCTCGAACTCGATCCTGGTGGGGGCCGAGGTCGACAAGATCATCACCATCGCCGCGGTCACCACCATCCTCGCCTTCGCGATCCATGCCGCCCGCCGCATGATGACCCAGGCGGTCACCGGCGACATCGCGCAGGAGAATCTGTCGCGCTTCTTCGCGCCGGAGATCGCGCAGCATATCAGCCGCGCTGGCGATGCCATCAGCGCCGGCGATGGCGAGGCGCGCGACGCCGCGATCCTCAATCTCGACGTGCGCGGCTTCACCGCGCTGGCATCGAGCGCCAGCCCGCAGGAGGTGATGAGCGTGCTGGCCGACTACCAGCGCCGCATGGTGCCGGTCATCCAGCGCCACGGCGGGGCGATCGACAAGTTCCTCGGCGACGGCATCATGGCGACCTTTGGCGCCACCCGGCCGCTGGAGGACTACGCCGCGCGCGCCATGGCGGCGCTGGAGGAATGCATGGGGGTCGCTGCGGAGTGGAGCGCGGAACAGGCGGCGCTCGGCCGCCCGCCGCTCACCATCAACGGCGCGCTGGCGTCGGGCCGCATCGTCGCCGGCGCGGTCGGCGACGCGACGCGGCTGGAATACACCGTGATCGGCGACGCGGTGAACCTTTCCGCCAAGCTCGAGAAGCACAACAAGGTGCAAGGCTGTCGCGCCCTGGCGCTGAAGGAGACCTACGATGCCGCCTGCGCGCAAGGCTACGAGCCGCGCGGCCAGCATCGCGCGCTGACGGGGGTGATGGTCGGCGGCGTCGCGGTGCCGGTCGACCTGATAGCGGTGGCGTGAGACGGCGATGGACAAAAAATAGTTTGGTAATGCAGCCGGCCGGCCTTGCATCCGGGGGACCGGTTTCATGCAGCGTGCGAGCCAGGAAGGCGTAGCCGAAAACTTCGAACCGGCAGTGCGCGGCTTTCAAGCTCGCTCCATCCGAGCAGCATGGGACTGTTACGGCGCCGTCGCTTCCCGCAAACACGCAGTGCGTTTGTCGCGAACTTCGCGCGCGGAGAATCGACAGCTCTTCGACAAGGGGTCTTCCGAGATCGAGATGCATTTCGTGGGCTGCTTACCGCGGCGAATCACGATGCACGAATTCCCCTTTCGGGTGAGCACCGCAACATCATCCTCTCCTTGAAAGTACCAGGAGACCGATATCTTTCCGTCTCCGACGAGAATTGATCCCTGCTGGCCAGTTTCCATATCCACCAGGTTGTACTTGGTTTCACCGTGGGCGAACCTCCAGAGCTCATCGGAATTGAGGCCGCGCCACGCTTGGGTCGGCGGCGTTGGCTCATCGAGGGTTTCCGGCAAGGCAGCGCCGGCGGCGGTGCACGCCATAGCGATGGCGAGTGCCGCACGACGGATCATCGGCGTGGACTAAGAACCATGCGCCGTTTTCAGACCAGTTTCCGCGGCCTGCGCGCCGGCGGCTTCCCTCTGCGCCGGCATCACCATGGTGATCTTGGTGCCCTTGCCGACGGCGCTTTCGATCTGGAACTGGCCGCTGTGCAATTCGACCAGCGACTTCACGATCGGCAGGCCGAGGCCGGTGCCTTCCTGGCTGCGGGTGAAGGGGTTGTCGACCTGGCCGAAGGCGGACAGCGCGTTGTCGATCTGCTCGGGCGGGATGCCGATGCCGGTGTCGGCGACCGAGAGCGCGACCCAGCCGGCGGCCGTTGCGGGTTGTGCGGAGAGGGTGACCTCGCCGCCCTGCGGCGTGAACTTGATGGCGTTGGAGAGCAGGTTGATCAGGATCTGCTTGACCGCGCGCTTGTCGGCGATGAGGCGCGGGGTGGCGGGATCGATCCGGCGCAGCACCTGCAGGCCGGCATTCTCGGCGCGTTCGCGCACCAGGCGGGCGCAATCCTCGAACGTCTCCTCGATGTCGACCGGCTCGACATGCAGCTGGAAGCGGCCGGCCTCGATCTTCGAGAGGTCGAGGATGTCGTTGATGATGCTGAGAAGGTGCTTGCCGCTCAAGTGGATGTCGTCGGCATAGGCGGCGTACTGCTTGTGGCCGATCGCGCCGAACATCTGCATCTGCATGATCTCGGAAAAGCCGATGATGGCGTTGAGCGGCGTGCGCAGCTCGTGGCTGACGTTGGCGAGGAAGTCGGACTTGGCGCGGTTGGCGATCTCGGCCGTGTGCTTGGCTTCGCGCAGATTCTCCTCGGCGCGGATGCGCGGGGATGCGTCGGTGATGAAGGCGACGAAGTGCGCGACGTGCCCGCCGTCCTCCAGGATCGGGTTGACGTGCATGTCGTTCCAGAACGGCTTGCCGTCCTTGCGCTGGCTGCGCAGCAGCAGGTTGGCGGCGCGGCGCTGGATCAGCGCGCGTTCCAGCCGCTCGAGCTGGTCCTGCGGCGTGCCGCGGCCTTGCAGGAAGCGCAGCGGCTGGCCGATCACCTCCTGGGTCTCGTAGCCGGTGATGCGCCCGAACGCCGGGTTGACGTAGAGGATGGTGGCTTCCGGCGCGGTCGCATCGCACAAAGCGACGCCGATGGTGATGGATTGCAGGGCCGAGGCCAGGACGGCGTTGCGCGCGATGATGGCGCGCGCGTCGGCGGCACTGTCCGGCGTCTGGATGATCGGCGCCGCGCTGAGGATCGCGGGATCGACCAGCAGGCGATAGGTGGCGCCGGCCGCATCGTGCAGCGCGACGCAGGCGAGGCGATGGGCCACGCGGTCGCCGCTGGCCGGCCAGGTCAGCTCGTGCGCCGGCAGGGTCGCGATCGCGGTGACCGGCGCGATGCGGCCGCCGCTGCGCTGTGCCCAGGCGTCGAACAAGGCCTGCGCCGCGATGCCGGGCCGCAAAACGTCGTCGAGCGGGATGCCGCGCGCGCCGAGCTCGTCGCGGAAGGCGCGGCTGGCGCCGAGCAGGCGGTCTTCGAGGTCGAAACCGGCGATGGCGAGCGGCAGCGCTTGCCAGGGATCGGAGGACGCGTTGGATGGGCTTGGCGCGTCGGCCGGGGCGGCACTCGCGATGGGCGCGCGCTGCCTGGTCCACAGCGCCCATGCGCCGTACAGCGCAAACGGTGCGAGCAGAACGATCGCGATCGGCGCGAGGATGTCGAATCCCATGCGTCAGCCCAAAGAAGCCAAAGCGCAGTTCCCGGCTGTCCCCATCATGATCAGCCCTCGCCGGTCGCCACGGCGCATTGTTGATGATTCGCCAGGAAAAGTCATGCTGCCGGTGCGCTTGTCACAGCAATTTGGTCCTGCAAACAGAATTAAACGCGCCCCAAATTAAACGCGACAAGTCAATCCGTCCTGCGCGTGCGCCCAGGCGGCCAGCTTCGAATCCCCAAAACCTCGCCAATCCCCGAAGATCGCCGCTGCCCAATCCCGCGCGAGCGTGATCAGGGGCCGCGACCATCCGGTATTTCGCGCAAATGCCATCAATCCGTCGATGTCGGTGGCGCCGTCGCGGCCGGCGCAGCGCAGCTGGGCCCAGGCGGTCAGCTCGCCCATCGATTCGATCACCGCCTCGAATGCGCCGCGATCGGGATGGGTGGTGGAGAGATCGAGCTTGTCGGCGCTCGGCTGCAACTCGCGTAAGGTGAAGCTGCCGCCGCCGATGCGCACGGGGGCGAGGAAGGCAGGCCCGACCGCCTGCATGCGATTCTCGATCGCGACCACGCGCGCCGCTTCGCTGGCGAACTTGGGCTGGCGCTGCTTGAGGCGCGGGATGAGGGTCGAGCCGTTCTGGGTCTTGAGGTCGATCAGTGCCGCGCCGTCGCGCCCGCCGTCGCCTTCGACCAGCACCACGTAGCGCCTGAGGCCGAGGGCGCCGACGCCGGCGACGCGCTGCGCCACGTCCAGCACCTTGAAGAAACGCGGATGGGCGCGGTCCTTGGCGAAGCGCTTCATGAAATCCTTGACCCGCACTCGCTCGGCCGGCGCCAGCGGCAGCGCCTTGCCGGTGTCGGTGCGCAGGCGGCGCTTGCCTTTCTTGAGCACCGTGCGCCTGGCGAGCAGGTCGGCCTGGGTGCGGCGCTCCAGCTTCACCAGCAACTCGCCGATCACGCCGACCGCGGTGCGCCGCTCGATCCAGCGTGCCTTGCCGTCGATCAGCGCCGCGCGGTAGGCGGCGAGGAACAGGCCGCCCAACTCGCTGGCGCGACGCGCGCCGAATCCCATCTCGTGACCGGCCATGTGCACGCCGACCAGGAAGCGCATGAGGTCGCGTCCGAGCGGCCCCAGCGCGCCGTCGTCGAAGTCGCCGACGTCGAAATAAACCAGGCGATTGTCGCCGCGATAGGTGCCGAAATTCTCGATATGGAGATCGCCGTTGAGCCACACCGCCGGCATCCGCTCCAGCGCCGCCGAACCCGGCCAGTCGGCATGGAACAGGGGATTGGTGCCGCGGAAGTAGCCGAACGGCGTTGCCGCCATCTTGCGGTATTTGAGCGCAAGCAGCTCGGGGTGGCGCCCCCGGTTCAAGGCCGCGATCTGTTTCAACGGATCAGCGCGACTCGGCATGAGCCCCATGGTAGCGCCTGGCGCGGAGTCCGGCCACCCAGGCACGCGACATCGCGGCGCACGGGCCATCAACGCTGCATCAGCGGCGCGGGTGTCTGCTGGCAATGTCCGGCGCGTGGCGGGGGTGCGCCGGCCGCTCACGGCACAAGAATTGCGCGCCATGGCCAATCTCGTCGTCCTCAACACCCCGCCGGACACCGCGCCTCCCGCCGTTTCCGCCACCCTTCCGTTGGGCTTGCGCGCCCGCTCGGATTTCCACCGCTACATCGCGTGCGGCCGCTTGCGCGGCAGCTTCACGCCCCGCTCCTATGTCGCGGTGGCGCGGCCAATCATGTAATGCTGGCACGATAGGGCACTGGCCGATTTCACTCGCACATTGTAGTGTCTGCCCGCCATGGGGGATGCGAAGCGAGGCGACGAAATTCTGTCACAATCCGGCGACGACGTCGCTGGAGGCGATGCCATCAAGCGCAAGCGGCGCAAGCTCAAGGCCGGGCCGGCGTGGCACTTCTCCGATCTTGGCGCAATCGCAAGCATGTTCCTGCTGACGCCGCCGGCCTGGCTGTTGCCGGAACGGCTGTGGGCGCCGCTATGCCGTGCGCGCATCGGCCTGTCGTCCGTGACCGGCGCGCGCGCCATCAAGCGCACCGCCAAGACCGTACGCAAGGCGCTGGGCGAAGCAGACGCCGCGCGCTCGCAAGCGGTCATCCGCGGCCTCAAGGCGGCCGTGCATGAGATGCGGATACAGGATCTGCGCGGCTGGCGGCCGGGCGGGTGGCAGCCGCCGATCGCGCTGGAGGGCGAGGAGCATCTGAAGGCCGCGCTCGCGCGCGGCAAGGGCGTGGTCCTCTGGCTCGCGCCGTTCGTGTTCAA
Source organism: Dongiaceae bacterium (assembly GCA_035274225.1). Classification (GTDB taxonomy): domain Bacteria; phylum Pseudomonadota; class Alphaproteobacteria; order Dongiales; family Dongiaceae; genus Dongia_A. The sequence continues at coordinate 9,387 of DATEOK010000515.1, forward strand.
CAGCGGCCCACCCAAGATCGTCCTGCACCGGAAGGGTTATCGCGTCTCGCACCTGAGCAGCCCAAAGCACGGCGTCTCCGAGACGCAGTTCGGCGTCAGATGCCTCAACCGCGTCCGCTGCATCCCCGAAGACCGCTACCTGGTGGACCGCATCGTGTTCGACAGCACCGCGCCGACCACCGCGATGCGGCGGATGATGCGCGCGCGCAAGGCCGGCGAGGTGGTGTCGATCGTCGCCTCCTCGACCGAAGGCTACGAGATGATCAAGGGGCCGATCTTCGGCGGCCG
>DATEOK010000516.1:0-7950 GCA_035274225.1 Dongiaceae bacterium
TTGTCCGCGAGCTTGCGGCGGACTGCCGGCCAGAAGCGGCTTACCGCCTCGCGCGGCAGGAGGTTCGGCATGTGCACGTCCGGCACGCGCGGAATGCCGAATTCATCGCGGCCGACGGTGGCCGCGCAATGCTTGATGACGTCGGTGACGTCGGGCAGGTTGATGGCGCCGGCTTCGAAGCCGCCTTCGGACACGATCTTCCAGATCGAGGCGTGACCCGCGCCGTTGCCGCCGTTGTTGCGGCCACCGTCCTTGGCGACGATCACCGCGTTGAGCAATTCGCCGAAGAAGAACACTTCGCCGGAGCGCGTCTCGATCACCGCGAAGGCCTGGTCCAGCGTGAGCTTGCCGGTCTTCACCAGCGCTTCGCGGATCGCCTGCTGCGCGGCGTAGCCGGCGAGCGCGCCGAGCGCGCACAGCACCGCTTCCTGCTGGACGTCGCGGCCGCGGCGCAACTCGTCCTGCAGCCAGTCGACGATCTCGCGCGTGAGCTCACTGCTGCTGTCGGATTCGGCGGTGTTGGATTCGGTGGGGGACGCTTCGCTGCTCTGCTCCGCGGCGAAAGAGAGTTCGATGCTGTCGTCGGCGCGCACGGTGCGATCGTTCGCGACCGAGAGCGGCGCCACGCCGTTGGTGGTCGAGGGAATGGGAACCGCGCGCCGGCCGAAGCCGCCCGCTGCGACCGGGGCAGGCGCTGCGCCGAATCCATCGGGGCGCCGCACGGCAGCGCCGACACCCGTGTTCTGCTCTTCCGCCCGGCTAGCCAAAAGACCTCTTCCTCGATCGATCAAATACCATGAAAATCCAATGATTCTCGCGTCTTAGAAAGCTTACCTCCGATGCCATAGCTTGAAAAGCGCGATGCTCTCTTTGTAGCGCGAAATGGTGAATCGATAGTTTACGAATGGTGAATGCGAGCGGTCTGTCTTGCGCGCGCGGGTAGCGCTCACCGCTGGCGTGCAAGCGCGTGTGTCGCCAATGCAGAAAATTTGAGTCGATGTTGCGAGATCGCCGTCAGCCGAAGTGCTGCATCTCCGGATGATCCGGCACGATGACCCATGGATGGCGGCGGCTCTCATAGACCGAGATGCGCGGCACGGGGAGATCGCGATCGGTGAAGTTGCCGAGTGCGACCGCGACGATGTCGGGAAAACCGCTCGAGGTCCAATACACGGTCGATCCGCACGACGGGCAGAAGCGGAAGGTGATGCGGTTGCCTTCGTCGGCGATGCGCTCGAACTCGGTCACGGCGCCTTGCGTGCTCACCTGCGATCGGTCGAAGCGCGCCTGCGCGCCGAACGGAGCGCCGGTGCGTTTCTGGCACTCCAGGCAATGGCACATGGATACGCGCACCGGCTCGCCCGCGCAGGTGACGCGCAGTTGTCCGCAGCTGCAGCTGGCGGTGCGGCTGGCCCGGCTCTGATTGGTCATAGCTATACCCCTGATCAAAAGAGGAGAAATCGGCGAGACGGGGATGTGAGGTGGATCACTGCACTTTAACCTGCGCCGCCCGATATGTCAGGGGTCGGCCGCGTCCGGTGGCTGGCGCGCCGCGCGTGACACGCGTCACACCACATCCGCGGCGAACCTTCCATCATCGGAGATCATGATGACCACGCGTATTGCCTACGCGGCCGCTGCGGCGCCGCAGTCCACCCTCGCCGCTCGAATGGGCGAGATGCTGAGCCAGGCGCTGGCGATGCCGCGCCTGTGGGCGCGCCGTCGGCACGACCGCCTCGCGCTGCTGCAGCTCGACGGCCACATGCTGCGCGACATCGGCTTTGACCGCACGCAGGCTGAGGAGATGGCGGCGCGTCCGTTCTGGCGGGCGTGACCGTCGCGCCGGGACGCGCGGTGTTAGACCACGACGAAAGTAGGCCTTTGCACGCGCTGCAATCTTTTCTGCACGTGCATCTCGTTCGCCGCTAGACTGCGCGCGAGAGCGTTGCACGGAGCGTTGTCATGCAGAAGAAAGCGCGCGCCATCGGTTTCAACCACGTCGCCCTGATCGTCGGCGACATCGACGAGGCGCTGGCGTTCTACGGCCGGCTGTTCGACTTCACCTTGCGCGAGCGCGAGGCGGACGCCGCCTTCATCGATCTCGGCGACCAGTTCCTGGCGCTGCAGAAGGGGCCGCAGCGTTCGCCCAACGACGGCCATCACTTCGGCCTGGTGGTGGACGACAAGGAGACGGCGCGCCAGGCGATCCTCGCCGCCGGCATCACGCCGGAGCCGGGCCCGTTCCTCGACTTTCTCGATCCGTGGGGCAACCGGATCGAGATCATCGGCTATGCCAACATCCAGTTCACCAAGGCGCCGCACGTGCTGCGCGGCATGAGCCTCGGCCATCTCGAGAAGACGCCGGGCGCGCTGCGGGAGCTGGCGGAGAAAGGCATGGCGCCGGACTGAGGCGCGATCAGGAGCAGCCCTCGACATATTCCACTTCCGGCACGCGGCCGGCGTAGAAGGAGGTGACCTTGCCCTGCAGCGTCTCGAAGCGCACGGCGGCCTTGCGGTCGGCGCGCCACACCGTGAGGTAGTTGCCGTCGGGCGCGACGTATTTGTGCGGCGTCACCTCGGCGGACGGCAGCAGCTCCTTCACCCGCGCTTCGCTGTCGCCGACGCCGAGCCCGCTGCGGGTCTTGATCCCCGCCGCGTTGACCTCGATCCGCACCACATGATCGTCGGAGATCATGAACCATAGCCCCTCGACCGCCGGCTCCGGCCGCATGTAGTGGCACGACGGCTCATCGACCGGCCCCTCCGACACCAGCTTCACCCCGAGCGCGGCGGACGCCTCGGCGACGGTCATGCCGATCTTGGCCGGACCATAGCCGGCGGTGGTGATGCGCAGATCGTCGGCGGCGGCAAATCGCGCGCCGGCGAGCAGGATGAGCAGGGTTGGGAGCGCACGCCACATGGACCGGATAGTGCCGACGATTTTCAGCCAGGTCGAGGGGCCCGGGCCGATGCGGCGCGTTACCATTTGTAAAGACTCGATGGCGATGCTGTGTACCAACGGTTGTGGTGGGCGGGCACGCCGAAGGGGAAGATATCGTGGTTTCGGACGAGCGCACGGCCAGCGATTCCCGGCCGGGCCGGATGATGCGATGGCCGGTCTATGCCTTCATCGTCATCGGGGCGATCCTGACGGGGGTGGGGGTTGCGTTCGACCTGCTGGTGCCGCGGGCCGTGGCGCCGCCTTACGCCGTCACCGACTTCTCCTACAGCCCGGATGGCAGGACCGTGCTGCGCGCCGGGAACGACGGTTCGCTGCGCCTGCTCCAAGCCAACAATGAAACGGTGCTGAAGCGGATCGGGGGACTCGATGCGCCGATCGTGCGCGCCATCTACACGAGGAGCGGGAGCCGGGCGGTGGTCGGCTCGCCCAAGCGCGTCAGCGTCGTCGACCTCGCGACCGGCGCCGTCGCCCGCAGCTTCCGCGTGTCGCGCAAGTTGGTCGCGCTGGACGTTTCGGTCGATGGGTCCAAGCTGTCGGTGCTGGGCAGCGACGGCAAGGTGCGGATCTATCGCACCGACGGCGACTTGCTGGCGACCATCGAGGGCAGCAAGAATGGCGCGGCGATCCTCGGCACCACCTGGTGCCCCGGCGACTGCCTGCTGCTGTGGGGCGAGGACGGCATGTTGGAGGCCTGGAACCCGGCCAAGCCGGCGTTCATCGGCGACCTGATGGGCCGTCACGGCACCATCCGCGGCGCCGTCTTCAGTGCGGACGGCGCCCGCCTTGGCGCCATCGGCGACGACCACGCGGTGATGATCTGGGATACGAATACCGGCAACAGGATGTCGGGGCTGCCGTCGCTGCGCGAGCGCCCGGTCGCCGTGGCCTGGAGCCGCGACCGCAGCATGATCGCGGTCGAGACCGAGTCCGGCAGGGCCTACATCTGGCGGCTCGAGGGCGACACCCAGCCCGTCGTGGTCGGCCCGAGCATCGGCACAGGCCAGGGCTGGATCGCCTTCAGCCCCAGCGGCCGCAGCATCGTTCTCGGCAGCTGGCCCGACGGCGTGCGCCTCACGCCAATCCCGGAAGGGGATTGGGAGCTCTCGGACGAGGAGGATCAGAGAGAGTGGTGGCGGCGTCAGCCAGCCTCGCGCGCGTCCGGTTCATCCATTCCATTACCTGCGAAGTAATCGACAAGGCATCGATCGCTCCGGCACTGTCCGCGTCAACAGTGCGGGAGCCAGCCGATGTCCGTGACCTACGTCATCAAGTTCCAGGTTGTGCCCGGCCGGCATGACGATTTCCTGGCGCTCCTGACCGGCGTGCTGGATGCGATGCGACAGGAGCCCACCTTCGTCGAAGCGATGCTGCACTCCGATCCGGACGACGCCAACAGGCTGATGCTGTACGAGACCTGGCAGGACCACGAGGACGTGGTCAACGTGCAGATTCACCGGCCCTACCGGCAGGCTTTCCACGAGGCCTTGCCGCGGATGCTCGCCGCGCCGCGCGACATCTCGATCTGGCGTTGCCTGCGCGCAGACCGCGCCTGATGACACATTCTGGCCGCGTGGCTGCTAGGCTTTAGTCATCCCCGTTTCGGAGAATGGCCATGCCCGCGACCGCCGCCGTGACCGCCGACTACGTGCATCGCGAAAAGCGTGCGACCCCGCGCGAAGGCATGACCGTCGGCAAGTCGCGGCTCAAGTGGAGCAACATCGGCTACGCCGACGCGCCGGTGCCGGCGGAGATCGAAGCCCTCGCTCGCGGCCACGTCGCAAAGGTCGGCGCGGAAGACGACATCGGCTTCGTCATCCTGCACCGTTGCGGCGGCGGCAACTTCTATTTCCTGGCGGTGCAGACCTGGCGCGGCCAGAACGAGGTGTGGGAGACCGTCTACGCCAAGACCGGCCCCGACGACCCGGGCTTCAAGCTGTGGACCTACCAGACGGCGCACCGCGGCACCTTTTGCGTCTGGGAGCTTGGCGTGGTGTGGCACGAGAAGCAGGCTTGGGTCCGCTTCCTCAATTCGCGCCGTGGCGAGGGCGACTTACAGCGGTATCTCGACGATCGCTACGAGGGCGTGGTTTGAGGCAGCAAGCGCCGCTGGAGTTATCCGGCCTCGGCCTGCCGGGCGAGCGCGGCGTCTGCACGGTCGGCCAGCGTCCAGTCGGCGATCATCCGCAGCACCGCCTGGCGCACGCCCCAATAGAAGCGCTCCAACTTCAGCACTGCGGGAGCGTTCTCGCGAACCTGCAACGTCTGGCCGAAGGTCTCGAACGGCCAGTCCGTCGCGCGCTCGAGCCGCTCGAGGTCGCCTTCCGAGAGGCCGTTGCCGTCCCTGCCGCCGATGCGGCGGTAGCGGATGGCGTATCCGCGCTCGCGCGCGCTGCGCGTGTCGCCGCCCGGTCCGTCGCTCCACAGACCGAATGGATGGTCCAGGGCGGCGCGGTGCTCCGACCACAGGATCTCCGCGAGCGCCTGACACTTCGCCTCGGTCTGCGGCGCCTCGTTCTCGGTGTCCCACGGATAGAACCGCACCAGCATGTTGCAGAAGGCGCTGTGGTAGCCGCCATCGCCGGCGCCGTTGGCATAGAGCGCGGTGGACAGGGTGCTGACCGCGGACAGCAGAACGCGCGCGATCGCGAAGTCGCATCCGTTGCCGAGGCCCGCTTCGCGCTGCGGCAGGCGCAGCAGGTCGTGCACGTCGCGGAAATAGAGGTTCTCCAGCGGCCCGCGCACCAGGCGCGCGATCTGCGGCCGCCGCGACTCATCCATCGGAAGCGGGACGTACCCCATGCGCCGATTGTGAGCCGGAAGCGGCGCGCGAACAAGTCGGCAGGGCGTTCATCTGGCGTTCAGCTTCATCGGTATCTGATGCGCCGTTCGGGGGCGCGAGGTCCAAGATGCGACGGCCCAATCCGGCGTCCCAGAGAAGATTCGCAAGCGTCCCCGAGCGCGTCGAGCATTGTCCAAGCTGGGTGCAGCAGGCCTTCGCGCAGCTCGACGCGGCGTGCCGACGCATCGCTCCGGATGTCGAGGCCCGCGATGCCGCCAGGGCAGAGGGCCGGGTCTATTACTGCGGCGCGAAGCACGTGAAGTTCTGCCGCATCGACCCGAACACCCGGCGCATCGGCGTCTGGTTCCGCAACGACATCCTCGACCAAGTGAAGCGATCGTCGAAGTGGCGCCGGAATCGGCCGGATGGGCCGTGGATCTATGTCGAGGAGAAGGAGGCGCTCGACACGGTTATCACGCTTATCCGCGAGTCGAGCGAAGCGGCGCTCGCTAAAGTAGCGATTACAAGATGAACTTGCTCAGATCCGCGTTCTTGGCAAGCGGCGCGACCCGCTCCGTCACGTACTTCGCGTCGACGGTGAACGCGCTGCCTGACTTTTCGCTGGCCGTGAAGCTTACTTCTTCGAGCAGCTTTTCCATCACCGTCTGAAGCCGCCTCGCGCCGATGTTCTCGACGCTGCCGTTGATGTCGGTGGCGAGGTCGGCGATGGCGTCGATGGCGTCGTCGGTGAAGGTGAGGGCGAGTTCCTCGGTGCCGAGCAGGGCCTTGTATTGGGTGATGAGGCTGGCTTCGGGCTCGGTCAGGATGCGCTTCAGGTCGTCGCGCGTCAGGGCGTTGAGTTCGACGCGGATCGGCAGGCGGCCTTGCAGCTCGGGCAGCAGGTCAGCGGGCTTGGCGATGTGGAAGGCGCCGGAGGCGATGAATAGGATGTGGTCGGTCTTGACCGCGCCGTGCTTGGTCGAGACCGTGGTGCCTTCGATCAGCGGCAGCAGGTCGCGCTGCACGCCCTCGCGGGAGACATCGGCGCCGACGCGCTCGGAGCGGGCGCAGATCTTGTCGATCTCGTCGAGGAAAACGATGCCGTGCTGCTCGGTCATCTGCACCGCTTCGCCCAGCACCTTCTCCTGGTCCAGCAGTTTCTCGCTCTCCTCGGCGATCAGCGGCGCATAGGCCTCGCGCACGGTGGTGCGGCGCGCCTTGGTGCGGCCGCCGAGGGCGCCGCCCAGCACCTCGTTGAGGTTGATCATGCCCATCGAGGCGCCGGGCATGCCGGGGATCTCGAAGGTCGGCAGCGAACCGTTGCCGCTGTCCTTCAGCTTCAGCTCGATCTCCTTGTCGTCGAGCTCGCCGCTGCGCAGCATCTTGCGGAACTTGGATCGGGTATCGGCGCTCGAGCCCTCGCCGACCAGGGCGTCGAGCACGCGGCCTTCGGCCGCTTCCTCGGCCTTGGCCTGGACCTGGCGCTTCATCTTGTCCTTGGTCATGGAGATGGCGATCTCCAGGAGGTCGCGCACGATCTGCTCGACGTCGCGGCCGACATAGCCGACCTCGGTGAACTTGGTGGCCTCGACCTTGATGAACGGGGCCTGCGCCAGCTTGGCAAGACGCCGCGCGATCTCGGTCTTGCCGACGCCGGTCGGGCCGATCATCAGGATGTTCTTCGGCATCACCTCTTCGCGCAGCGCGGGCTCGAGCTGCTGCCGGCGCCAGCGGTTGCGCAATGCGATCGCGACCGCGCGCTTGGCGTCGGTCTGGCCGACGATGTGGCGGTCGAGCTCGTGCACGATCTCGCGCGGCGTCAGCGATGCGGCCTGGTTGCTGCTGGCGGCGTCGGTCTGCTTGGGCGTGCGGTCGATATCGTTCATGACGGTCATAGCTTCTCGAAGATCACGTTGTGGTTGGTGTAGATGCAGATGTCGGCGGCGATCTTCATCGCCTTCTTGGCGATCGCCTCGGCGGACAATCCATCCACGTCCATGAGGGCGCGCGCGGCGGCGAGCGCGAACGAGCCGCCCGAGCCGATGCCGATCAAGCCGTCCTCCGGCTCCAGCACGTCGCCCGAGCCAGTGAGCACGAAGCTCGACTGTTTATCGGCGACCGCCATCATGGCTTCGAGCCGGCGCAGGTACTTGTCCTGGCGCCAGTCCTTGGCCAGCTCAACGCACGCGCGGGCGAGCTGACCGGGATG
>DATEOK010000517.1:0-6404 GCA_035274225.1 Dongiaceae bacterium
CCCGGACCTCGCCGCGCATATCGACCGCGGCGATCCGCTGGAGGTCGGCTCGGTCGAGGAGATCGAGATCCGCGCCGCCGCCCTGCACGCGGTCGAGCTGCTGAAGCAGCGGCTGCACGAAGCCGGTCACCGCCGCATTACGTCGATGGACCTCGACTACCTGCTGTGGAACCGCGGCCAGGCCGAGCGCTACAAGGCCATCCCGCGCCACCGCGCGCGCGGCGTGTTCTACTAGGACGGACCCATGGCGAAGTCCTTCGAAGAGCATTTCGAGCGGGCGCACCGGGCGCACGACGACCACGACCGGGCGGCGGCACGCGCGGCATGCGAAGCGGCGCTCGCGGTCGCGACCGAACCATACGAGAGAGCCTTGGCGTTCGATGGTCTGGCTGAGACCTACTACTTTGATGACAACAAGGAACGGGCCTTTGAGCTTCTAGACCAAGCCATCGCCGCCTGCCTTGCCCAGGGCAAACCGACGGATACGAATACTGCCTATGCCCTGGCACAATCGTGGTTCGACAAGGCCGATTTCCTTGTGATGGACCGCAGAGGTGAAGAAGCGCTTCCCGTGTTGGAGGAGCTGCTCCGTCAACTCGTGGATCGCGTGACGCACGCGCCCCATTCGAATCGGGAACTCGAATTCTGCGTCGTCGTCGCTCGCGCGTTGCGCATGAAATCATCACTGTTTTTCAATATCGGACAAGTCGATGGTGCGATCGCCTGTCACGAGGAGGTAGTCCGTCGATTCGGTGGAGCGGAGGATGACAGGCTGCTACGTCACGTAGCGCGCGCCATGTACTGGCGCGCGGTTCACCTCGGCGACACGGGTCGACAGGACAAGGAGGTCGAGGGTTATGACGACCTCGTTGCGCGGTTTGGCGACAATCACAATGAGAGCATCCTTGAAGCTGTCCTTGATGGCCTTGAGCGAAAGACCCGGCTCTATCAAGACCAGGAAGATCACGAGATGGTCGTCGAGGTGTGCGACGACATTATCCGCCGCTATGGCAATCATTCCGATTGGCATGTTACCGACCACGTCGCCCGCGCGATGATTCGCCGTGCCGTTGCCCTTGGCAAGCAGGGGCAGCATGGCAAGGAGCTCGCCGGCTATGACACCGTCGTGCAGCACTACGGAGACTCGCCGGAGGACATCTTGCGCAAGCACGCGGCGAAGGCGCTGATGTTCAAGGCTGTCACTCTGAACGACGCAGACCAGACGGCGGCGGAAATGGAGTGCTATGAGGAGGTCATCCGGCGCTATGCCGAGGATGCCAGCGCGTGGGTCCGCGCCGTCGCGGCGGACGCTCTGATCCACAAGGGCATCAGCCTTGCCAACCTAGCGGAAGACGCTGCCGGCGGCGGCGGCGGCCGCGATATCGAGCCGGAGATCGCCTGCTTCGATGAGGTCGTAACCCGTTACGGAGACGACGAAGAGATCGATCTCATGCGCGCAGTTGCCGAAGCGCTTCTCCACAAAGCAGAGACCCTCCTGGAAACCGGCCAGACCAGCGCCGGCATCGCCTGCCTGGAGGCGGTGATTGACGGCTATGGCTCGATCAAGGACGGGGAGTTGCGGGAGCTTGTGAAGGACGCCCGCGCTTTGAAGGCTGAAATCTGACTCTGCCTGTCAGGGTCTCGTCATCGTTCGGCCGCTAGGGTCGGAACAGGAGGGACGGGAGTCGAGCCTGCGGGTTGCCATCGAACTGCAATCCTGCTGACTCGCAAATGTCGCGGCCATGAGCAGGGGGGCGTCATCGGACGCGCGGATCTTGGTCCGCGATGGCACCGATCGATTCGCCAGAACACCTGCTTTCCCGCCGCGCCGCGTTGCGGCTGGCCGGCGCCGCTGCCCTGACCCTGCCGGCGGCTCCGCTGTTCGCCGCCCCACTCCCGAATACCGTTCGCGCATTCTCTGCCTCGGCACGGCAGTTCGATTGGCGCGACGATCCGTTCACGCTTGGCGTCGCTGCCGGCGTGCCGCGGCCTGACGGGTTCGTGCTGTGGACCAGGCTCGCGCCGCTTTCCGAGGCACGGCTCGGCGGCGACCGGGAAATCGGCTACGAGATCGCAGACGAACCGACGTTCCGCCGCGTGGTGCAGCACGGCCGGACGCGCGGCGAAGCGGCCTTCGCCCATACCATCCATCTCGAGGTGCGCGGGCTGCAGCCGGGCCGCCCGTACTGGTACCGATTCTTTCTCGGCCCCTGGATCAGCGCATCCGGCCGCGCGACCACCGCCCCGGCGCCTGGGAGCACAGTCGCCGCGTTGCGCGTCGGCCACTGCTCCTGCGCCAACTACGAGCAGGGCTATTTCGCCGCCTATCGCCACCTGGCGGAGGAGGAGCCGGATCTCGTCCTGTTCCTCGGCGACTACATCTACGAATCGGTTGACCGGTCGCCCGCGGCGGTGCGCCATCACAGCGACGGCGAGGCCGCGACCACGCTTGCGCTCTACCGCAACCGCTATGCGCAGTACCGCCGCGATCCTGACCTGCAGCGCCTGCATGCGGCCGCCGCCTGCCTCGTCACCTGGGACGATCATGAGGTGCAGAACGACTATGCCGGCGCATGGTCGGAGGACCTGCGCCCGCCGCGTGAATTCTTGAAGCGCCGCGCCGCCGCCTACCAGGCGTTCTACGAGCACATGCCCTTGCCCGCCACATCGCGGCCGGCCGGCGATGCGATGCGTATCTACGCCCGCGTCGACTGGGGCGATCTGCTACGCATCCATCTGCTCGACGGCCGGCAGTATCGATCGCGCGAAGCCTGCTACGGTCCGGGCAAGGGCGGCGGCCATGTCGAGACGCTGCGAAGCTGCCCGGAGCTCGCCGACCCGGCGCGCTCGCTGCTCGGGCTGGAGCAGGAGCAATGGCTGTATCGCGGCCTCAGCGAGTCGCCGGCGCAGTGGAACGTGATCGCGCAGGACGTCCTGATGGCGCGCATGCAAGGCACGCGGCCCGACGGCCAGCGCGGCGCCTGGACCGAAGCCTGGGACGGATACCCCGCCGCGCGCAAGCGCCTGCTGACGCACCTGCGGGATGCGAAGATCGCCAACCCGGTGGTGGTGGGCGGCGACAATCACGCCTTCTGGGCCAACGACCTCAAGCCGGACTTCGATGACAAGAAAGCGCCGGCCGTCGCCACCGAGCTGATCGGCGGCTCGATCACCTCGCATGGCCCGGATTACGACGCGACCATGAAGATCGTGGCGCAGAACCCGCACGTGCGCTTCTTCGAAAGCCGCCAGCGCGGCTATGCCATCGCCGACTTGACGCGCGATCGCATGGAGACCCGCTTCCAGGTGGTGGCCGACGCTACAGATCCCGCCTCGCCCAAGGAAACGCTGGCGCGCTTCGTCACCGAAAGCGGCAAGGCCGGCGCGTTCCTCGCCTAGACCAGCTTGCGCGCCGCGACGGCGGCGAGCTTGGCATAGCGGGCATCGCCGTGGATCAGCATCAGGATCATGGCGCCCTCCAGCAGCATCTGCAGCTGCGCCGCCGTGTCCGTAGCGTTGCGCGCGCCGCAGGCGGTGAGGCGGCGCGCCAGCTCGGCCTCGATCGCGCTCTTGTGCTTGCGGGTCGCGACCCGCGCCGGATGACCGGGCAGGTCGGCCAGCTCCATCGCCATGCGTGTGAAGCCGGAGCCGGTCCAGTGCCGCGTGCCGGCGGCGGATGCCCAGCGCGCGACGCTGTCGAACAGCTGGTCGACCAGCTTGCGTGCGCTGCCGGCCGCGCCCATCCAGCGCGCCATCTCGGCCAGCACGAAGCCGTGCTGGTGCGCCAGCATCGCCCCCGCCAGGTCGTCCTTGCTGCGCACATGGTAGTAGAGCGTGCGCTTGGTGACGGCGGCCCTGGCGGCGATGTCGTCGAGGCTCGTGCGCTGGAACCCCTTGCGATAGAACAGCGCGTAGGCCGCAGCATAGATGCGCGCGCGGGTCGGGGCGGAATTGCGGGGCATTGTCTTGCGCTCTCCAACTACGCAACCCCCTCCCCCAAACTGGGGAGGAGGAGATCGAATGTATACTGAGGAGTGTATATACCCCGCCGCGGCTCCGTCCTACCATCGCTGGAAAGATCGGAGGCGATCATGGCCGACTCCCTCACCATCCGCTCCCTGACCGCGCGGGCCGTCATCGCGCCGCTGGCGCGGCCGCTGCGCACCGCGTCCGGCGAGATTCCCGCGGCGCCGCTGCTGCTGATCGACATCGCGACCGATCAAGACATCACCGGCCGTGCCTATCTGTTCGGCTACACCAAGGTGACGCTGCGCGCGCTGAAGGCGCTGACCGAGGATTTGGCGCCGCTCCTCATCGGCAAGCCGTGCGCGCCGCAGGACCGCGCCGCGGAGTGCGAACGCGCCTTTCGCCTGCTCGGGCGGCAGGGCCTCCTGGGCATGGCGCTCTCCGGCATCGACATGGCCTTGTGGGATGCGCTGGGCCGCGCGCTGGGCCGGCCGGTCGTGGCGCTGCTCGGCGGCTCGGTCCGTGCCATCGACGCGTATGATTCCTTTGGCCTGATCGACCTCAAGGAGGATGCCAAGCGCCTGGAGCGCTCCCTAGCGCAAGGCTTCCGCGCTATCAAGGTCAAGCTCGGCGGCGGCAGCCTGGACGCGGACGTGAAGGTCGTGCGCGACGTGCGTGGCATCATCGGCGCCGAGACCCGGTTGATGGTCGACTACAACCAATCGCTCAGCGCACCCGAAGCGATCCGCCGCCTGCAGGCGCTGGCGCCGTACGACCTCGCCTGGGTGGAGGAGCCGGTGCCGGCGGAGGATCTCATCGGCCACGCGACGGTGCGCGCGGCCAGGCTGGCGCCGGTGCAGACCGGCGAGAACTGGTGGTTCGCCGCCGACATGGCCAAGGCGATCGAGGCGAAGGCCTGCGACCATGCTATGCCGGACATCATGAAGATCGGCGGCGTCACCGGCTGGCTCAAGGCCGCCGCGCTCGCCGAGACCGCGAGCCTGCTGGTCTCCAGTCACATCTTCATCGAGGCCAGCGCCCATGTGCTGCCGGTGACGCCGACCGCGCTCTATCTTGAATATCTCGACAGCGCCGGAGCGGTCCTGCGCGATCCGCTGCCGGTGGTCGACGGCAAGGTGACCGCGCGTGGTCCGGGCTTCGGCATGGATTGGGACGAAGCCGCGGTCGCGAAATACGCCGCGTAGGCGCTCTTCTCGCCCGCGATCGCGCTTGACAGGGGCGGGCCGCTCTGGCGGCTTTATCCCGATGGGCGAGCAAGAAGGATCGAGAGCGGCCGCCACGACCGGCGCTGGCGCGAGGAGAACGAAGCGCTGGCCGCGGCCGATCCGCCGCCTGCTGCGCGTCCTGCGCGGGCGCAAGAAGCGCCGGCGCCGTTCCAAGCCGCGCAGCGCGGACGACCGCGCCATCGCGTGGCTCTGGGATCACCTGGCGGCGAGCACCAGCCGGCGCTATCCGCCGCTCTACGAGAATCGCGACGCGATGATCCTGCAGATGGGCCGCGTCGCCTCGATCTCCATTCACCAGGCCTTGCGCCATGCGTACAACGCCTATCACAGCCACGGCGTGTCGCCCGCGCGATGCACCGGCATGCTGCAGCGGCTGCAGCTGGATGGCAGCGGGCCGGACAGCGAGCGGGTGATGCGCGGCTGCCTTGCGACCCTCGCCCATGGCGCGCTGCTGCAATGGTACAAGCGGCACAAGACACGCAACGGCGCGCGTCTCAAGATCATCACCTTGACGCGCGATCCGGCGACCTGGATGAGCTCGCATCTCGTCCACCGCAGCTATGCGACGTTGCCGCAGATCCGTGCCTGGTATGTCGCGACGGCCGGCCGCGATCCGGACCGCGCGGTGGACGAGCTGGAAGCGGTGCGGGCCTTCGGCGCGGCGTTCGGCGAGATGATCCTCGCGGCAAGGCCGTCGCATGGGCTCTCGCCCGCGATCACGGCGTTGCAGCGCTTCGCCGAAACCCGCTATCCGTCGGCGCCCGGATTCATCGAGGTGGCGCGGTCGGCCCTCTCCTGCGGCTCGTGGTTCGACCGGGAGATCGCGCCAGTCCTGGAGCTGGATCTCCTCGCCGACGGCCGGTTGCGCGACGGCGGCACGCTGCGCACCGAGACCGACTATGCCGAGCTCCTGGTCGTGCGCTTCGAGGATCTCGGCCGCAGCATGCCGACGTTCCGCGACTTCCTCGGGCTTCCGGATTTCGCGCTGCCGCACAACAACGCCACGGTGAGCGAGCGCCGCGACATGCGCGCCGCGTTCGAGGCAGGCATCGAGCAGGCCGGCGGCGCTGCCGTGCGCCGGGAGCTGCGCGCGACCGCCTACAGCCGGGCTTGCGGCTATGACCGGCTGACCGACTAGCCAGGGTGCATTAACGGCTCGGCAACCTCTGGCCGCCAAGCTGCGGCGATGCA
>DATEOK010000518.1:0-2732 GCA_035274225.1 Dongiaceae bacterium
GGCGGGGAAACTGGCCGCGCCCTTTCAGCAAAAAGATCACATCGTTCCAATCACTTATGGAGGATCCTATGAAGTTTCGTCCGCTTCACGACCGCGTCGTCGTCAAGCGCGTCACCGCCGAGGAAAAGACGGCCGGTGGCATCATCATTCCCGACACCGCGCAGGAAAAGCCCTCGCAGGGCGAGATCGTTGCCGTCGGCAAAGGCGGCCGCGATGAGGCCGGCAAGCTGATCCCGATCGACCTGAAGGTCGGCGACCGCGTCCTGTTCGGCAAGTGGTCGGGCACCGAGGTCAAGATCGACGGTGAAGATCTCCTGATCATGAAGGAGTCCGACGTCATGGGCGTGCTCGACGTCCCCGCCGGCAGCAAGAAGAAGGCTGCCTAAGCCAACCGCCCGTTCCCTCATCCTGAGGAGCCGGCGCAGCCGGCGTCTCGAAGGATGGGCCACATGCTCAATCATCTCATCCTTCGAGACGCCCGCAAGGGCGGGCTCCTCAGGATGAGGACCCAGTCTCAAACGGAGATCCCTCTATGTCAGCTAAAGAAGTCAAATTCGGCGTAGACGCCCGCGACCGCATGCTGCGCGGCGTCGACATTCTCGCCAATGCCGTCAAGGTCACGCTCGGTCCGAAGGGCCGCAACGTCGTGCTCGACAAGTCGTTCGGCGCTCCCCGCATCACCAAGGACGGCGTCACCATCGCCAAGGAGATCGAGCTCGACGACAAGTTCGTGAACATGGGCGCGCAGATGGTGCGCGAAGTCGCCTCCAAGTCGGCTGACGCTGCCGGCGACTGCACCACCACCGCGACCGTTCTCGCGGCTGCGATCGTCCGTGAAGGCGCCAAGTCGGTTGCCGCCGGCATGAACCCGATGGACCTGAAGCGCGGTATCGACCTCGCGGTGGAAGCCGTCGTTGCGGACCTCCAGAAGAATTCCAAGAAGGTCACCTCGAACGACGAGATCGCCCAGGTCGGCACCATCTCGGCGAACGGCGACTCGGAGATCGGCAAGTTCCTGGCTGACGCCATGAAGAAGGTCGGCAACGAGGGCGTCATCACCGTCGAGGAAGCCAAGTCGCTCGAGACCGAGCTCGACGTCGTCGAGGGCATGCAGTTCGACCGCGGCTACATCTCGCCCTACTTCGTCACCAACGCCGACAAGATGCGCGTTGAAATGGACGACGCCTACATCCTGATCAACGAGAAGAAGCTGTCCTCGCTGAACGAGCTGCTGCCGCTGCTCGAAGCCGTGGTGCAGACCGGCAAGCCGCTGGTCATCGTCGCGGAAGACGTCGAAGGCGAAGCCCTCGCCACCCTCGTCGTCAACCGCCTGCGTGGCGGCCTCAAGGTCGCGGCCGTCAAGGCTCCGGGCTTCGGCGATCGCCGCAAGGCCATGCTGCAGGACATCGCCGTTCTGACCGGCGGTCAGGCGATCTCGGAAGATCTCGGCATCAAGCTCGAGAACGTCACCCTGCAGATGCTCGGCCGCGCCAAGAAGGTGATGATCGACAAGGAAAACACCACGATCGTCAACGGCGCCGGCAAGAAGGCCGACATCGAGGCCCGCGTGCAGCAGATCAAGGCGCAGATCGAGGAAACCACCTCGGACTACGACCGTGAGAAGCTGCAGGAGCGTCTGGCCAAGCTCGCGGGCGGCGTCGCGGTGATCCGCGTTGGCGGCGCGACCGAGGTCGAGGTGAAGGAGCGCAAGGATCGCGTGGATGACGCGATGCATGCGACCCGTGCGGCGGTTGAAGAAGGCATCGTGCCGGGCGGCGGCGTCGCCCTGCTCCGCGCCTCCGAGCAGCTCAAGCGCATCAAGACCCAGAACGACGACCAGAAGACCGGCGTCGAGATCGTGCGCAAGGCGCTGTCCGCGCCGGCCCGCCAGATCGCGGTCAACGCCGGTGAAGACGGCTCCGTCATCGTCGGCAAGATCCTCGAGAAGGAGCAGTACAACTACGGCTTCGACTCGCAGACCGGCGAGTACGGCAACCTGGTCTCCAAGGGCATCATCGACCCGACCAAGGTGGTTCGTGCGGCGATCCAGAACGCGGCGTCCGTCGCGGCTCTCCTGATCACCACCGAAGCCATGATCGCCGAACTGCCGAAGAAGAACGCCGGCGGCCCCGCAATGCCTCCGGGCGGCGGCATGGGCGGCATGGACTTCTAAGGTCCGGCCACTCAAGCGATCCACGAAATGCAAAACCCCGGCAGCGATGCCGGGGTTTTTGTTTGGA
The DNA here is from genome assembly GCA_035274225.1 of Dongiaceae bacterium. Taxonomy (GTDB): domain Bacteria; phylum Pseudomonadota; class Alphaproteobacteria; order Dongiales; family Dongiaceae; genus Dongia_A. The sequence goes on from DATEOK010000518.1 coordinate 2,241, forward strand.
CTGGCGACACGATGGCTGCCCGCACGCCTATCCCTGTTATGCACAAGCCAACGCATCGAGACTTCGGTCGATATTGACATTCCAGAAAATAATTTGATGCGAGAGTCGCAAACCGAACCGACAGTTCCACTTCTCATAGCGCAAAGTTGTATTCGGGTCGGGGCTAAATCAAAGCTCATCCAAAAAATCGATCGGACGCGGAGCGCTCAAGCTCTCGGGACGCAGCCGTGCGTCGCGGGGAAGGCTTTCGCTCGAAGGCAGTGATGTGGCGGTGAGTGAAAGCGAAATGAAAGTCTCGTTGAAAAGAAAAAATGGGATGCGGTTGTCGGACATCCCGGAGTTGGATGTCCCGGATATCGCCTTACGAGGCGCAGGCGGCGAGTTGGCCAAGCTCTTCACCGCTGCTCCCCGCCCGTCCGGTTAAAGAACCCGTTCAACCAGACCGAGGACTCCCTGAGGAGGGATCCGGCCGGTTGGAATAAGCCCGCAGGC
>DATEOK010000519.1:0-12616 GCA_035274225.1 Dongiaceae bacterium
CTATCGGCCCGGCCACAACTGGCCTTTGCTGTGGGCCAGCAACCGCGATGAAATGGCGGATCGGCCCTGGTCGCCGCCGGCGCGCCACTGGCCCGACCGGTCGGAGGTTGTGGCCGGCCGCGATGAATTGGCGGGCGGCACATGGCTCGGCATCAACGATGCGGGCGTGGTTGCCGGCGTGCTCAACCGCCGCAACACATTGGGCCCGCAGGAGGGCAAGCGCAGCCGCGGCGAGCTGGTCCTCGACGCGCTCGATTTCGCCGATGCCGCCGATGCGGTCGCGATGCTGCGCGAGCTTGACGCGCACGCCTTCCGTCCGTTCAACATGGTGATCGCCGACAACCGCGACGCCTTCTGGGTGCGAAATCTCGGCAACCAGGTCGAGACCGAAGCACTGCCGCCCGGCCTCTCGATGATCACCGCGTCCGACCGCAACGATCCCAACAGCAAGCGCATCCGCTGGTTCCTGCCGCGCTGGAAGGACGCCAAGGCGCCCGATCCCGACACCGGCGATTGGAGCGCATGGCAGGAGCTGCTGTGCGACCGCAGCCACGATCCCGCCGGCACCGTGTTCGACGCCATGAGCATCGTGTCGAACACCGGCTTCGGCACCGTCTCGTCCTCGCTGATCGCGCTGCCCGCGCCGCAATTCGCGACCCGCCGCCCGATCTGGAAATTCGTCGGTGGCCGGCCGGACAAGTCCAGCGCCTGGCAGGACATCGAGCTTTAGGGTTCCGAAACCCTCTTGCCCTCCGCCGCACCTTATGTATGTTATATTATAACATTACGATACGAGGCCTGGAATGAAGCGATTGGCATGGCTGGCCATGGTGGCCGGTAGTTTGGCGTTCGGGACGGCAAAGGCCGAGGACAAGCCGGTCGCGGTTGCCACCTTTTCCATCCTCGCGGACCTGACCCAGGGCGTTGCCGGCGACCATGCCGAGGTCCTGACCCTGGTCGGCCCGAACGGCGATGCGCATGTGTTCGAGCCCGGCGCGAAGCAATCCGCGGAGCTGGCGGAGGCGGACCTGCTGATCGCCAACGGGCTCGGCTTCGAGCCGTGGCTGCAGCGGCTGGAGGATGCCTCCGGCTTCAACGGCAGGCTTGTGCTTGCCAGCGATGGCGTCACGCCGCTCTCTGCCGAAGAGGAGGGCCATCAAGGGACCGACCCGCACGCCTTCCAGGACCTCAGCAACGCGCAACTCTATGTCGCCAACATCGCGAAAGGCCTGTCGGAGGTTGCACCCGATCACGCCGCCGACTTCAAGGCCAACGCCGACAAGCTGGTCGCGGAGATCACGGCACTCGACAAGCAGCTGAAGGCCGACTTTGGAGCGATCCCGCAAGAGAAGCGCCGCATCCTCACCTCGCACGACGCCTTCCACTATTTCGGCCGTGCCTATGGCATCGAATTCGTCTCGGTCCAGGGCCTCAGCACCGAGGCCGAGCCCACTGCCGACGATCTGGTGAAGGTGGTGCGGCAGGCGCGCGATGGCCACCTATCCGCGATCTTCCTGGAGAACATGAGCGACCCGCGGCTGGCCGAGACAGTGGCGCGGGAGTCGGGCGTACGGATGGGCGGAGAACTGTACGCCGACGCACTGTCCGACCCCGACGGTCCCGCTCCGGATTATCTGTCGCTGATCCGCTACAACGCCAGGCAATTGCTCGCCGCCATGCAGTGACATACACTCCGCACCCTGCGAAGCGGAGCAGCGTGATGCGGACTCGACGCGAGCTATTGCTGGGATTGGTGGCCGGCGCCGCGGGCTTCGGCCTGCTGACCAGCCGTGCCTTCGCCTGGTATGTCGATGAGCTCACGCCGGACCAGGCGGCCGCCCTCGCGGCCGGTACGTGCCGCGTGACCGCTGGCTCCGCGCCGGAGGATCACGCCGCGCTGATCGCTGCGGTGCGTCAGACTCTTCTGCGGCGCATCGCGAGTGGTGCGCTGCCATCCGGCAGCAGCGAACAGGTCGGCTGTCCGCTGTGCGGCTGCAGATTCACGGTGACTGCGGGCGGCACCCGTTGATCCGACGCGCTGCCGCGGCTGCTGTTCTCGTTCCGATGTTGTTGGCCGCTGCTCCGGCCGCCGCGCATCCTCACGTCTTCATCGACAACCGGGTCACGTTCGTGTTCGATGCCGGCAAGGTCACGGGCCTGCGCATGCACTGGGCGTTCGACGACATTTTCAGTGACGATCTGCTCAGCCAATTCGACGCCGATGGCGACGGCAAGTTCGACGATCTGGAAAGCAAGGCCGTCGGCGACGGTACCCTGCCGAACCTGAAGCAGTTCCACTACTTCACCTATGTTTGGGTCGACGGCAAAGAACTCGGTCCGATCGATCCGACCGATTTCATCGCCAAGGCAGACGGCAGCCGCATCGTGACTTTCGCCATGAGCGTTCCGCTGCCGGTCCCCGTTGATCCGCGCACCCAAGCCTTGGCGGTCGAGATCTATGACCGCGAATACTATGTTGAGATCGACCTCGCGCAGGAGGATGCGGTCGCGCTGAAGAATGCCGACGGCGTGCCGTGCGGCGCGACGGTGCGGGACGATCACGAGAATGCCTTTTTCGGCGGCTACGTCTTTCCGCAGGAGATCGCGCTGCAATGTCACTGATGCGCTTCGTTTGCCTGCTGCTCCTGGCCGCGTGCGCCGTCTGGTTCGCGGTTGCCACTCATGCCGAGGACGGGCCGTCCCTATTCCCGGCACCGGCGGCGGACCAGGCGGCAAGCCAGCCGCCGCCATCCGGGCCGTGGTTTGCGATCGGGCGTTTCGTGGTTCTCGCCGAGCGGGACTTCAGTCGTGAGTTGAACCGGCATATGGCCGCGGTCCGGCGCGGCGACGGGGCAGTGGCCTTGGCTGGCGGAATTCTGGCTGCGTTTCTCTATGGCATTTTCCATACGCTGGCGGTTGGGCACGGCAAGACGGTGGTGGTCGGGTACTTCCTGGGGAACGCAGCGCGGCCGATACACGGCTTCGTCATGGCGCTGTGGATCGCTCTCAGCCATGTGCTCGGCGCCGTCGTCGTCGCATTCCTGGCGCACTGGCTATTGCGGCAGATGACAATGTCGCCGATCGAGCAAAATCACTGGATCCGCATGATTAGCTTCGGTGCCATCGCTGTGATTGGCGCCTGGATGCTGGTCGGCGCCTGGCGCGGAACCGGCGGCCATCACCGCCACCATGACCACGATCACGGCCACCATCATCACGGTGGGACAGGTCACCGCCGCCTGCTGGCCGTCGCTGCCGGTTTCGTCCCCTGCTCGGGGGCGATCCTGATCCTCACTTTCGCCATCGCCAACGGCATCCTCCTGAGCGGCCTGGCGATGGTCCTGGCCATCGCCATCGGCATGGCGCTGACCCTGGCCGGCCTGGGTCTCGCGAGCATGCTGCTGCACCACCAGGTGGCGGTTCGTTTCGCCGTCCGTGGCCACGTGGCGCGCTGGCTCGGCCTCGTCGGCCCGCTCCTCATTCTGGTCATAGGTGGGTTGTTGTTTTTGGCCGAGCTCTCGATCCTCGTCATCGCGCCAAGCGCCTGATCCAACAAGAAAATTCTAGCCGCAGCGAGTCGCGCTGCACCCGCGAGATCGATTGAGTTTCCGGGGGTGCCCTGCTAGAAGGATGCCGATTCCGACCTCGGCCCCCCTGGTCGGTGCATTTTTCAGCATTGGAGAGCCCGGATGACCCGTCGCCGGCGCATTTACGAAGGCAAGGCGAAGGTCTTGTTCGAAGGTCCGGAGCCCGGGACGCTGGTCCAGTATTTCAAGGACGATGCGACCGCGTTCAACAATCAGAAAAAGGGCACCATCACCGGCAAGGGCGTCCTCAACAACCGCATCTCCGAATACCTGATGGTGAAGCTGGGCGAGATCGGCGTGCCGACGCACTTCGTCCGCCGCCTCAACATGCGCGAGCAGCTGGTGCGCGAGGTGGAGATCATCCCGCTCGAGATCGTGGTGCGCAACGTCGTCGCCGGATCGCTCGCCAAGCGCTTCGGCATTCCGGAAGGCACACAGCTGCCGCGCTCGATCATCGAGTACTACTACAAGTCGGATGAACTCGGCGACCCGATGGTCTCCGAAGAGCATGTGACCGCGTTCGGCTGGGCGACGCCGCAGGATCTCGACGAGATGATGTCGCTCGCGCTGCGCGTGAACGATTTCCTGCTCGGCCTGTTCCTCGGCGTCGGCCTCAAGCTGGTCGACTTCAAGCTGGAGTTCGGCCGGCTGTACGAGAACGACGAGATGCGCATCGTGCTGGCGGACGAGATCAGCCCGGACAATTGCCGCCTGTGGGACGTCAAGACCAACGAGAAGCTGGATAAGGACCGCTTCCGCCGCGACCTCGGCAACGTCGAGGAAGCGTACCAGGAAGTGGCGCGCCGGCTCGGCATTTTCCCCGAAGGCGGACCGAGGGACATGAAGGGTCCCTCGACCATGCAGTGACCTGACAGGAGACAGAGAAGAGATGAAGGCGCGCGTTCACATCACCTTGAAAAACGGCGTGCTGGACCCGCAAGGCCGCGCGATCGCCCACGCGCTCGGCACCTTGGGATTTGGCGGTGTCAACGACGTGCGCCAGGGCAAGTATATCGAGATCGACCTCGACGAACGCGACAAGGCCAAGGCCAAGCAGCAGGTCGATCAGATGTGCGCCAAACTGCTGGCCAACACCGTGATCGAGAACTACGCCATCGATCTCGTCGACTGACGGGGACTCCCATGAAAGCTGCCATTGTCGTGTTTCCTGGCTCCAATCGGGAGCGGGATGCGGAAGCGGCTCTGACCCAGGCGATGGGCAGGAAGCCGATCATGGTCTGGCACCGCGATACCGAGCTGCCGGACGTCGACCTGGTCCTGGTGCCGGGCGGTTTCTCCTACGGCGACTATCTGCGCTGCGGCGCCATCGCCGCCCACTCCCCGATCCTGCGCGAGGTCAAGGCCCGCGCCGACAAGGGCATGGCCGTCATCGGCGTGTGCAACGGCTTCCAGATCATCACCGAGGCGGGCCTGCTGCCCGGCATCCTGCTGCGCAACGCCAGCCTCAAGTTCGTGTGCCGGAATGTGCGGCTGAAGGTCGAGACCTCGCAGTCCTTGTTCACCAGCCAGTATGAGCAGGGCCAGGTGCTGAGCATCCCGGTCGCGCATCACGACGGCAACTACTTCGCCGACGACCGCACCCTCGACGAGCTGGAATCGAACGGGCAGGTGGCCTTCCGCTATTGCAGCCCCGACGGCGAGTTCGCCGACGAGCACAATCCCAACGGTTCGGCGCGCAACATCGCCGGCATCTTCAATCGCACCAAGAACGTGCTGGGTCTCATGCCGCATCCCGAGAACGCGATCGAGCCGCTGCAAGGTTCGGTCGACGGCAAAGCTTTGTTCGCGAGCATGGTGGAGGCACTCTCGTGACCACCGCCACCGCCAAGATCACGCCCAACGTCGTTGCCGAGCACGGCCTCACCAACGAGGAATACCAGCTGGTGCTGGAGATCATGGGCCGCGAGCCGTCGATGACGGAGCTGGGCATCTTCTCCGTGATGTGGAGCGAGCACTGCTCCTACAAGTCCTCGCGCGTGCATCTCAAGAAGCTGCCGACCAAGGCGCCCTGGGTCATCTGTGGCCCCGGCGAGAACGCCGGCGTCATCGACATCGGCGACGGCCAGGCCGCCATCTTCAAGATGGAAAGCCACAACCACCCGAGCTTCATCGAGCCGTACCAGGGCGCCGCGACCGGCGTTGGCGGCATCATGCGCGACGTCTTCACCATGGGTGCGCGGCCGATCGCCAACGTAAACGCACTGCGCTTCGGCGAGCCGGACGATCCGAAGACCCGGCACCTGATCGCGGGCGTGGTCGCCGGCATCGGCGGCTACGGCAACTGCATGGGTGTGCCGACGGTGGCAGGCGAAGTGAATTTCCACGCCAGCTACAACGGCAACATCCTGGTCAACGCGATGACCGTCGGCCTCGCGCCGGCCGACAAGATCTTCTATTCGGCGGCGGCGGGCATCGGCAATCCGGTGATCTATGTCGGCGCCAAGACCGGGCGCGACGGCATCCATGGCGCTACCATGGCCTCGGCCGAGTTCAACGAGGATTCGGAGGAGAAGCGTCCGACCGTGCAGGTCGGCGATCCCTTCACCGAGAAGCTGCTGCTCGAGGCTTGCCTCGAGCTGATGGCGACCGACGCCATCGTCGCGATCCAGGACATGGGTGCCGCTGGCCTTACCTCGTCGTCGGTCGAGATGTCGTCCAAGGGTGGCCTCGGCATCGAGCTCGACCTCGACAAGGTTCCGGTGCGCGAGACGCACATGACCGCCTACGAGATCATGCTCTCGGAAAGCCAAGAGCGCATGCTGATGATCCTGAAGCCGCAGGCGATGGACAAGGCGCGTGCCATCTTCGAGAAGTGGGAGCTGGACTTTGCCGAGATCGGCCGCCTGACCAACACCGGCCACCTGGTGCTGAAGAAGAACGGCAAGGTCGAAGCCGACATGCCGGTCGCGCCGCTGGTCGAGAAGTCGCCTGTCTATCAACGTCCCTACGTTCCAACCAAGCCGCAGGCTACCATTGATCCGGCGTCCGTGCCGGCGCCGAGCGACCTGCTCGCCGCGCTGCGCACGCTGGTCGGCTCGCCCGATCTCGCCTCGCGCCGCTGGGTGTGGGAGCAGTACGATCACCTGGTCATGGGCCACACCGCGCAGCGCCCGGGCGGCGACGCGGCGGTGGTGCGCCTGCCGGATATGAACGGCAAGGCGCTCGCCATCACTTCGGACTGCACGCCGCGCTACTGCTTCGCCGACCCGAAGACCGGCGGCGCGCAGGCGGTGGTGGAGACTTGGCGCAATTTGACCGCGGTTGGCGCGACGCCGCTCGCCATCACTGACAACATGAATTTCGGCAACCCGCAGCGGCCGGAGATCATGGGCCAGTTCGTCGGCTGCATTGAAGGCATGGCCGAAGCCTGCAAGGCGCTAGATTATCCGGTCATCTCCGGCAACGTCTCGCTCTACAACGAGACCAACGGCAAGGGCATCCTGCCGACGCCGGTGATCGGCGGTGTCGGCGTGATCGCCGATGCAGCCAAGTCGGTGCCGGTCGCCTTTCGTCAACCCGGCGAAGTTATCCTGCTGGTTGGTGAGACCAAGGGTCACTTAGGGCAGTCGATCTTCCTGCGCGAACTGCACGGCAAGGAGGAGGGCGCGCCGCCGCCGGTCGACCTTGCCGCGGAAAAACGCAACGGCGACTTCATCCGTACGCAAATTCTGGCCGGCAGCGTGACCGCCTGTCACGATTGCGCCGATGGCGGCCTCCTGGTCGCGGTCGCGGAGATGGCGATGGCCGGCAACCTCGGCGCAACGATCCGCGCCCCTGAGAAACTCTCAGCGCCGGCGCACGCTTTCTGGTTCGGCGAGGACCAGGCGCGCTACGTCGCAACCGTGGCGATGGGCAGTGCCGAGCAGTTCCTGAGTGCCGCCAGGAAGGCTGGCGTGCCGGTGACGGCGCTGGGCGAGACCGGCAGCGCCTCGTTGACGCTGGTCGACAGCGGCACCATATCGGTCGCGGATCTGAAGGGCGCCCACGAAGCGTTCTTCCCGGACCTGATGAGCGCGGGGAGCTGACAAGATGGCGATGGAAGCAAGCGAGATCGCGCGGCTGATCAAGGAAGCGCTGCCCGATGCCGAAGTGAAGATCGAGGATCTGCGCGGCGACGGCGACCACTACGCCGCCCAGGTCGTGTCGGCCGCCTTCGCCGGCAAGAGCAGGGTGCAGCAACACCAGATGGTGTACGAGGCGCTGCGTGGGCGGATGGGCGACCAGCTGCACGCCCTGGCCCTGCAGACCTCGGCGCCGAAATAGGGTTAACCCGCAACGGCCCTAGGGGCTTAGGGGTTGACCCAATTGACAGGGCGGCGATTTGCCCTCATATGCGAGTTAATGAATTCGGCGCACAGGCGCCTCGGGAGAAGAGAATGAGCGACAATCCGGTTTTCGACCGCATCCGCGACGACGTGACCAGCAACGACGTCGTGCTCTACATGAAGGGCACGCCGGTCTTCCCGCAGTGCGGCTTCTCCGCGGCGGTGGTCCAGGTGCTGAGCCACATGGGCGTCAAGTTCAAGGGCATCGATGTGCTGGCCGATCCCGGCCTGCGCCAGGGCATCAAGGACTTCGCCAGCTGGCCGACCATCCCCCAACTCTACGTGAAGGGCGAGTTCGTCGGCGGCTGCGACATTATCCGCGAGATGTTCCAGACCGGCGAATTGCAGGAGCTGCTCAAGAGCAAGGGCGTCGCCGTCACTCAGGCGGCATAAGCCACCTCTCAGTCACAGATAGGAGCCGGCCGGATGGCCGGCTCTTTTGTTTTTGCCGGCTTCATCGCGATCGATGGCCGACCCTCAAATCTGAAATGGAAAATTGATGAGCTTTAAGGAAAAGAGTTTCGGCGACCGCATCAACGCTGCGGCCGCGGCCAGAAAGGCGACGTTGGCGCGCATCCTGGCAAGGCCCGGCGCGGACGATCCGGCCGTCATCGCGCAGAAGGCGAAACGCGAGGCTATCATCGCCGCCCGCGAGGCGCGTCTCGCCGAGCGCAACGTCGCCCGGATCGCCGCCGAGGAGCGCGCGATCGCGGAGGCGGAACAGCGCGCCGCGCAGGAGCGGATCGAAGCAGCCGCGAAGGCGGCCGAGGATGCCGCGCGCGCCGCCGCTTTGGCGATCGCGCAGAAGGCGGCACGCGACGCCCGTTACGCGGCGCGCAAGGCCCGCAAGTAGTGGACCAGACGACGCCGATCGAAGCGGCCTCCGCCAAGCCGACGGAACAATCCCCGTGCCGGACCTGCGGCGCGTGCTGCTCGTTCGGCAGCGATTGGCCCCGCTTCAGCACGGAAGAAGAGTCCGATCTGGATCGCATCCCCAGCGCGTTCGTTGCCGCGGACCGGTCTGGCATGCGATGCGAGGGCGACCGTTGCTCGGCCTTGTCTGGCGAGGTCGGCGTCGCGACCTCATGCTCGGTCTACGACGTGCGGCCGGATGTCTGCTGGGCCTGCGAGCCGGGCGACGAAGCCTGCGGGATGGCGCGTCGGCGGTTCGGCTTGAGCGTGCTGGTGGTCTGACGGCAGCGCGCGGGCGCCGCCGTTACCCAGGCGGCCTGAGCGGTCTCGCATACGGAAGGGACAGGGCCGGCACTCAAGTGCCGGCCTTTTGCTTCTAGCGATTGCCGCCACCGCCAAACCCGCCACCGCCGTGGCCTTTCTCGCCGCCGCGATTGCCTCCGCCGGTCCGGAAGTTGGGCGGCCGCGTGCCGCCGCCGCTCGCGCATCCGGCGAGCGCTACAGCCGGCATGGCGAGCGCGGCGAATGTGAGGAGAGTCAAGAGCCGACGGCGTTCGGTTATGGGACGGTCCATTCGTACACCTCTGGGAATTGATGGCGACGGTCCCTGTGGATGTGGGGACTGGATTCGCGCTGCGCAACCGGTGGCAGCACAGGATTGTATCCGCCTCGCGCCGTCTTAGCGCGAACTGGCGGCGCCTGGTCCTCGTGTGTTGCCGTGCTTGCCGCTGCTGTAGGTGCGGCGCCCGCCGACCGCATGCGCGGATGCCCACGCTTCACCCATCGATTCAGCGCCAGCTCTCAAGCAGGTGACGGATTCACCCGCGAGCGCGGCGCTTGCCGCCCCGGCTGTTCCCGCCGGTGATATGGCTTTTCGTCCTCTTGACCTCGCGCGGCGGAATCGAGCCCTCGCATCCCGCGAACAGAGCTGCGGGCAACGCGAGCGATCCGAGGGCGAACGAACGCAACAGGTTGCGGCGATCGATGATGGTCAATTTCATCCTTCACCTCTCCGGCTATGGCCATTGCGCGCCCAATTGCATCGGTTGGGCGAGCAGTGCGGAAATTGCGACGGTGCTCACGATGTAGGTGCTGAAGCCAATCAACGCAAGCGCGCCGGCATCAGTGCTTCTGAGGCGCGGTGATCCTGAAGCTGGCGGTGTAGTCGGGATCGAGGACAACTTCGCCTGTGTTCTTCAGTCGATACTCTCCGGACGTTGCCGGTTGGAGCCAGTCGATTGCTGGAGGGAGAGAGTATTTTCCCCCGGACCGCGACCCTCGCAGAGCGACCAGCATCTCCCTCGGCGTGACTGATTCGATCACGCCGTGTATCTGGAAACGGTCGATCTCTTTGCCGAACGCATCTTCTCGCGTGATGCCAACAAGTATGTATTTGCCGACGTACTTAGCCGCCACCAATTCTGTAATGGGCGTAGGAGACCGGCCCTGTTCCTCATCTTCTGAATCCTCGGCCACTACATGCCCCACCCATAGCTCGCCATGCCGAGGCTGCCGAGGGTGAAGCTGCCGTGCAGCTTGGTGGCGCCGCCGTCGCTGTGGCCGGCGCCGTAGGCGACGTAGAGCGGCATCAGGTGGTCTTCGGTCGGATGCGCCATCGCGGCGACATCGAGGCTGCGATAGCTGGTGAGCGCGGCACGATCGTTGGCGGCGAGCGTCTTGTCGAGCCAGTCCTGGAACTCACTGGCCCAGCGCGGCGTGCGGCCGCCGTCCCACGACACCTGCCGCAGATTGTGCACCGAACCGCCGCTGCCGAGGATGAGGATGCCTTCGTCGCGCAGCGGCGCGATCGCTTCGCCGAGCGCGATGTGCTCGCGCGTCGACTTGCCGCGCAGCAGCGACAGCTGGATCATCGGAATCTCGCCCGCCGGCCAGGCCAGCATCGCCGGTACCCACGCACCGTGGTCGCGCCCGCGCTCGGCATCGAGCCGCGGCTCGTAGCCTGCCACGCGCAGCAGCTCGGCGGCGCGCGCCGCAACGTCCGGCGCGCCGGGCGCCTCGTAGCTCAGCTCATACAGCGCCTTCGGGAAGCCGGAGAAATCGTGGATCGTGCCGGGCTGCGGCGCAGCATTGAGGCTCGGCACCGTCGCCTCCCAATGGGCGGAGACGCACAGGATCGCCTTCGGCCGCGGCACCTTGCGCGCCAGCTCGATCAGGAACCGCCGCGCGGGCACCTCGTCGAACGGCAGCGTCGGCGCGCCGTGGGACACGAACAGGACAGGCATGCGATCGGACATGAAACTATTTCCATCCATCGATGACGGCCATCGAGCGCAGCGAGCAATGGCCCTTGCGGCCTATGATGATGTGGTCGTGCAGGCTGACGCCGACCGCCTTCAGCGCGTTGCGCACCTCGCGGGTCAGCGCGATGTCGTCGCGCGAGGGCGAAGGGTCGCCGGTCGGGTGGTTGTGCGCCATGATGATCGCGGAGGCGCCGAGCTCCAGCGCGCGCTTCACAACCTCGCGCACGTAGAGCGGGGTGTGGTTGACCGTGCCCTCGCTCTGCTTCTCGTCGGCAACCAGCGCGTTGCGGCCGTCGAGAAAGAACAGGCGCAATTGCTCCTCGCGCTGGTGCGCCATCACCGAGTGGCAGTAGTCCAGCACCTTGTTCCAGGAATCCAGCACCGGCTTGTCCAGCACCTCGCGCTTCAGCATGCGCTGGGCGACCGCCTGCACCAGCTTCAGCGCCGTGATGGTGCTGTCGCCGACATCGTCCACCTTGCGCAAGGCATCGGGATGCGCCGCCAGCACGCCGGGCAGGTTGCCGAACTGCTTGATCAGCGCCTTGGCGATCGGCTTGCAGTCGATGCGCGGGCGCGCCAGCGTCAGCAGCAGCTCGATGATCTCGTAGTCGGCGAGGGCGTCGGGGCCTTGCTCGAGGAACTTGTCGCGCAGGCGCTCGCGGTGGCCGAGATAGTGCGGCTTGTCCGCTTTCTCTCCTGGCGCGTTTTCGGGCGCGTCGGCCACAATATCACGCGGAGAAGGGTGGGCGATCCCAGCCTTTGGGCGATAGCGTGAAGATCTCGTAGCCATCGTCGGTCACGGCGATGGTGTGCTCGAATTGCGCGGAGAGCTTCTTGTCGCGCGTCACGGCGGTCCAGCCGTCGTCGAGGATCTTCACCTCGTGGCGGCCGGCGTTGATCATCGGCTCGACGGTGAAGAACATGCCCGCCTTCAGCAGCGGCCCGCTGCCCGGGCGGCCGAAATGCAGCACCGAGGGCGAGTCATGGAACACGCGGCCGATGCCGTGGCCGCAGAAATCGCGCACCACCGAATAGCGGTGCTTCTCGGCATAGCTCTGGATCGCGTGGCCGATTTCGCCCAGGCGCACGCCGGGCTTCACCAGCTCGATCCCGCGCATCATGCATTCATAGGTGATGTCCACCAGCTTCGCCGCCTGCACGCCGACCTTGCCGACCAGGAACATGCGGCTGGTGTCGCCGTGCCAGCCGTCGACGATGGTGGTGATGTCGATGTTGACGATGTCGCCGTCCAGCAGTTTCTTCGGACCCGGGATGCCGTGGCAGACCACGTGGTTGATGGAGGTGCAGATCGAGCGCGGGAAGCCGCGATAGCCGAGCGGAGCGGGCACCGCGCCATGCTCGATGATGAAGTTGTGGCACAGCTCGTCGAGCCGCCCGGTGGATACACCGGGGACAACATGCGGCGTGATGAAGTCGAGCACCTCGGCGGCCAGCCGCCCCGCCCGGCGCATGCCGGCGAAGCCTTCCGGACCGTGCAGCTTGATGTTGG
>DATEOK010000520.1:0-25286 GCA_035274225.1 Dongiaceae bacterium
TTCCGCCGCCCAGGCGGCCTGCGGCGCGACCGCGCTCGCCTTCTCGGCATAGGTCAACGCCGCCGCTTCGTCGCCGCGCTTCAGCGCGCCCATGGTGAGGCCGCGCAGGCCGAGCAGCGCCGTTTCCGGCGCGTCGGTCAGACGGTCGAAATAGCGCTCGGCGCTGGTCTCGTCGCCGGCCAGCTGCGCCGCCTGCGCCGCCAGCAGCAGGGTCAGCGGCGGCTCGCCCAGCAGGTCGTGTGCGATCTTGGCCTGCCGGCGCGCCTCGGTCGGATCGCCGGCCGCGACCGCGGTCAAGCCGCGGGTCAGCGCGCGATAGCCCTTGGCCTTGCGCGAATTGGAACGCGCCATCGAGAAGGTCCGCGGCGAGCGCAGGATCGCGCCGAACAGCCAGCCGATGAATTGCAGGACGAGGAACGCCAGCGCGACCAGGAACAGGGCCGCGCCGATATGCATGTCGATGCGGTAGCCCAGCCAGTTGAGCGTCACGCCGCCGGGATGGTAGGCGAAATAGAGCGCGACGAACAAAAGTCCCGCCAGCAGCGGGAAATAGACCAGGAGCAGGCGCGAGAGCTTCACGTCAGTTCCCCGCCCCCTCGGCGCCTTCGGGTGCTTCGACCGGCGCGGCGGCGGTGGTGCGCGGCGCCAGTTCGCGGGTCGAGATGTCCGCCAATTGCGCCGCCGCCGTTTCGATGGCAAGGCGCGCTTCGGCCTGGGCCAGCCACTCCGCCGCGGTCTCGGCGGCGAGGCCGGTTAGCGCCTTCACTTCGGCCACCGCTGCGGCGAGGTCGCCTTCGCCGAGCTTGGCTTCCGCCCGCGCCAGGCGCGCCAGCGTGTCGTCGCCTTCGACGTCCGGTCCGATCGGGCGGACGGTGATGACTTCCGAGATGCTGTGGCCAAGGCCGCGCCAGAAACGCTTGAACCAGTTGTCGTCGGTGACTTCGCCCGCCAGCTCCGCTTCGCCGGCGCGCGCGATCTCGGTCGCGGGGAAGGCGGCGGCGAGCTGTGAGAGCGTCGGCACGCCCGCGTCCGCCATCGGCGCCAGCTGATCGACGATGGGCTTCAGGCGCGGGCGCAGCGCTTCGTCGTCCTGGGTCAAGTCGTTGAGCGTCGAAAGCTCGGCGGCAAAGCTCTTGTCGCCGGCGAGCGCGCTGCGCAGTTCGCCGACCGCGACGATCATCGCGACCGCGTGCTGCTGATCGTTGCTTTTGGGCAGCGCCGCCACCTGCTGGTCCAGCGCGTCGAGGCGCGGCGCCAGCGCTTCGAGTCGCGGCGCGAGCTCGCCGACCTTGGCATCGAGGCCCGACATCTGGTCCAGCCGCTCGGTCAGCGAGGCGATCTGCTGCTTCAGCGCCTCGTTCTCCGAGACCAGGCTGTCGACGCGCGAATCCGGCGCCGACGTGCCCGTCGTTGCGCTTTGTCCGCTCGCAGCCTGGTCGATGCGCGTATTGGCGTCGGAGAGCGCGGTCTCCAGCTTGCCTAGACGATCCTCGATCGGGGTCAGGTCCACGCCCGGGCCTTGCGATAAGGTGGTGCTGCCGTTGCCGGCGTTGCTGCGCAGAGTCTCGATCTCGGTCTTGAGCGCAGCGACGTCCTCCTTCAATCCGTCGATCTCGGCCTTCAGCGGATCGATGGCCTGCCGCAGGGTCTCGTCGTCGACGCTGGCCTGGACCCGCTGCGACAGGCTGGCGACATCGGCCTGCAAGGTGGCGACGCGGTCGTCAGCGGGCGCCGCTGGGGTCGCCGACGGCCCCTGCAATCCCAGCAGTGCGCTGACTTGCGGTTGCCAGGCCGGCGCGGTTACCACCACGGCCGCGGCGGCGATCAGCATCAGCACCAGGTAAAACAGCATGGAGCCGCCGCCGGCGCGCTGGCGGCGGGCGGTCCTGGCCTCGGTTGCGGCCATGCTTGCGGCGGGCGTCTCCACCGCCGAATCTGCCGCCCCGCCGGCAGAGGTGTCCTCGGGGCGCTGGGATGGCTCGGCCATCTCGGCTCCTTTGCTTCGGGCAGCATCCACCAGCGCGAGCATCGATGGCAAGTCCGGCCGGTCGGCGATCTCCACCGCCGCCCAGCCCAGGCTGCCGATCTCGCGTGCCACTGCGGCGCTGAGGCACAGCCCATGGATCCGGGCCAGGGACGGCGATCCCGCCGCCTGCCACAATTCGGCAAAGGTCGCGGCGGTGCGCGGCGAGAACAGCAGGACGGCATCGATGCCGCCCAGCGTCAAATTGGCGCGGGTTTCGGTCGATAGGGCGGTGGCGATCTTGGCTTCGTAGAGCTGCGCCCGCCGCACCTGGTAGCCGAGGCCCTCCAGCCTTGTCTTGAGGTCGCCGGCGGTGACGGTGCCGGCGGCGTGGAACAGGATGCCGTCCTCGGCCTTCAGCCGGTCCACCACCAGGGCGGCCAGCGCCTCGACATCGCCCTTGGCGCTTTCGACGTTGGGGAAGCCGGCCTGGCGCGCGGCATCCGCCGACCCGTCGCCGACGGTAAAGACCTTGAGCTCGCGGCGCGGGCTGAGCGCGGCGAAGGCGCGTACGCCGTTGGCGCTGGTGAACAGCAGGGCCTGCACGCCGTCGAGGTCGATCTCGGCATCCTCGAGATGCCGAATCTCCAGCAACGGCTCGATCAGGACCTCGATGCCGCGCTCCTCAAGGGCGTCGGCGAGCGGCCTGGCATCTTCGATCGGGCGGGTAATCAGAATGCGCATCGGTCACACTATAGCGGAGGAAAGCCGAGGATATCACGCGAGGAAGTCTGGTCCGGCCATTTCCTTGAGCTTGTGGCCGATCTGCTCTCCCAGCTTGCGCGCATCCGATGCGGGAGCCCGTCCTTCCTGCCGATGCACTTTCGAGCCATCCGGTAGAGCGATCAAGGCACGCAAACGCACAACATCGCCTTCGAGTTCCGCGAAGGCGGCGATTGGCGTGCGGCATGATCCGTCGAGGACCGCCAGGCAGGCGCGCTCGGCGGCGACACGCAGTTGCGTATTCCGGTCGTTGAGCGGCGCGAGCAGTGCGTTCACGCGACGGTCATTCGCGCGCGTCTCGAGGCCGATGGCGCCTTGCGCCACCGCGGGAAGGATCTCGTCGGTGGAGAGGATCGCCGTGGCGACATTCTGCTTGTGCAGGCGCTTCAGGCCCGCGAGCGCCAGCAGGGTCGCGGTCGCATCGCCGCGCTGCACCTTGGCGATGCGGGTCTCGACATTGCCGCGCAACGGCACGATGGAGAGGTCCGGCCGCAGCGCCTTGACCTGCGCGGCGCGGCGCAGCGAGGCGCTGCCCACCACCGCGCCCCGCGGCAGCGTCGCGATCGAGTTGCCTGCGGTCGAAATCAGCACGTCGCGCGGGTCTTCGCGCGGCAGCAGGCAATCGATGACCAGGCCGTCGGGCAGCCAGGTCGGCACGTCCTTCATGGAATGGACGGCGACGTCGATCTCGTCCGCCAGCAGGGCGTCCTCGATCTCCTTGGTGAACAGGCCCTTGCCGCCGATCTCGCTCAACGGGCGATCCTGCACCTTGTCGCCGGTGGTCTTGATGACGACGATCTCGACGGCGCCGGCCAGTTGCGGATGGGCGGCGATCAGGCGCGCGCGCGTCTCGTCCGCCTGGGCGAGGGCGAGCGGCGAGCCGCGCGTGCCGATGCGCAAGGACGCTTGGTTGCCATCTGAACGGGATGTCGCCATAAGGGATTGCATAAAGGCCGGACCCCCCGAATGCAACCGTGCGGCAGATAACCTTTCGAGCATGATCGTCTTAGGCATTGAATCGAGCTGCGATGAGACCGCCGCCGCCCTGGTGACGGCGGATCGGCGCATCCTGGCCGACCTAATCGCCGCGCAGCTGGAGGATCATCGTCCCTATGGCGGCGTGGTGCCAGAAGTGGCGGCGCGCGCCCATCTCGACCGGCTGGACAAGCTGGTCGGCCAGGCCATGCGCGAGGCCGGCATCGGCTTCGGCGAGATCGACGCGGTAGCGGCGACCGGCGGGCCGGGCCTGATCGGCGGCGTCATCGTCGGGGTGATGACCGGCAAGGCGATCGCCCTGGTGCACGGCAAGCCGTTCGTCGCGGTCAACCATCTGGAAGGCCACGCGCTGACGGCGCGGCTCACCGACGACACGCCATTCCCGTACCTGCTGCTGCTGGTCAGCGGCGGCCATTGCCAGCTGCTGGTGGTGGAAGGCGTCGGCCGCTATCGCCGCCTTGGCTCCACCATCGACGATGCCGCCGGCGAAGCCTTCGACAAAGCGGCGAAGCTGCTGGGCCTCGGCTATCCCGGCGGCCCGATGATCGAGCGCGCGGCGCATGCGGCGACCAGCCCGGTCATGGACCTGCCGCGCCCGATGAAGGGCAGGGCGGAGCTCAACTTCTCCTTCAGCGGCCTGAAGACGGCGCTGCGCCACAAGGTGGAGGAGACGGGCGCCCTGGACGATGCGATGCGCGCCAACCTCGCCGCCGGATTTCAGATCGCGGTGGTGGACAGCCTGATCGACCGTACCCGCCGCGCCATCGGGGCCGCGCGCGCAAGTCACCCGGCGTTGAGTGCGTTGGTGGTGGCGGGCGGCGTTGCGGCCAACACCGCGTTGCGATTGGAGCTGGAGAACTGCGCGCGCCACGCTGGGCTGGACTTCGTCGCGCCTCCCCTGCGCCTGTGCACCGACAACGCCGCGATGATCGCCTGGGCCGGGCTGGAGCGGTTCCGGATGGGCGAGCAAAGCCCGCTCGATTTCGCCCCGCGCCCGCGCTGGCCGCTCGACGAGGATGCACCGCGCCTGATCGGCGCGGGCGTGAAAGCATAGAACGAAGAGAGGAACCGATGCTCTACGCCATCTATTGCAAGGACAAGCCGAACCACCTGCAGACCCGGCTCGACAACCGCCCGGCGCATGTCGAATACTTGAAGCAATTCGCCGGGCAGCATGTCTGCACCGGGCCGCTGCTGAGCGACGACGGGCAGGGCATGGTGGGTTCGCTGCTGGTGATGGAATTTGCCGACAAGAAGGCCGCCGAGGATTTCGCCGCCAACGATCCCTTTGCCAAGGCCGGCCTGTTCCAGAGCGTCACGATCACGCCGTTCCGCAAGACCTTCCCGCAAGCCTGAAGAGGGAATCATGAACTACTGGCTGATGAAATCCGAACCGTCGGCTTATTCGTACGAACAGCTGGTGAAGGACAAGAAGACCGGCTGGACCGGCGTGCGCAACTTCCAGGCCAGCGCCAACATGAAGGCGATGAAGGTCGGCGACCGCGTGTTCTTCTACCACTCCAACGAAGGCCTCGCCGTGGTCGGCATCGCGGAAGTCGCCAAGACCTATTATCCCGACCCGACCGACAAGACCCAGCGCTTCGGCATGGTCGACATCAAGCCGGTCGAGGCCTTGAAGAAGCCGGTCACGCTCGCCGACATCAAGAAGGACGCGAAGCTCAAGGACATGGTGTTGGTGAAGAACTCGCGCCTGTCCGTGCAGCCGGTGACGCCGGACGAGTGGAAGCACATCTGCCAGCTGGGCGGGGTGAAGGGGTAGGCGCCCCCACAACGCCCTAATCCCGCCGCGCTGCCGCCCCTTCGGACTGACACAACGCACCCTGTCCGCTCTCACTGACAGGGGAACGTCATGTCCGATTTCGCCGATCCCGGCCCCAATACGCCCACCATCCAATCCATGGCCCGCACGGCGCGCCGCCGCTTCGGCAGCGGGTGGGAGGCGGGCAAGCGCGTCTTGTTCTTCATCCTGCTGGTGCTGATCATGCTGGTGCCGCTCGGCATGGTCGAAGGCGTGATCGAGGAGCGCGCGGCCACCAAGGCGCAGGTGGCGGAGGAGATCGGCGCGCAGTGGGGCCCGTCGCAGACGATCAGCGGGCCGGTCCTGGTGGTGCCGTATGAAATCTCGCGCGTGCAGGCCAATTCCGACGGCGAGCCGAAGACCATCGTGGAGCTGCGCTATGCCGTGTTCACGCCGGAGGAGCTGAATATCGATGCCTCGGCCGGCGTGCAGAAGCGCTACAAAAGCATCTACGAGATGCTGGTCTATGGCGCGGAGGTCGCGATCACGGGCCGTTTCGCAGCGCCCGATTTCGGCCAGGCCGGTGTCATGCCGACGCAGATCAGGTGGGACCAGGCGAGCCTGGTGCTCGGCTTGACCGGCGTGCGGGCGTTGAATGCCGTAACATTGACAGTGGCCGGCAGCGCACGCGAGATCGAGGCGGGCGTGCTGCCGTATCATCCGTTCGAGGACGGCATCCGCGCCGCGCTGCCGACCATCGGCGCCGGCGCGCAGCCGTTCGACTTCGCGTTCCAGCTGTCGCTGAACGGGCGCGGCCACATCGCCTTCCAGCCGTTCGGCCGCCAGAGCGAGATCAAGATCGCCAGCGACTGGCCGCATCCCAACTTCATCGGCACGCCGTTGCCGACCGAGCGCACCATCACCGCAGATGGGTTCGAGGCATCCTGGTCGATCTCTCACATTGCTACCGGTGCGCCGTTGGCTTGGCTGACCCACGAATACAAGCCGCAGCCGGAGCGTACCATCAGCGTCGGCGTCGCGCTGACCGAGCCGGGCGACGTCCACCAGCAGACCGACCGGATCGTGAAATACGGCATCCTGGTCATCGGCCTCACCTTCGGCACCATCTTCGTGGTCGGCCTCTTGAAGCAGGACCGGGTGCACCTGGTGCAGTACCTGCTGATCGGCGCCTCGATCACCTTGTTCTACCTGCTGCTTCTGTCCCTCGCCGAGCAGATGGATTTCGCGCTGTCCTATCTGATCGCCAGCCTGGTCGACATCGCGATCGTCGCCTGGTACGCCGGCGCCACCATCCGGCGCCTGATGGGCTGGGTCACCGGCGGCGTGCTCGCCGCGGTGCACGGCTACATGTATGTGCTGCTGCAGATGGAGAGCTACTCGCTGCTCAGCGGCACCATCGGGCTGCTGGTCGCGCTGCTCGGCGTGATGATCGCCACCCGCAAGGTCGACTGGTTCGCCCTCGGCGAGCCGCGCGAAGAGACAGCCGCGTAAGACGAATGCCCCTCCCCCAAGTTGGGGGAGGCTAGGGTGGGGGTTGTTCTCGACGCCGACTGAGCGTCGACCTGGTGGAGCACGCCTGCGACACCGAGACGCCCCCACCCCAACCCTCCCCCGGCTCGGGGAGGGGGTTTTCCTTCAGCGCAAAACTGCAACCACATCAGCGCATTACGAACGGCGCGGCAGGCCGCCATCTTGCCCTTTCATCCCCGCCTTGTTACGACTTTCGTCTAGGGAAGAAGTGTCGGCACCAAGCTCTAGAGTGCGGTGCAACAAGACGAATGTCAGGGGAGTGAGCGATGTCAGAGCAACAGCTGTTTCCCGTCCCGGCCGAGGCCGCGAAGCGCGCGCTGATCGACGCCAAGAAATACGAGGAGATGTATCGCCGCTCCGTCACCGACCCCGAAGGCTTCTGGGGCGAAATCGGCAAGCGTGTCGACTGGATCAAGCCGTTCACGAAAGTGAAAGACGTCGACTACACCGGCGATATCCGCATCCGCTGGTACTATGACGGCACGCTCAACGTCTCCGCCAACTGCCTCGACCGCCACCTCGCCAAGCGCGGCAACCAGACCGCGCTGATCTGGGAAGGCGACGACCCGTCCGAAAGCAAGCACATCACCTACAAGGAAGCGCACGAACAGGTGTGCCGGATGGCGAACGTGCTGAAGGGCCTGGGCGCCAAGAAGGGCGACCGCATCACCATCTACATGCCGATGATTCCGGAAGCGGCATACGCGATGCTGGCCTGCGCGCGCATCGGCGCCATCCACTCGGTGGTGTTCGGCGGCTTCTCGCCCGACAGCCTCGCTGGGCGCATCCAGGATTGCGATTCCAACATCGTCATCACCGCGGACGAGGGCCTGCGCGGCGGCAAGAAGATCCCGCTCAAGGCCAATGTCGATGCCGCGCTGAAGAATTGCCCTTCGATCAAGAAGTGCCTGGTGGTGCGCCGCACCGGCGGCAAGATCGACTGGACTGCGGGCCGCGACCACTGGTGGCACGAGGAATCGCCGAAGGTCTCCGCCGACTGCAGACCGGAGGAGATGAACGCGGAGGATCCTTTGTTCATCCTCTACACCTCGGGCTCGACCGGCAAGCCGAAGGGCGTGCTGCACACCACCGGCGGCTACATCGTCTATGCCTCCATGTCGCACCAGTATGTGTTCGATTATCACGAGGGCGATATCTACTGGTGCACGGCGGACGTGGGCTGGGTCACCGGCCACAGCTACATCGTCTACGGCCCGCTCGCCAACGGCGCGATCTCGCTGATGTTCGAGGGCGTGCCGAACTATCCGGATGCGTCACGCTTCTGGCAGGTGTGCGACAAGCACAAGGTCAATACCTTCTATACCGCGCCGACCGCGATCCGCGCCTTGATGCGCGAGGGTGAGGCGCCGGTGCAGAAGTGCAAGCTGGATTCGCTGCGCCTGCTCGGTTCAGTGGGCGAGCCGATCAATCCCGAAGCCTGGCTGTGGTACCATCGCGTCGTCGGCAAGCATCGCTGCCCGATCGTCGATACCTGGTGGCAGACCGAGACCGGCGGCATCCTGATCTCGCCGCTGCCGGGCGCCACAGCGCTGAAACCGGGCTCCGCCACCAGGCCGCTGTTCGGCATCAGGCCGGAGATCGTGGACGGCGACGGCAAGGTGCTCGAGGGCGAATGCCAGGGCAACCTCTGCATCGCGGATTCCTGGCCGGGCCAGATGCGCAGCGTCTATGGCGACCACAAGCGGTTCGCCGAGACCTATTTCAGCGCCTACAAGGGCAAGTATTTTACCGGTGACGGCTGCCGGCGCGACGCCGACGGCTATTACTGGATCACCGGCCGCGTCGACGACGTGCTCAACGTCTCCGGCCACCGCATGGGCACGGCGGAAGTGGAATCCGCACTGGTCGCGCACCCGAAGGTCGCGGAATCGGCGGTGGTCGGCTATCCGCACGACATCAAGGGCCAGGGCATCTACGCCTACGTCACGCTCAAGCTCGGCGTGGAGCCGAGCGAGGAATTGCGCAAGGAGCTGGTCCAGTGGGTGCGCAAGGAGATCGGCCCGATCGCCTCGCCCGACCTGCTGCAATGGGCGCCGGGCCTGCCGAAGACCCGGTCCGGCAAGATCATGCGCCGCATCCTGCGCAAGATCGCCGAGAACGACTACAGCAACCTCGGCGACACCTCGACCCTCGCGGACCCCAGCGTGGTGCAGAGCCTGGTGGACAACCGGATGAACCGCGGTTAACTGCATCAGCGCAGAGTTTCCTGCTTACTCAGTCATCGCGCATCGCCCCCACCCTAGCCCTCCCCCGGCTCGGGGGAGGGGACTACTCACGACCCTCCAATTGACCCCCTCCCCCAAGTTGGGGGAGGGTTGGGGTGGGGGTTGTTCTCTCCACCGAAGGTCATTTGAAAGCCATGTCAGATTCCGAACTCTTCTCCGCGCTGCGCCAGATCACCACTGCCACCATCACCACGGTGCTGCTGAAGAAAGGCATCCGCCGTAGCTGGATGAAGGGGCCGCATCCGCTCGCCGCCGGGCAGAAGCGCGTCGCCGGCCGGGCCTTCACGCTGCGGTTCGTGCCGATGCGGGAAGACCTGGCGACGCCGGCATCCTGGTCCTCGCCGCGCTCGACCCGCGCCGCGATCGAGGAGATGCCGGAGGGCTGCATCGCGGTGATCGACGCCATGGGCGTGACCGATGCCGGCGTGTTCGGCGACATCCTGGCGCAGCGCATGAGGGTGCGCGGCGTTGCCGGCCTCGTCACCGACGGCGTGATGCGCGACAAGGCAGGCGTGCTGGAGACCGGTTTGCCGGTGTGGTGCGCGGGCGTCGCCGCGCCGCCCTCGGTCGCTGGCCTCACCTTCGTCGGCTGGCAGGAGCCGGTCGGCTGCGGCGGCTGCGCGATCTATCCCGGCGACGTGGTGGTGGCGGACGGCGACGGCGCGGTGGTCATCCCCGCGGCGCTGGCGGAAGAGGTCGCGCGCCTCGGCACCGAACAGGAAGAGCTCGAAGCCTGGCTGATGGAGGAAGTGAAAGCGGGCCGGGTCCTGCCCGGCCTCTATCCGCCCAACGAGGAGACGATGGCGCGATTCAAGGCGCGGAAGAAGAAGTAGCAGTTCAACCCAAAACCTCCTCCCCCAACTTGGGGGAGGTCAGGGAGGGGGAAGCCGCGTTCCGGTGGGAGAAAACCTTCGCTCGCTTCCCCCACCCTAACCCTCCCCCGTCTCGGGGGAGGGGACATGGACGAATGTTAGCTACTGCGCCGCCGCGGCCTTCTTGTTCTCGGCTGCGGCCAGCATGTTGCCGATGTGATCGAACAAGGGCTCGAGCCCCAAGCCCTGCCCGAGGTTGCGCGCGACAGCGAGCGCTGATGCCGCGCCGGCGAGATTTCCGCTCTTGAAGCTGTGCGCGATCTTCGCGAACTCGTTTAGCAGTTCCTCGGCCTGCGGCGCTTTGGCCACCTCCGGGCCGCCGATCAGCGCATACAGCCGCGCGGGCAAGGTTTTGCCCTTCACGAAGATGTCGCCGATCGGAATCGCCGCGAAGTCCGGCGCGGCATTGCGCGTCTGCTCGCCGATCAGGATGTCGAGGCCGAAGCCTTTGCTGACGCCTTCGATGCGCGAGGCGAGGTTCACGTTGTCGCCGATGACCG
Organism: Dongiaceae bacterium; assembly: GCA_035274225.1. Classification (GTDB taxonomy): domain Bacteria; phylum Pseudomonadota; class Alphaproteobacteria; order Dongiales; family Dongiaceae; genus Dongia_A. The sequence goes on from DATEOK010000520.1 coordinate 10,671, forward strand.
AGTAATTGACACGCGTTCGTGCGCCGAGATTGCCGACCAGCGCTTCGCCGGTATTGAGGCCGATGCCGATCATGATCGGCGAAAAGCTCTGCCCGGCGGCCTGCGCGCGCTCGGCGAGAGCCTTGTTGAGCGCGGCGAGCCGCCGGCGCATCTCCAGCGTCGCGCGGCAGGCCAGCTTGGCGTGATCGCGCTCGTCGAGCGGCGCGTTCCAGAACGCCATGATCGAATCGCCGATATATTTGTCGATGGTGCCGCCGTTCTCCATCACCGCTTCCGACATCGGCGTCAGGAAGTCGTTGAGCAGGCTGGTAAGGGCGGTCGCCTCCATCCGCTCGGAGATGCTGGTGAAGTCGCGGATATCGCAGAACATGATGGTAAGGTCGCGCACCTCGCCGCCCAGGCGCACCAAGCTGGGATTTGCGACCAGGCGCTTCACCATCGCCGGCGCGAGGTAGTGGCTGAAGGTCTCGCGCACGCGCTTGCGCTCGATGTCCGAGCGGCGGAACGAGAGTAGGACGCCGGTGGTGAACACGGTGAGCGCGCCGGCGGACGGATAGGCCGGGTCGATCAGCCACCCCAGATGCAAGAACGCCCACCAGCCAAATCCGGCTGCTGCGATCACGCTGACGCCGCCTAGGATGGCGCAACCGACCGCTCCCAATTTCGGCAGAAGGATCACCATCGCGCCGCCCAAGATCAGCAGCGACAGGAACTCAACCAGGTCGGCCCACAATGGGCGTTCGATCATGTCGTTGAGCATGATCTGCTCGACGATCTGCGCATGAATCTCTACGCCCGGCACGGCAGATGCGTTCGGCGTCGACCGGAGATCGAGCAATCCAGGCGCGCTGGTTCCGACAAAGATCACCGTTCCACTCAGATCGAACTTTTCTCCAGCCAGAACCTGCCAGGCCGGGATGAAACGCTCTTGCCGATGACCGGTGTCGTACAACGAGACCATCGCCTCGGGATCGGTGTTGATGCGGATCGGGCCGATGCCGATCTCGCCCACGCCAGTGCGCTTGAGGCCCCAAAACTGCCATCCCAGCCACTTGTAGCCCTGCGAACCGCTTGACTTGACGACGTACGTGCTGGCGCCCACTCCAACTCTCAGCGCTTCGGCCACCAGGCTCGGGTAAAGGTCTTTGCCGACCTTCAGGATCATGGGCACGCGCCGGACCACCGCGTCGCGGTCGGGCGCGGGATTGATCGCGCCATTGCCGGCGGCGGATTCCTGCAGGATCGGCAACGCGGCAATGATGCCCGCGAAGTCACGGACATTGTCGCGCGGGTTGACGCCGGCATTCGCAAATCCGCCCTTGCGCTTGACGGGTTCGCCGCGCACGTCGTCGGTCAACACGGCGCCCAGCACGACCTTGCCGAGCTTGAGCTCCTCGGCGAGCGCTTCGTCAGGGTCGGTGACACGGACCGAAAGTTCCTGGCTCAATGTATCATCGGGCGCGAGGCCCCAGCCGGAGAATACGCGCGATGGCGCAGTGCGGTCGGGCTCGGAAAACACGATGTCCATCGCGATCACGGCGGCGCCCTGCTCGCGCAGTTTGTGCAGCAACTCGGCAATCACGCTGCGCGGCCAAGGCCATTGGCCGATCCGGATCAGCGATTCATTGTCGATGTCGACGATCTTGACCGACGCAGGCTGATACTCCCGGGGCTGCACGCGTTGATACTGGTCGAACACCAGGGAGCGCAGATCGCCGAGGATGGGCGGATCGTACCAGCGCAACGCCAGAGCGACGGCGAGCACCAGCGAAGCCAACGCGGGTTGCAGCCACTTGTCCATTGCGCTCCGAGCACTCCCCAAAATAATCCGGCGATTAACCTAGTTCGATCTCCCGCCAAGATGAACGGCTGTTCATCTTGTGTGTGATTCGCCGCACTTTCCAGAATATTTTACGACAATTGTATTGACCACCGCGAGGGTGGGGCGCACTTAAGGGGCCATTCGGAACCTTACCGGCAGGGGGCCCCATGCTTCGCATGGCTTGTCGCGTATGCGTAACCGCAATTCTTGGGGCGCTTGCGAGCACGCAAGCGTTTGCGGCAGGAATTGCGACTGTCACCGACGTCGTCAACGACGGATACCGGCAACCGCCCGGGGACAGCGAACGCCGCGCCGCCACGGCCGATGAACTCGTGTCGGACGAAGCGTTGCGCACCGATCGCGACTCGAGCATCGCGCTGAAGTTCGTCGACGGCTCGGAACTCAGCGTCGAAGCGCAGAGCGAGGTTGTGCTGTCGGATTATGTTTTCGATCCGGGGGCGGCGAGCACCAGCGGCGTCATCACCCTCAACACCGGTCTGTTCCATTTCAACTCCAACGACACCGTCCAGGACGACAACCTGGTCCTGAGGACGCCGGTTGCCACGATCGGCATCCGCGGCACCCAGTTCCTGGTGACGGTGGCGGACGACGCGACCATCGTCGACATCCTCGAAGGCAAGGTCGAGGTGAGCCCGCTCGGTGGCGGCAAGCCGATCATGTGCGAAGGCGGCCAGAGCATCCTGGTCGAAAGCGCCGACTCCGACGCGGTGTGCGGCGACCTTGGCTCGTTCTCCACCGCCGCGGCGCCGCCGGCGCAAGACAACAATGAGCACGACAGCGCTGATCGCGACCGCTCGCAAGAGGCCGAAAACAAGTCCGGCGGCGGACGCGGCAAGCCGGGCGGCGGCGAGGATCCGGGTGGCGGTGAAGATCCGGGTGGCGGCGAAGACCCGGGTGGCGGCGAAGACCCGGGCGGCGGCGAGAATCCCGGCGGCGGCAATGGCGGCGGGAGCGGCAGTCATTCCGGCCACGGCGATGGGACCAATCCCGGCAAGGGCCACGACAACGGGAACGGCAACCACGGCGGCAACAACGGCGGCAGCGACAATCCAGGCAATGGGAATCATTAGGTCCACATTGCGGGATATTTTCCCTCGGCCGCGACTGTGCCGTTGATCACTTCCGCTAAGTGACTGACAGGTGCAGATTAGTATCGTTAACGAGGTGCGGGTGGATGAGGGGAGATTGACCGGTGATCAATCGCATCAATACCGGTGATTGTGTCGAACTTTAATACAATCCTATTGACCCTCTGGCACCCGACGAAAGACAATTGGGTCTACCACGCCAATGTCCGACAGAGGGCGACCGTAAGGCTTGTCGGCGGGTTGTGGAATGGCGCTACCAGGGGTGAGGGGTGCCGCCGGCATCGGTAGGGCGGCAGAGTAACGGGGCAGCGTCAGGGGAACGGACCAACAATCGTAAAATCGCCCGATCCGGCAACTCCGCGGCCTCGCGCCGCTGAGGCGGCCGGAATTCGGTCAGGGACAGACCAACGTGTGGCGCATGAGGGGACAACTCATGCGTGGCATGGAGTTCGATCGCAAGTGGGGACGTGCATAAGTCAAAAATAAGCGTGCAACGGTCAGGATCCGCCGGTGTGCGGCGGAGCGTTGGGGACGGGCTGGCACGCACAACGCCAGGCAATGGCGTCGTGAGAAACGGGTGTTTGCGATTTGGAGGGTATGATGAAACGGAAACTGGCGTACCAGGTTTGCTTTGCCATCGCTGCGGTTTGGGCGCTGTCCCACGCGGCGAACGCTGCCGGCATAGCGACCGTCGTGGACGTGGTGAACGAAGGCTACCGGACACCGCCGGGCGCCGATGAGACCACGGCCAAAACCGCCGACGAGCTGGTGCAGAACGAAGCACTGCGCACAGAGCAAGAGTCGGTCATTCAGGTGAAGTTCGTCGACGGCTCCGAGCTCAGCGTGGAGCAATCGAGTGAAATGGTGCTGTCCGATTACGTGTTCGACGGATCGGCCGCAAGCGGCCTAATCAATCTCAACAACGGACTGTTCCATTTCAAGTCGAACGGGCAAGACGATCAGGGCGTGAAGCTGCGCACCCCGGTCGCGACCATCGGCGTCCGCGGCACCGAGTTCCTGGTGCATGTCGACGGCGACGACGTCACGATCGTAGATATCCTTTCCGGTGCCGTGGCGGCGACGCCGCACGGCTCGGGCAAGGAGATCACCTGCTACGAAGGACAGAGCATCCTCATCGCCGGCGCGGACGATGACGCGCAGTGCGGCGACATCGGCTCGTTCTCGACCGCGGCCGGCCCGGCCGGCGGTAACGACGGGCCTGATGGCGGCACGCGCGGTGGCAACGGCGATAAGGAGAAGGAGGTCGAGGTTGCGGAGACGCCACCGGCACCGAAACCGAAACCCGATCCCGTTGATGAGGAGCCGGATCCTTGTACGGATCAGGATCCCTATACCCACAATGAGGAATGTCCTTGCGAGTGGGACGACTGGCAATACAACAATTATAGGGCTCTACCCAAGAGTTCGGTACCCGCAGAGACGCAGAAATCTACGGAAAATCGTGGTTCGTTCCGGCCGGACGGCGACTACGACCGGAGAAACTAGAGCCTGAAAGAATGCAGGCGGCGACAAATGTTCGTCACCGCCTGGTTCTGTGAAGGTTGACCGGGCAACGGGCGGGGACTTCCCCGCCCGTTGTCATTTCCAGCTGACCTGTGACGGATGCCACACCGGCTGAGGCCGTGCACTGTGACGGCGTTCACAGCATTCAATCCCTCCTTCATCCCATATCCCGGTCACGGCATTGCTTTGCGAGCGCGGGACCCGCTGGCGGCGAGCCAGACCGTATGATGGAGGGACGTATGAAGAGGCAACTCGCGTATCAGATTGGTTATGTCATTGCGGCGGTCGCGTTCGGCGCGCCTGCCAGCGCGGCCGGCATTGCGACCGTCACGGACGTGGTGAACGACGGCTACCGCACGCCGCCCGGCCACGAGGAGCAGACCGCCAAGCGCGCCGACGAACTGGTGCAGAACGAAGCGCTGCGCACCGAGGACGAGTCTGCCATCCAGGTGACGTTCGTCGATGGCTCCGAACTCCGGGTCGAGGCGGACAGCGAGATGGTGCTGTCGGACTATGTGTTCGACGGCGCCGCCAGCAAGGGCCTCATCAATCTCAACGACGGCCTGTTCCATTTCACCTCGAACGGCAAGCCGGACCAGGGCGTGAGGCTGAAGACGCCGGTCGCCACCATCGGCGTGCGCGGCACCGAGTTCCTGGTCCATGTCGACGGCCACGACGTCACGATCATCGACATCATGTCGGGCGCGGTCGAGGCGAAGCCGAACGGCACCGGCCAGCCGGTCGTCTGCGTCGGTGGCCAGAGCATCCTGATCGCCGGCCCGAACGAGAATGCGATGTGCGGCGATCTCGGCTCGTTCTCCTCTGCCGCGGGTTCGCCGGCTCGCGACCGCAACAGGCCGGAGCCGGGCCACGGCGGCCAGGATCGCGATCGCCCCAAGAAGGAGAAGCCGGAACCACCGAAGCCGGATCCCGAACCAGATCCGGATCAAGGCGAGGGCAGCGGCAGCAATACCATGTTGTTCATCGACGACGAGCCGTTCGAAGTCGGCTGACCCAATCAAGAGCAATGGGCGGAGGTCATCTCCGCCCATTGCATTTTCCCCATGGTGCGTGTGGCACCATCGCAATCCTGACGCCGCGGTCTCAAGCACAAAGTCGTGAGCGGCCTGCGGTCCCGGTAGAACTTCGCTCCCCGCTACACCCATATCCCCTCCGCTGCCGCTCCGGTTCTCGAAGCGGTGTCTGCGCAGACAGTCGGGCTGATTGTCGCTCGGCGGCGTCCATTCTCGGGCGCGCCGGGCAGTGCCTATTGCGGATGGAGGGATCCTTTGAAAAGGCAATTGGCCTACCAGGCCTGTTACGTGATCGCGGCCATCGCGGCCTTCACCGGCCCCGCGCGCGCTGCGAGCATCGCTACCGTTACCGACGTCGTGAACGAGGGCTACCGCACGCCGCCCGGTCATGAGGAACAGGCTGCCAAGCGTGCCGACGAACTTGTGCAGGATGAAGCGTTGCGCACCGACGATGAATCCTCGATCGCAGTGCAATTCGTCGACGGCTCGCAGCTCAGCGTCGAATCGGACAGCGAGCTTGTCCTCTCGGACTATGTGTTCGACGGCGCCGCGAGCCAGGGCCTGATCAATCTCAACGAGGGCCTGTTCCACTTCACATCCAATGGCAAGCCCGACCAGGGCGTAAGATTGCGCACGCCCGTCGCAACCATCGGCGTGCGCGGCACCGAGTTCCTGGTCCATGTCGATGGCGATGACGCGACCGTCATCGACGTTCTATCCGGCGCCGTGGAGGCGAAGCCGAATGGCACCGGCAAGTCGGTCGTCTGCGTCGGCGGCCAGAGCATCCTGGTTGCGGGCGCCGACGCGGATGCGCAATGCGGCGATCTTGGGTCGTTCTCGTCGGCATCCGGCGCGCCCGACCACGACCGCCGGCCGGAACCGGGCCATGCCGGTCAGGATCGCGAACGGCCGGCGCCACCGGAAAAGCCCGAGCCGCCTAAGCCGGACCCCGAGCCCGATCCGGATCCGGATCCGGATCCTGGCGAGGAAGGCGGCGGCAGCGGCATCACTTTCCTGTTCGAGGAAGAGCCCTTCAATCTGGGTTGACCGAATTGGCGGGCAATGGGCGGAGGCATCCTCCGCCCATTGCTCGGTCCGCTTCGGAACTATCCGATCAGGCTGCGCAAGGTCCGGTTGGCGACCGCCAGCATGGCAAGCTCCAGTTTGCCGACCTGGCGCAGGTCGGCGAACAGGCCGTCGGCGCGCGCGAGGGCCGCGCCGCGCGTCTCGCGCCAAGTGGCGATCGCTTCCGCGCCGATCAGGCCTTTGGCTTGATGCAACACGGCGGTGGTCAGGTCGCGCTGGTGGCCGTAGAAATCCTCGATGATCGCGAACACCGCCAGGCGGTCCCAGTGGCTGTCGCCGATCAGGGCCCGCGCGCCGGCCCGCAGCCAGTCGAGATGGAACGTCTCGCCCACCGCGTAATAGGTGCGGCCGGCATCCTCGACCTTCATCTTGAGATCGCCGGCGATGCGCACGATGTCGAGCGAGGAGACCAGCGCCGGCGCTTGCGCCACGCGCTGCGCCAGCGCCTGCGGCACGCCCTGGCCGATCAGCTGGGCCCGCCGCGCTTCCACCTCGATCCGATCCTCGTCCGACAGGATCGTCATCAGTGCGTTCTCGAGCGCCACCAAGCCGGGGCTGGTAGCGGCGACGTTGGCGGCGATGTCGAGCGGATGCTGGCCGTTGCGCAGGAACCACTGGGTCGCTTGCTCGGCCAGGCGGTTCAAGTCGATGAACATCTCGATCTGCAGATGCGCCGGAACCTTGTTGTCGAGATCCTGGATGCCGGTCCACAGCTCGCGCAGGCGATAGGCGCCGCGCGTGATGGCATAGGCGCGGGCGATCGCCGGGGACGGTTGGCCGGTGCGCTCCTTCATGATGTGCAGGAAGGTCGCGCCCATGCGGTTGATGATCGAGTTGGTCACGACGGTCGCGATGATCTCGCGCCGCAGGCGATGCTTGCCGGTCTGCTCCTGGTAGGATTTCTGCAGGGCACCTGGGAAATACTTGATGAGGTCGTCCTCGAGCTGCGGATCGTCCGGCAGATCGGACGGCAGCAACTCGTCATAGATCGAGTTCTTGGCATAGGCGAGCAGCACCGCCATCTCCGGCCGCGTCAGGCCGATGCGCTGCTTGAGCCGCTGGCGCACGGCTTCGTCGTCCGGCAGGAACTCGATGGCGCGGTCCAACCGGCCGGTGCGCTCCAACGCCTTCATGAAGCGGTTCTGCTGGTCGAGCAGGGTGAAGCTCTGCGCTTCCGCGATGCTGAGCGCCTGTGACTGCAGGTAGTTGTCGCGCAGCACCAGCTCGGCGACGTCGTCGGTCATCTGCGCCAGCAGCTTGTCGCGCTGCTTCATGGTGAGATCGCCGGCCTGTACTGACTCGTTCAGCAGGATCTTGATGTTGACCTCGTGGTCGGAGGTATCGACGCCGGCGGAGTTGTCGAGCGCGTCGGTGTTGATCTTGACGCCCTTCAGCGCCGTCTCGACACGGCCGCGCTGGGTCACGCCGAGATTGGCGCCTTCGCCCACCACCTTGGCGCGGAGCTCGTCGCCGGTGATGCGCAGCGCATCGTTGGCGCGGTCGCCGACCTCGGCGTTGGTCTCGTCATGCGCGCGGACATAGGTGCCGATGCCGCCGAAGAACAGCAGGTCGATCTCCGCCTTCAGCAGGGTCTTGATCAATTCGGCCGGCGTCACCTGTTCCTTGGCGATGCCGAAGCGGGCGCGCACTTCAGCCGACAGGGCGATCGACTTGGCCTTGCGCTCGTAGATGCCGCCGCCCTTGGAGATCAGCGCCGGGTTGTAGTCGCTCCAGGCCGAGCGCGGCAGGTCGAACAGCCGCTGCCGCTCCGCATGGCTGGCGGCCGTATCGGGATCCGGGTCGAGGAAAACATGCATGTGGTTGAAGGCAGCCAGCAGCTTGGTGTGCTTGGACAGCAGCAGGCCGTTGCCGAACACGTCGCCGGACATGTCGCCGACGCCGACGCAGGTGAAATCCTGCGCCTGGATGTCGGTGCCGAGCTCGCGGAAATGGCGCTTCACGCATTCCCAGGCGCCGCGCGCGGTGATGCCCATTTTCTTGTGATCGTACCCGGCCGAGCCGCCGGAGGCGAAGGCATCGTCCAGCCAGAAGCCGTAGTCGCGCGACACGCCGTTGGCGATGTCGGAGAAGGTCGCGGTGCCTTTGTCGGCGGCGACCACCAGGTAGGGATCGTCCTCGTCGCGCCGCACCACTTCCTTCGGCGCCACCACCTTGCCGCCGACCAGGTTGTCGGTGATGTCGAGCAGGCCGCGCATCAGGATCTTGTAGCAGTAGATGCCTTCCGCCTGCACCGCCTCGCGGTCGGTGGTCTGCGGCGGGCGCTTCACCACGAAGCCGCCCTTGGAGCCGACCGGCACGATGACGGCGTTCTTCACCATCTGCGCCTTCATGAGGCCGAGCACCTCGGTGCGGAAATCCTCGCGCCGGTCCGACCAGCGGATGCCGCCGCGCGCGACCTTGCCGCCGCGCAGATGGATGGCTTCCGCGCGCGGCGAATAGACGAACACCTCCACCAGCGGGCGCGGCGCCGGCAGCTCTTCGAGCTTGTGCGAGTCGAGCTTGAAGGAGATGTATTCCTTGTCCTTGCCGTCGGCGCCACGCTGGAAGAAGTTGGTGCGCAGGGTGCACTGCACCGCATTCAGGAACCGGCGCAGGATGCGGTCCTCGTCAAGGTTGGAGACGCGATCCAGGTCCTTCAGGATGCGGTCGACGATTGCCTGCGGCCCGCCGATCCGGTCGCCGGAATAGGCGGGATCGAACATGGCGTAGAACAGGTGCCCGATGTCACGGGTGATGACCGCGTTGGCGTTCAGCGTCTGCTCCATATAGGCCTGGCTGAAGGCGATCGCCGCCTGGCGCAGGTATTTGCAATAGGCGCGCAGCAGCGCGATGTTGCGCCAGCCGATTCCGGCGGTCAGGACCAGCCGGTTGAAGCCGTCGTCCTCTGCGTCGCCCGACCAGATGCGGGCATAGGCCTCGTGGAACTTGTCGCGGATCTGCGGCACGTCGACTTCGGCGCCGTCGGCGGTGCACATGGTGAAGTCGTGGATCCAGACCGGCTTGTCCTCGCCGACTGCCTTGATCTCGAACGGAATCTCGCTGATGACCTTGAGCCCGAAATTCTCCAGCGACGGCAGCACAGTGGAGAGCGCGATCTTGTCCTTCACCTGGTAGAGCTTCAAGCGCAGCTCGTTGGGCGCGGCCTCGATCGGGCGGTAGAGGTTGATGGCGGGGATGGCCTGATGGCGCGCTTCCTCGACATGCTCGATGTCGTTGACGGCGGCGTGGGCGTTGAAGTGATCCTCGTAGCCGGCCGGGAAGGCGTCGCGATAGCGCCGCAGCAGGTCCATGCCCGCCGCTTCGCCCCTGGCCTCGACCAGGGCATCGCGGAGATGGTCGGCCCAGGAGCGTGCGACATCGGCCAGCTTCGATTCGAGGCTCTTGAGATCGACCGCCGGAATCTGGCCGGGCGTAGTCGCGATGATGAATTGCAGCCGCGCCAGCGCGCCGTCACCCAGATGCACATAGTAGGCCGACAGCGTGCCGTTGAATGCCTTCGCCACCACCTCCTGCATGTCGTGCCGGAGCTCGGTGCTCATGGTGTCCTTGGGCAGGAAGATGAGCGCAGTGACGAAGCGCTCGTAGGGATCGCGCCGCACGAACAGCGCCAGGCGCTGGCGCTCCTGCAGGTTGAGGATGCCGACCGCGGTCTCCAGCAGCTCGTCCTCGCTGGCCTGGAGCAGCTCGTCGCGCGGATAGGTCTCGAGGATATGCGCCAGCGCCTTGCCGTCGTGGCTGCTGGCCGAGAAGCCGGCGCGCTCGATGATGGTCTCGATCTTGCGGTCGAGCATCGGGATCTCGCGCGGCGAGCGGCTGTAGGCGGCGGAGGTGAAGAGGCCGGCGAACAAGCGCTCGCCGGTCACGTTGCCCTTGGCATCGAAGGTCTTCACGCCGAACACGTCCATCGGCACGTCGCGGTGAACGGTGGCGCGGGTGTTGGCTTTGGTGATCAGCAGCAGCTTGGGCTGGCGCAGGTAGGAGCGCACCTGGGTCGGCATGCTCTCCTGGTTGCGCATGCCGCCGAAGATGCGGAGGTTGAAATCCTTGAGGATGCCGAGGGAGCGGCCGTCGACGATCTGGTACGAGGCCTTCTCGCCCTTGCCGGTCATGGCGTATTCGCGGTAGCCGAGGAAGGTGAAGTGGTCGTCCTCGATCCACTTCAGGAAGCGCGAGATCTCGGCGCGCTCCTCTTCGTTCACCGGCAGCTTCTTGGTGTCGATCTCCTCGATGGTCTCGTGCAGGCGCGCCCGCATCTCGCGGAAATCGCCGACCGACGTGCGCACGTCGTTCAGCACCGATTCGATGCCGCGCTGGACCTGTTCCAGCTTGTCCGGCTGTGCCACCTGGGTGGCGCGGATCTGCATCACCGATTCAGCGGGCGCGTCGGCCTTGCCGATCTCGGTGATCTGGCCGGACTTGTCGCGCGCGATATGGATGATCGGATGCACGACCAGGTGAACGTCGAGATCCTGGCGCGCCAGTTCGGCGGTCACTGAATCGACCAGGAACGGCATGTCGTCGTTCACGATCTCGATCACGGTGTGGCTGGATCGCCAGCCATGCTCATCCTGGTGCGGATTGAAGACGCGGACCTTGGCGCTGTCCGGCTGGCGCTTGTGGGCGAACTGCCAGAGCGAGAGCGCGGCGCAGAACAGGTCTTCCGGTGATTCCTGCGCGATGTCGGCGACCGGCACATTGGCGTAGAATTGCCGGACGAAGGCTTCGACCTGGGCCTGGCGCGCGCGTTCGATCCGTCCGCCGATGAAGCGGATGACCTGGTCCATCAATTGCTGTTTAAGGGTTTCGGATTTCATGACTGTCCTGATCTTGGAATACTCAGCCGTGCTCTTCGGGGCAGCGGTTCTGGGAGGGCGGGGCGGAGTCTAGCGCAACACCCCTGACTATTCCAGGCAAGTAAGGGGAAAGCTGCGTTAAACCAACGGGTTGGTCACGCTTCCTTAACAATCGGGGGACTAGCGTGCTTTGGCCGGTGGGGACCGCGCGAGGGATCACGGAAAGCATGCCGACAGGCGAACAGACCACACGCAATTTTGGGAACGTTCCGACGGACGATTCCGCAACAGCCGGCAGGGGCGACATGTGGAGCGACCTGTTCCTGGCGCGCTTGAAGCCAGAGACCAGGTCCAGCCTGTCGCCTGCCCAGCTCGACGATATCAAGCGCGTCGCGGCCGCCATCGCGCCCAGCCACCATGGGGTCGATTGGCGATTCAGCCTGCCGGCAACCCTCGGCGGGAAACGTTTCTACGGCGTGCTGCTGGCCGGCACCGACCGGCGCGGCGCGCGCCGCCATGCCCAGGACCGGATGATGCGCCGGCAGTATCGCCGGCGTTCGAGCCGCCCCGGCGTCCAGGCCCTGGCGGTTGGCTTCGCGCTGGTGGCCCTGATGCTGATGATGCTGGCCGGGATCGTCCATGCCGACGAAGCCAAGAGCGGCCAAGTCGGCATCGAAGGCGACGACAACCGCACGGCAATCGAGACCGAGGAGTGGCCATGGACGGCACTCGGCCGGATCAACCGCGAGATCGGCGGCCACTGCACCGGCGTGCTGATCGCGCCTGACCTGGTGCTGACGGCGGCGCACTGCCTGTACAATTTCAAGGACCAGCGCTGGACCATCCCGATCGAGGTGCACTTCGTCGCCGGCTATCACCGCGGCGAGTATAGCGAGCACGCGAAGGCGACTGCCTTCACCATTTCGCCGAAGTGGGTACCGAGCCGCGCCAAGAACGAATCCAACATCGGCAACGACTGGGCCCTGATGGAACTGGACCACAGCCTCGACGTCGAGCCGGTGGAGATCAGCAGCCGCTCATTCCAGGAAATGAAGGAGGCCGCGGCGAAAGGCGAGTTGACCATCGCCGGCTACAACGGCGATTACGCGGAGATCCTGACCGAGGACAGCGGCTGTCAGCTGGTGTCCAAAGCTGAAAAGGGGCGGCTGTTGCTGCACGATTGCGACGCGACCTATGGCTCCTCGGGTGCGCCGCTGCTCCTGGAGACGGAGGACGGCCCCGAGATCATCGGCCTGCAAAGCGCGGTCGTGGAGCTGGAGGATGGGCGCAGCTTTGGCGCCGCGGTTCCGGTCGCGGCCTTCCGCAACGCGGTCGAGGATCATTGAGCGGCGGCAGCTCTGCGCCGCGTCGCCATCACCAGCACCAACAGTCCCGACAGCGCCGACAGGATCGAGCCGCCGATCACGCCGAGGCGCATCTCGATGATATGCTCCGCGCCGGGAAAGGCGAGGCCGCCGATGAACAGACTCATGGTGAAGCCGATGCCGGTGAGGATCGCAACGCCATAGGTCTCGACCCAGCCGGCGCCTTCGGGCAGGCGCGCGATGCCGGTGACACGCGCCAGGGCGACGGCAGCCATCACGCCCGCCTGCTTGCCCAAGAAGAGGCCAAGCGCCACCCCCAGCGTGACAGGGGCCGCGATCGTCTCCCACGACAGGCCTGCGAGCGACACGCCGGCATTGGCAAAGGCGAAGGCCGGCATGATCGCGAAAGCGACCCAGGGATGCAAAGCGTGGATGCAGCGCTTGGCGAGAGAATGCTCGTCCCCGTGCGGCGATTTCAGCGGCACGCAGAGGCCGACGATGGTGCCGGCCAGCGTCGCATGCACCCCCGATTCCAGCACGCAGGCCCAGACATAGATCCCGACCAGCACATAGGCGGCGAGGTGCTGCACGCCGACGCGGTTCATGACGATAAGAATGGCGACGCCGATCGAGGCAAGGCCCAGCGCCAGCGGCGACAGGTCCGCGGTATAGAAGACCGCGATGATGACGATGGCGCCGAGGTCGTCGATGATCGCGAGCGCCAGCAGAAAGATCTTCAGGCTCTCGGGCACGCGGTTGCCGAGCAGGCCGACCACACCCATGGCGAAGGCGATGTCGGTGGCGGCGGGAATCGCCCAGCCGCGCAGCGTTTCCGGCGTGCCGGCGCTGAACAGGAGATAGACTAGGGCCGGCGCCGCCATGCCGCCGATCGCCGCGATCGCCGGCAGCGCGGCTTGACGCGGGCTCGACAGCTCGCCCTCGAGCAGCTCGCGCTTGATCTCGAGCCCGACCAGGAAAAAGAAGACCGCCATCAGGCCGTCGTTGATCCAGTGCCCGAGCGACTTGTCGAGCCCGAGATCGCCGAGCTTGAGGCTCAGATGCAGCTCGAAGAAGTGCAGATAATGGTCGGCGAAGGGCGAGTTGGTGAGGATGAAGGCAAGCGCCGCCGCGGCCAGCAGCACGATGCCGCCCGCCGCCTCATGGCGCAAAAACTCGCGAATCGCGGAAAGTGCCACGCACACGTCTCCCCTGCTCGGACTCGAACATGGCGAGACGTGGCGCGTGATTCAAACGAAACCGAAGACCTCGCGCTATCCCGCCCTTCGCCGCCGTGCGGGCGCGGGGAGGGCCAAGTCCAGTTGCGAGGCTGGATGGCGGCGGTCGCTGGGCGTGATCGGGCTGGGCGCCGGGCGAGCCACCAGGGCGGCGCGGACCAAGTCACCGGTGCCGCCGAACAGCGCCCGGGGGGCGAGGTCGGCCCTGAGGCCGGGCGATCCGACTGTGCGATCGATCAGGAACATCCTCAGCTCGCCAGGAGGCTGGGGGAGATCGCGATCATGAGCATGATGGCGGCGAAAGCGGCACCTTCCAGAACGTGACGAGCATAAACGGACATGGCTTCATCCTCCCGGTTTGATCGCTATTTGTTCTTTTTATGTTCTCATTTTTAGCCAAAGTCAAGTGGAACGTAGGAGATTGCCTCACGGTCTCGGTTAGTTCGGCTTGATCGACTTCAGACGATAAGCGCCCTCAACAGGCCCTTCGAACATCTCCGGCACCATGGGATGGCGGCAGGGCTTCCCGGTTTCGTCCGGCACCAGGTTCTGCTCCGAGACATAGGCGACATAGGTGGTGCGGTCGTTCTCGGCCAGCAAGTGATAGAAGGGCTGGTCCTTGTGCGGCCGGATCTCCTCGGGGATGGAGGTCAGCCACTCCTCGGTG
>DATEOK010000521.1:0-7060 GCA_035274225.1 Dongiaceae bacterium
CTGCCTGCGCGGCCGCGGCTACAACGTCCTGAACTAGTTTTCGTCTTTTCCGACTGGACCCCGGTCGCCGTCGGCGGCCGGGGTTCTTCGTGTCCGCAAGGTTTCCTTAACCCAGCGACCGGTAGCGTTCCCCTACTTTCAGGCGAAGTTCGTGTCGCAAAAGGGGGAAACGATGGGCCGCGTCCTGATCATGGCGGCGGCGTGCGTGTTCGGCGCGCTGGCGACCTGGTTTTTGATGCCGACGGTCCAGGCGGTGCGGGTCAATCCGGATGCGCCAGTTTTCGACGGTGATGACGGCGGCGCTGAAACGCAGAGCGCAAGCGCTCCAAGCACAATGATGAGCGAGGAAGAGAGGCGGGAACGCGCCGAACGGCTCATCGGCGAGCCGCTGAAATACATCACGCCCGACGGCTACCACAGCGCCGACTGGTACGCCGAACAGGACAAGCAAGTAATCGAGCGCGCCATGGACGAGTGCTACCTGGTGTTCGAATACTATGAAAATCTTCTGACGCCGGACCCCGATGATGAGGATGCGGAACCACCTGCCCGCGAAGACATGGAAGAGGCGATGGCCAAGTCGACGCAGGGCAATATGAAGCAGATGCGGAACTGCAAGAGCGTCTGGGAAACCTATTTCGCGATGCACGGCAAGAAATTCGGGGCCTAGGACAATCCGCGCGATCATTGGGTTGCGGCCAGCACGGGTTTCTGTATGTTCCCGCTCAATCGAGCGGGAGCAGCCCCATGGACCTTTCCAAGATCAAGACCGGTGAAAACCCACCTTACGACGTGAACGTGGTGATCGAGATTCCGCTCGGCGGCAATCCGGTCAAATACGAGCTCGATAAGGTGTCCGGCGCCATGTACGTGGACCGGTTCCTGTATACGGCGATGTTCTATCCCGGCAACTACGGCTTTATCCCGCACACCCTGGCGGCGGATAGCGATCCGATGGACGTCATCGTGCTCGGTCCGACCGCGGTGGTGCCGGGCGCTGTCGTGCGCTCGCGTCCTGTCGGCGCGCTGCTGATGGAAGACGAGGCCGGTGGCGACGAGAAGATCATCGCGGTGCCGGTCGACAAGCTGCATCCGTACTACGCCAACGTCGGGTCGTATCGCGACCTGCCGGAGGTGCTGCGCGAGCAGGTGGCGCATTTTTTCTCTCACTACAAGGATCTCGAGAAGGGCAAGTGGGTGAAGGTGTCGCGCTGGGCCGATCCGGAGGAGGCCTGCGAGCTGATCCGGCAATCCATCGCCAATTTCGGCAAGGACTGATCCTTGTTGCCGCGCGACTCCGTTAGGGCGCTATCCGGCTTCGTGCGCGCCGCGGCGCAAGCGGATCGCGCGGAGATCGTCGTCGAGCGCGCTCTGCCCGGCGATGCCGGACGTGCGCATTACCTGATCGCCGCGGACATCGCCGGCGGCCTGATGGCCGGTCGCCGTACCCTGGTGGTGCGCGGCCAGTCCGACGATCGCGAGGGCACGCTTGCCAGCGCCGAGGAATTCGCGATCCGACAGGTCGCTTTCGGTGCCGGATTGACGACGCCCGAGCCGCTGTGGCTGGAGCAGACTGGCGACGTCATTGGCAGTCCCTTCATGATCCTGCGCTATGTGGGCGGCACGGCCGACGCCGCGGTTCTGCAGGAAGAGTTGACGGTGGAGGAGGGCGATCGTCTCGCTTATCGCCTGGGCCAGGAGCTGGCGCGGCTGCATGCGATCGGCATGGACCAGGCGCCGGCTGGACTTGCGTTTCTGCCGCGGCCGGACGCGGAATGGATGCAGCAACGCGCCGTCGCCTGGCGCACCGTCTTGGATGGCATCGCAGTGCCGCAGCCGTGCTTCGAATGGGCGATCAACTGGCTTGCCGATCATGCGCCGAAAATCGAGCGGTTCGCGCTGTGTCATCGCGATCTGCGCCTCGGCAACTTCGTCGCGGAGGGCGAGCAGCTGACCGGGATCTTCGACCTCGAGCTGGCGGGCTGGAGCGATCCGATGGAGGATCTCGGCTGGCTCACCGCGCGCGGCGCCCGGCGCGGACTGCCCGATCGCGAGGCTGGCGGCATCGGCAGCCGCGAAGCGCTCTACGACGGCTACCGCGAGATCGCGGGCAGCGCGGTCGACGATCGTCGCGTTCGCTACTGGGAGATCGCCGCCGCCGTGCGGCAAGGCATCGCGTCGCTGCAGGGCGCGGCCTCGCCTGCGGGCGATGCGGAGCAGGGGCTGGCGGCACGGCTCGACGGCTTACAGTCGCTCGAAGCCGAATACGATCTGCTGCTCGAGATCGAGCAATTCACCGCGGAGGCGGCGTGATGGCGCGCGCTCCGCTTCTGCCCGGCGGTCCGGAAGAGCTGCTGCAACGCGCGATCGAGACCCTGCGCGCGCGCCTGCTGCCGTACACCACCGACACGCCGGATCACGATGCCGCGCTTGCCGCGCTGCGCGCGCTCGCGATCGCGCAGGCGGAACTGGCGAGCGATCCGGCGATTGCCGGCCGCGAACTGGCGGAGATCGAAGGATTGCTCGGCCGCAGCTTCGACGGCGATGCGCAGGCCGCGCGCCGCGCGCTCGCCGCGGCAATCCGCGCGCGCAGCTTGCCGGGCGATGGCCCGATCCAGGTGCGCCTGCGCGATCATCTGCTGAAGGCCACCGCCAATCGCCTGCGCCTCACCAACCCCAAATACATGACGCGGCGCAAGCGACGGGCGGAATCCTCGTATTAGCGCTCCAACTCCTTGAGATGCTTGGGAATTACGAGGCGGTGGGGCCGCCTTGGCGAGCTGGATCGGCAGCATAGGCGAAACGCGTCCGATCGCATCTGCGGGGTCGTACCTGTGGTACGGGTCACAGAGGTAGCGGCGCGGCCTCTTGGCAGTCCGCTTCGCGCTCGGCTATTGATGAACGCGAGCGGTCGTCTCGGGAGGCGCGCCGCATCGACCTGGGCCCAAGGTCCGGAGTCCAACCAAAGAGGGATTGTCATGAAAGCGATGTTGAAAGGCGCATTGGTCGCCCTTGGCCTTGCCGCGACTATGGTGGTGGGGCTGCAGGCCGCGAGCGCGGCCGAGGATTCGTTGCTGCAGAAGGTTCTGAACCGGGGCACGCTGCGCGTCGGCACCACCGGCGACTATCCGCCGTATTCTGAGCTCGACCAGGCCAACAACACCTACAAGGGCTACGAGATCGACGTGGTGACCCAGCTCGCCGCCGATCTCGGCGTGAAGGTCGAGTTCGTGCCGACCAGCTGGGATACGCTCGGCGCCGGCATCGCCGCCGACAAATACGACATCTGCGCCTCCGGCATCACCATGACGCTGGAGCGCCTCAAGAGCGTCGCGTTCTCCGATCCTTATCTCGACTCGCCGCTGGTGCCGCTGATCCTTAAGAAGGACGACGGCAAGTTCGCCAGCTGGCGCGACATGGACAAGGCAGGCGTGAAGCTGGCGGTGATGGCCGGCACGTCGGCCGAGGAATCCGCCAAGAAGAGCTTCACCAAGGCGGAGATCGTGTCGATCACCGCGCCAGCGCTCGACTACCAGGAACTGCTGGCCGGCCGCGTCACCGCGGCGATCACCGACACCATCTTCATCAAGAAGGCGCTGGCGCAGTACGAGAAGGACTTCGCGGTGGTCGACATCGACCATCCGATCGAAGGCCAGCCCATCAGCATGATGACGCTGCAGGGCGACCAGGTGTGGCTCAACTGGGTCAACACCTGGGTCGAGCTCAAGAAGCAGTCTGGTTTCTTCGACAGCCTGTTCAACAAGTGGATGGCGGGCTAGTTCGTCGAGGCGGTGACGGGTATTTCAAGCGCTCAACACTCCTCCCCCAACTTGGGGGAGGGTAGGGAGGGGGAAGCGAGCGAGGAATCCAACCAGCGGAAACGCGGCTTCCCCCTCCCTAACCCTCCCCCGTATCGGGGGAGGGGATTGTCGTACGTACCAATCGTTATCCTGCTATCTGTATTGCTGACCGGCTGCGGCAATTGGGCGGTGCTGATGCCGACCAATCCGAACGGGCAGAAGTACCTGCTGTTCCTGCTCAGCGGCATTCCGCTGACGCTGCTGATCTCGTTCTATTCGATCATCTTCGGCTCGATCATCGGGCTCGGCGGCGCCCTGATGCTGCGCAGCCGGCACCGGGCGCTGCGCTGGTTCGCGGCCGGTTATGTCGATCTGTTCCGCAAGCTGCCGCTCTACGTCGTCCTGCTGTGGATCTATTTCGGCTTCCCGACCGCGATGCGCGACCTGCCGGACGAGATCAAGCAGATGCCGGTGCTCTCGCTGTTCGCCAATATGACGGCGGTGACCGCTGCAGTCGTGGGACTGTCGCTCAACGCCGGTGCCTTCCTGATCGAAGTGTTCCGCGCCGGCATCGAGAGCGTCTCCAGGGGGCAGATCGATGCTGCCTACAGCTTCGGCATGTCGCGCGCCGTTGCGATGCGCCGCATCGTGCTGCCGCAGGCGTTGCGCCGCATGCTCCCGCCCACGGTCAACCAGTATATCTCGGTGGTGAAGGACTCATCGCTCGCCGGCGCGATCGGCGTGCTGGAGATCACGCGCCAGTCGACGCTGCTGCAGACGCAGATCCTGCACGCGCTGGAGATCTATACCTTCCTCGGCGTGCAGTATTTCGTAATCCTCACCGTGCTGACCTGGCTGGCGCGCTACCTGGAACGCAAGTTCCCGCAATACAGCTGAGTTTCTACCGCGTGTTCAGCACGTCGTCCGCGCTGCGCGTCAGGCCGTGCAATGCGGCGCGCACGACATCGCAGGGCAAATCGATCAGTTGGCCAAGAAGGTGGGCGGTGCCGTCGCGCATCGCATGGAACCGCACCAGCCGGGTGGCGAGCTCCGCCGAAAGGATGTCGAGGCGATCAGCATTCGCGGTGAACACGGTGGGGTCAGGGAGGCTGAGCAGGCCGTGATGCGTGGTGGGAATCGGATGTTCCTGGAGCAGGGCTGCCGTGCCGTCATATTGCTCCTGCGCCGCGTCGCGGATCGCGGACACCTCGGCGAGCAGCGCAGCGGTCAGCACCTGCACGTCCATGCCGTCCGCGCCGTTTGCCCCGCTTCGTCGCAGCTGGATCAGGCCGATGATCCCCAACAGCGCGATCAGGCCGAACAGCGGCGCCAGCTCGAGCCATTTCGGGATTGCGTCTTGCACCAAGGTCGGTAGCGGCGGCGCTTTCGGGGCGGCTGATGCAGCCGGGGCGGCGTCGCGCGGCGCCCAGATGCCGAGCTTGCGCTCGCGGGCGTCCGCTTCCTCGGTGTCGTAGCGCGCGGCCAGCTCGCGCTCCTCGACGGTCGGCGGCGCTCCGACCCGGTAGACCGCGGCCAGGCCCTGCGCCAGCAACTCGGTCGCGAGGTCGATGCCTTCGATGGTGCAAACGGCGATCGACTGCTCCTCGATGTTGCGGTCGACCTCGGTGCAGATGATGTGCTGTCCGTCCGCCAGGCCTTGGAGATAGAGCCGTGCGTCGGGGCCGAGATTGGAGCTGATGTCCGGTGCCGCGATGCCGAACAGGCGGATCAGGCTGTCGCCGACCCTGAGCTCGTCGCCGTCGATCACCGTCGCCCTGCCTTCGATGGTCTGGCCGGCGGCGCGCGAGATCGGCTCCTCGGTCACCTCGCCAACCGGCACGGCAGGCGGTGCCGGCGCCTCGTCATTCTGGGCGAGGGCGGAGCCGCCCAAGAGGCACAATCCAGCGGCGAGGAGGACGGGTCGTTTCATGGCTTGCTCGATTGGCGGGGACTGGTCTTGGTAGCGAAGCCCAGCGCGGGCGTCAAATCGGCAGCCCTAGAGCTGAGCCTCGATCGCAGCCTTGTCTATGACGGACCAGACCTGCGCGATCTTCCTGCCGTGGAACTGGTAGAATACGTTCTCGGCAAAGGACACGCGCCTCCCGTTCACTTGCAGCCCAAGGAATTCTCCCCTTGGCCTGCAGGAGAAGGCTAGCCGGCTCGCGACATAAGGAGGGTCGGAAACCAGAAGCTCGACCTTGAAGGAAAGGTCCGGAATCTCCCGATAGTCCTTCTCCAGCATCGCGCGATATCCGGACAACCCGAGCCGCCGGCCGTTGTGCTCCACATCGTCACCGACGAACTGCCCCAATTTCGGCCAGTCCTGCGCATTGAGGCAGGCGATATAGTCCCGGTAGAGGTCGGCGAGAGCGGTCTTGTCCATGACGGCGCCTCACGCGAGCCGGATGCCCGCCAGCTTCCACAAGGCCTGGGCGTATTTGTCCGCGGTGCCCGCGATCACCTGCGCCGGGATGCGTGGGCCGGGCGCTTTCTTGTTCCAGTCCAGCGTCTCCAGATAGTCGCGCACGAACTGCTTGTCGTAGCTGGGCGGGCTGATGCCGACGCGATACTCCTCGGCCGGCCAGAAGCGCGAGGAATCCGGCGTCAGCATCTCGTCCATCACATAGAGCGTGCCGTCGGCATCGGTGCCGAACTCGAACTTGGTGTCGGCGATGATGATGCCGCGCTCGGCGGCATAGGCGGCGGCCCACTTGTAGATCGCAAGGGTGGCGTCGCGCACCCGCTCGGCCAGCGCGCCACCGATGGCCGCGACCACCGTGTCGAAGCTGACATTCTCGTCGTGGTCACCGACCGCCGCCTTGGTCGAGGGCGTGAAGATCGGTGCCGGCAGCTGCTGCGCCTGGCGCAGTCCGGTGGGCAGCCTGATGCCGCACAGCGCACCGGTCGCCTGGTAGTCCTTCCAGCCGGAGCCGATCAGGTAGCCGCGCGCGATCGCCTCGACCGGCAACGGCTTCAGGCGTTTGGTCACCACCGCGCGCTTGGCGTAGAGCGCCGCGTCGACGCCCGCCGGCAGCACCTCCGCCGGTTTCGCGGGCAGCAAGTGGTTGGCGATGATGTGCGCCGTCTTGCCGAACCAGAAGTTCGAGATCTGCGTCAGCATCTCGCCCTTGCCGGGGATCGGGTCGGGCAGCACCACGTCGAAGGCGCTGAGGCGGTCGGTCGCGACGATGAGCAGGTGATCGCCGGCGTGGCCGGCCGGCAGGCGATCGCCCGGCAGGTCGAACACGTCGCGGACCTTG
>DATEOK010000522.1:0-3785 GCA_035274225.1 Dongiaceae bacterium
TTGCGCCGTGCGGCGAAGGCGACGGTCTCTACCACGCGCGGCGTATAGTCGGCGTAGGTCACCGCCACCAGCGCATCGCGCGGTTCCATCAGCTGGCGCTGCTCCTGGTCCATGCCGCCAATCGCGTCGATCAGGTTGGCGCGCCGGCCGATCTTGCTGACGGCATAATAAAGATAGGCGGCCAGCGGGAAGGCGCGGCGCTGCGCCACCAGGTGGATGGTTTCGGCCTTGCGCAGGATCTGCACCGCACGCTCCAGGTCGGCAGCCTTGGTCTCCTCGCACAGATGCTGCAGGGCGGCGACATTGGCCTCGGCGAAGCGGGTCAGGATCGCCTGCGGGCCGTGGTCGCTGCGGACGGTCATCTCTTCCCGCATGGCGGAGATGCGCTCGGTATAGCTCGGGTGGCTTTCGCGCAGCCGCTGCTGGAAGATGCGCTGCAGATCGGAGAAGCCGTCGAAACCGAAGGCCTTGGCGAAGCGGATCAGCGCGGAAGGCTGCACGCCGGCATGACTGGCGATCACAGCGATGGATTCGATGGCGATCTCGTTCGGGTTCTTCAGCGCGAATTCGGCGATCTGGCGCAGCCGTTTGCTGAGCGTGTCATAGCGGGTCGAAATCTCGCGATTGAGGCCGACGATATCGGCCGGGCCGCCGGTCGCCGCGCCGCCGCGCCGCGCGCGTGTTTCGCTCGATGTCAGGCTCTTGCGTTTGGGCATCTCATCCCGCTTTTGATGGAAAGACCGCAAAATAGAATAAAAATTCCTCTTGCTTGATACAAACGAAAAATCTCAAAATTTGCCACCGCCGTGGAAACGATGCGGTTTTGGAGTTCTCAGCAATGCCGCAATCCATCGGAATCGGTGTCGTCGGCACCGGCACCATGGGCTCTGCCCATGCCATGGCGTTCAGATCCGCGCCGACGATTTTTGAAACCGCCTTGTCGGCCCAGCTCGAAGTGGTCGCGGACGTGAATCTCGCCGCCGCGCAGAAGGCGGCGCAGCGCTTCGGTTTCAAGCGCGCGGTCGGCTCGTGGCAGGAGCTGGTGGCCGATCCCGCGGTCGAGCTGGTCTCGATCACCACGCCCAACGCGCTCCATGCGGAGATCGCCATTGCCGCGCTCAAGGCGGGCAAGCATGTCTATTGCGAGAAGCCGCTGGCCGCCGACCTCGGCGCCGCCGAGGAGATGGCGTCGGTCGCCAGCCACGCCAAGGGGAAGACGCTGGTCGGCTACAATTACATGCGTTCGCCAGCGATCTGGTTCGCCAAGCAGCTGATCAAGGACGGCGCCATTGGCGACGTCAGCTATTTCCGCGGCGTGTGCGATGAAGACTACATGGCCGATGCCGAGACGCCGTACTCGTGGCGCTGCCGGCGCGACATGGCGGGCCTCGGCGCGCTCGGCGATCTCGCCTCGCACCTGGTCAGCATCGCGCACGACTTGATCGGGCCGGTGCGCCGCCTGGTCGCCGACACGCGCATCGTGATCCCGAGGCGCCCGGTGCCGGCGGCCGGCGATGGCACCGAGCGGCGTGATGTCAAGGTCGCGCTGAGCGGCGAGTATCGTTCGGTCGAGAACGAGGATACCGCCCACGCTCTGGTGCAGTTCGACGACGGCATCATGGGAACGCTGGTCACCAGCCGCGCCCACTGGGGCCGCAAGTCGCACCTGGGGTTCGAGGTGTTCGGCTCCAAGGGCTCGCTGCTGTTCGACCATGAGCGCATGAACGAGCTGCAGATCTACACCCGGGACGCGACCGACGCGGCGACCAACGGCTATCGCCTGATCCCGATGGGACCGGAGCATCCGTTCTACGGCCGCTTCTCCCCCGCCAAGGGCCACGGCATCGGCTTCAACGACCTCAAGATCGTCGAGGTCGCGCACCTGCTGGACGGCCTCGCCGGCAAGGAGACGCTGTCGCCCACCATCGGCGACGCGCTGGCGATCGAGAAGGTGCTGCACGGCATCATCGCCTCCACCAAGAGCGGGGCGTGGGTCGAGCTTTAATGCTCCACCTAGGCTCAATGCTTCCGATTGGACGCGCGCTTCTGCGCTGAGTCGGGCTGATCCGGCTGCTGCGGTTGGCTCGGCCGTTGTGGCTGCTGTGGATGCGACGGCGCTGCTGGCTTCTCGGCCGGTTTTGCAGCAGGCGATTGTGCCTGCGCGGCCAGGTGCTGCGCAACGGCCGGCGGCGCAACGAAGGCCGGCGCCCCCGGCACCGCCTGCACGATGCCGCGCCGTTCGAGATTGTGCTTGAGGCGCCGGTTGAACTCTCGACCAATGTCCCATTGCTTGATCGGACGGGTCTTGATGCGTGCGCGCACGATGAAGCTGGTGTCGGCGAAGGTCTCCAGGCCGAGGATCTCGATCGGCAGCAGGATGTAGTGCTTGAAGGCCGGCTCGGCGCGGAGCTCTTGGTCGGTCTCGCGCAGCACGTCCATCACGTCGTCGGGGTCGTACTGATACGAGACTTTGACATCCACGACATAGTACGAGAACTCGCGGGTCATGTTGGTGACCATCGCGACCGCGCCGAAATTGACGGTGTGCAGGCTGCCGTTGAGATCGCGTAGGCGCATCGAGCGGATGGTCATGCCCTCCACCAGCCCGCTCTTGCCGCCGATATCGACCACGTCGCCGATGTTGATGGTGCCTTCGAACATGAAGAATGCGCCGGTGATGACGTCCTTGACCAGCGACTGGGCGCCGAAGCCGACCGCCAGGCCGACCACGCCGGCGCCCGCCAGCAGCGGCGCGATGTTCACGCCCAGCTCGGACAGGATGATGAGGATCGTCATCGCGGTGATGACGATGAGGAGCGCATTGCGGATCAGCGGCAGCAGCGTGCGGACGCGCGCCGAGCGCAGGATGGCGTGTCCCGATTCATCCTGGCGGTTGAGATGCGCATAGATGATGCCGCCCAGGATCTCCCACGCGATCAGCGCCAGCACCAGCACGATGACGATGTCTGCAACTCGGCTCAGCACGTCGCGTCCGATCTGCCCGAACAGCAGGTGCCCGACGTCGACGCGCCAGGCGGCGAGGATCAGCAGGATGGCCGCGATCCGCACCACATAGGTGACGATGCGCCGGAAGACCGGGACGTAGCGATTGGCCCGCGCGGCGACGATCGGATAGCGGGTGACCAGCGCATGGTCGACCCCGGCGAAGCGATTGAACAGGCGCGGCAGCCATTTCTCGCCGGCCGCGACCGCGCCGATCACCAGGGCGGTGATGGCGGTGGCGCGCAGCAGGTAGAAGAATCCGCCGGCGATATTGAAGGCCCACACCAGATAGATGCCGACGACATAGACGATCACCGCCACGTGCCAGATCTCGGCGAGGCGGGAGCGAATGATGCCTGGCACGATGCGTCGTCCGCCTTCCACCGGCCGACCGCGGATCCAGTTCGCCGCCGACTCGCGGTTCTGCAGGACGAGGATGACGAGCATGGCGGTCACGACTAGGCCGAGCAGCTTGATGCCGACGAGATAGCTGGGTTGCGGCACGCCGAACAGCAGGGCGGTCTGCAGCGATACGTAGCCCCACACGCCGACCACGATGAAGCGCCGCGACCAGATGTAGAGATAGGCCGCCGTCGAGTCCGACAGCGGAAGAAGGCGCAGGTTCGGCTCCAGGGGACTGAACAGGAAGCGGACCAGGACCGCGCCCGCCATCGTGATGACGACCGCATTGATGACCGCCAGCATGCCGAGGCGCGCGGTCGGAACGGGCGCGGTCCAGCTTCCGACCAGAAGCGCAACCACGCCGAATGCGATGACCGGGA
>DATEOK010000523.1:0-5030 GCA_035274225.1 Dongiaceae bacterium
CGGCATCGAGCGCGACAAGTTCACGGTGCTCAAGGGCGAGAAGACCCTCTCGATCAACGGCGCGCCGGACGGCCACGACGCCTTTTGCACGCGCTGCGGCTCGCTGCTCTATTCGGTGGTGCGCGACGGCGCCTATGTGCACGTAACCTACGGCACTCTCGCCGGCGCGCCGACGGTGCGCCCGACCGCGCACATCTACGTCGGCTCCAAGGCGCCGTGGTTCACCATCACCGACAACCTGCCGCAGCACGAGGAGCTGGGCTAGCGACGACGGCTGCTGTCGATGGTTGACGCTTGCCGGAGTCATGTTCCAGGCTCACGCTCATGAAAACGGCGGGAGCCTGATGCCGAGCGCTCTGAAACCACCGAGTGGCTATCACCAGATACCACCGATCGAGGCCTTTCGCTCCCTGGTCGATGGCTATTGGATCAACCGGCCTGGCGACGGGGCGGGCGTTTGCGTGCTGCCGGACGGCTGCACCGATCTGGTCTTTCGCGGCGGCGCCGACGACGGGCGGTTGTTCGCCAGTGCGCTGATCGAGCGGCCGTTGCCGATCAACACAACGTCGGCGTGGTTCGTCGGTGTACGGTTCCGGCCGGCGATGGCGCGGGCAATGCTGGATATCGATCCGATCGATTGCCGTGATCGCGATGTACCGGCGCACTTGATCGATGCCGGCTTAGGCGCGCTTGAGGACCGCTTGCTTGCATGCGCGTCGGCGGACGAAGCGTTCGCGGTTCTGAAGCATGCGACCGATGCGCGGCTGGCGCAGCGGGACGGCGCCGGCGCGCCGCGGCGGGTGCAGGAAGCCGTTGCCGCACTGGCGCGGGGCGGCGAGGTGCACCGCGTGGCGCGCGCGGTCGGGATGTCCGAACGCAGCCTGCATCGCGAGCTGGTGCGCTGGAGCGGCCTCGCGCCAAAACCGCTGGCGCGCATCCTGCGCATGCAGCGCTGCCTCGCCGCGTTGCGGGCGGGACGCGGGCCGCTGGCGTTGCTGGCCCCCAGCCTCGGCTATGCCGACCAGGCGCACATGACGCGGGAGCTGAAGGCGCTGGCGGGCGTCACGCCGCGCCAAATCCTGCACGACTCTCCTGTCCGAAATCTTCAAGACGCGGCCTAGGGCGCAAGCTCATATGGGGTGAAACCGGAACGGAGGCACCCATGAAATTCGGCTACACCATCGTCTATGTCGACGACGTCGCAGCGACCATCGCTTTCTACGAAAAGGCCTTCGGGCAGACGCGCGGCATGGTCGCGGGCAACGAGTTCGGCGAGCTCAAGACCGGCGAGACCAAGCTCGGCTTCGCCGCGAAGAAGATGCTGCACGGCGACGGCCAGTTCGCCAGCCCGGGCGGCAAGGTGCTGGGGGTGGAGGTCGCCTTCACCACCGACAAGGTCCAGGCGGCCTACGACAAGGCGCTCGCGGCCGGGGCCAGGTCCGTCTCCAAGCCGGAGCAGAAGCCGTGGGGCCAGACGGTCGCCTATGTCCGCGACAACAATGGATTCCTGGTCGAGCTGTGCACCCCAATGGGTTAGGTAAACTAACGAATTGATCGAGATTTCCTCGCTTGTGCGGTGGTAAGCGCAAGCCTACCTCAAGACGTGAGAGCAGCCGGATTGCCGGCGGCAACCCGTCTTGAGGTGGTTTCATGAATCAGATCAGTCCGCGGACAGCCAGGAGCTTCGGGACCAAGCCCGACTATGTGCTCGCCACCCTCAATTATACCCGGGGCGGCGGGGGCAAGCCTGCGTCCTACATGTATGAGCGGCCGGCCGGCGTGCCCGGGATCGAGGAGCGCAACGAGCCGCACCAGGTCGCCATCCATAGCGCGCGCCCGCTGCTCGAAACCTTGTCGCTGGACCTGCAGGGGTTCGAGGTGGCGCACGGCGCCACGGCGGTCACCGACTTCGATGACGCCGCCGCGCTGAAGCGGATCTACGACCAGGAAGTCGCCGACCTGGTGATCGCCAAGACCGGCGCCAAGCGCGCGCTGGTGTTCGACCACACCGTGCGCCGCATCGGCGGCGATGATTCCAGTTCGGCCAGGCGCGCGCCGGTGCACGTCGTGCACAACGACTACACCAAGTGGTCAGGGCCGCAGCGCGTGCGCGACCTGCTGCCGGAGAAGGAGGCCGAGGCCGCGCTGAAGCGCCGCTTCGCCATCGTCAACGTGTGGCGCTCGATCAACGGCACGGTGGTCGATACGCCGCTCGCCTTTGCCGATGCGCGCACCGTCGATGATGCCGACTGGCTCGCAACCGATCTCAAATATCCGGACCGCACCGGCGAGGTCTATCGCGTCGCCTTCAACCCGGAGCACCGCTGGTTCTACGTGCCGAACCTGCAGGAGGACGAGATCCTGCTGCTGAAGACGTTCGATTCGGCGACCGATGGCCGCGCCCGCTACATGCCGCACACCGCTTTCGCCGACCCGGCGACGGTGCCGGGCACGGAGAAGCGGGCGAGCATCGAGTCGCGCGTGCTGGTGTTCTGGTAGGCAGCGTCGCAAGCTCTTCCCCACTCCCCTCTATCTGTCATCCCGGGCGCGCCGCGCAAGCGGCATGAGCCGGGACCCATGCCATGTCGCCACAACGCTGATGGGACGCATGGGTCCCGGGTCTCGCTGTGCTCGCCCGGGATGACAGCAAGAGAGTGGGAAGCGCTATCTCGTAATCGCGCGCTTGAGCGCCGACCAGGTCGCGCGCTTGCCGCGGCCGGTGGGGATGACGACATCGGCGCGCTTGCGTTTCTCGGCGTCGGGCATCTGGCGTTGCTCGATGCCCTTGAGTTTCGCGAGGCTCATGCCGGGGCGGGAGAGGACGCGCTGCAATTGGACGGCGCGAGGCGCGGACACCACCAGCACTGTGTCGCAGCGTTTCTCTCCGTGCGTCTCGTAGAGCAGCGGAATGTCCAGCACCACCAACCGTTCGCCCCGCGCGCGCTGTTGCGCGAGGAATCGGCGCTCTTCCGCGCGCACCAGCGGATGCAGGATTTGTTCGAGCGTGTTGAGGATGGTTGCGTCGTTGAACGCGCGCCGCGAGAGCTCTGGGCGGTTGAGACTGTCCCCGCTGACGATGTCGGGGAAGGCTGCTTTGATCGCGGGGATCGCCTTGCCGCCGGGCTTCATCAGTTCATGCACAACCTGGTCCGCGTCATGCACCGGGACGCCCATGCGCCGCAGCATCGCCGCCGCGGTCGACTTGCCCATGCCGATGGAACCGGTCAGGCCGAGGATGCGCATAGGGACCCCTTCCCCCCTTGTGGGGGAAGGCTGGGATGGGGGGTGCCGCCGCACGATGGTGGCAGAGAAATCGTCAAGCGGGTGGCGACGTAGAGCAGGTAGACGGGATTAGCTTCCGCAGTTCGTGCCGCGGCACCCCCTATCCAGCTACGGCTAAGCTCACTTCGTTCGCTAAGCCTCCGCATCCTTCCCCCACAAGGGGGGAAGAGACGCCTTACTGCATGCGACGCATGGCTTTCCACCTACGCCCCCAGCACGAAGGCGCGCAGCTCGGGCGTTACTTGCGCATCCGCGCCGAACCACGCCTTGAAACCGGGGCGGCCCTGGTGCAGGAGCATGCCGATGCCGTCGACAGTCTTGTTGCCGCGGGCCTGCGCCGCCTTCAGCAGCTCGGTCATCAGCGGGACGTAGACGATGTCGTAGACCACGGCGCCGGTCGGCAGCTTGGCGAGGTCGAGCTCGAGCGGTTGCTGGCCGGCCATGCCAAGGTTGGTGCCGTTGACCAGCAGCGCCGCATCCTTCAGCGCATCGGCGCGCGCGTCCCACGGCAGCACCTTGATCGGGCCGCCGACCGCCTCGGCGATCTCCTCGGCCCGCCGTGTTGTCCGATTGACCAGACGGAGCTCTGGAACGCCGGCGTCGAGCAGCGACACGACGATGGCGCGCGCCGCGCCGCCGGCGCCGAGCAGGACGGCTGGGCCGTCTGCACCGCGCCAATGGGGCTGGAATTGCTGCAGGTTGGCGATGAAGCCGAAGCCGTCGGAATTGTCACCGAGGATGCTGCCGTCGTCGCGCACCACCAGCATGTTGATGGCGCCGATGCGCTTCGCGGTCGGCGTCAGCGCATCGACGAAACCGACGGCGCGCTCCTTGTGCGGCAGGGTGATGTTGCCCCCGCGGAAGCCGAGGGAAGGCAGCGCGCGAATGCCCTGCTCCAGCTTGCTCGGGTGCGTGGCGAACGGGATGTAGGCGCCGTCCATCTTGAATTGCTGCAGCCAATAGCCGTGCAGCCGCGGCGAGCGCGAGTGGTCGACCGGCCAGCCGAAGATGCCGGCGATGCGGGTCTTGCCGGTGAGAGTCTGGATGCTCATCGCGTCACCATCCCATGCTCGCGCAGAATGCCGAGCACCGGCAGCAAAGGCAAACCGAGGATGGTGAAGAAGTCGCCGGTCACCCGCTCGAACAACTGCGCGCCGAGGCCTTCGAGCCGGTAGGCGCCGACCGAGTGCAGCACGTCATCGCCAAGCTGGTCGAGATACTGCTCGATGAACTCGTCGCTGAAGCTCCGCATGCGTAGCTCGGCGCGGTCCGTGGCGTGCCAGATGCGGGCGTCGTCGCGCACCAGCACCGCGCTGGTGATGAGGCTGTGGCTCCTGCCGCGCAGGAATTTCAGCTGACGGCGCGCATCGTCGCGGCTGGCGGGCTTGTCGACCCAGGCGCCATCGCATTCCAGCATCTGGTCGCTGCCCAGCACCAGGCGGCCGCGGGCGCGGGCGGCGATACGCTGGGCTTTCATCTCGGCGAGGATCTCCGCAACCTTGGCTGCCGGCGCGCCGTCGTGGCGCAGGCTGGCTTTCACTTCCGCTTCGTCGATCGCGGGGACGGCGATCTCGATCGCGACGCCGGCATCGCGCAGCATTTTGGCACGCGTGGCACTGCCGGAGGCGAGAATGAGAGGGTCAGGCATGAGCGCGCGGCCGCGCGAACTTGCACAGTAGGCCCCTTCCCCCCTTGTGGGGGAAGGTTGGGATGGGGGGTGCCGCCGCACGAACGTAGACGAGAAGCGA
>DATEOK010000524.1:0-2981 GCA_035274225.1 Dongiaceae bacterium
ATGGCAATTGAGGCGAAAGCCGAGCGCGGGCAAGAGCGTGTCGGCCAATGGCAGGCGGTCAGGGAGCTGCTGCCGCATCTGTGGACCCGCATCGGCTGGGATCTGCGCACGCGCGTGGGGTTGGCGGTCTGCTGCCTCGTCATCGCCAAGCTGACCAACGTCTATCTCCCCATTCTGTATAAGGCCATGGTCGACGCCCTCACGCCCCACGTCGGGCAGGGCGCCGCGACCGGCACGGTTGTCGCCATCGTCGTCCCTGTCGGCCTGCTCCTCGCCTATGGCCTCGCGCGGGTCGCGACCCAGCTGTTCTCCGAATTGCGCGACGGCATCTTCGCCCGCGTGGCGCAGCGCGCGATCCGCAACGTCGCGCTGCAGACCTTCCGCCACCTGCATGCGCTGTCGCTGAAATTCCATCTCGACCGGCAGACCGGCGGCCTCACCCGCGCCATCGAGCGTGGCGCCAAGGGCATCGAGTTCCTGCTGTTCTTCGTGCTGTTCAACGTGCTGCCGACCTTGATCGAGATCGCGCTGGTCTGCTGCATCCTGTGGGTGCTCTACGACTGGCGCTTCGCGTTGGCGACGGCGGTCACCATCGGCGGTTATGTCTGGTACACCCTCAGGGTCACCGAATGGCGCATCAAGTACCGCCGCGACATGAACGAATCGGACCAGAGTGCCAACACCAAGGCCGTCGATTCGTTGCTGAACTTCGAGACGGTGAAATACTTCAACAACGAGGAGCACGAGGCGCGTCGCTACGACGTCGCGCTGCAGACCTACGAGCACGCCGCGGTGAAGTCGCGCACCACCCTGGCGACGCTCAACATCGGCCAGGCCTTCATCATCGCGGTCGGTGTCACGGTCATGATGACCATGGCGGCCTACGGTGTCGCCGGCGGCAGCATGACGGTCGGCGATTTCGTGCTGGTGAATGCGTACCTGATCCAGCTCTACCTGCCGCTCAACTTCCTCGGCACGGTCTATCGCGAGATCCGCCAGTCGCTGATCGACATGGAGGCGATGTTCGCGCTGTTGCGCGTCGATGTCGACGTGCAGGACAAGGCCGATGCTCCGGCGCTGCATGTGAAGGCGGGCGAGATCGCGTTCGACAACGTGGTGTTCGGCTACGATCCGCGCCGCCCGATCCTGAAGGGCATCAACTTCCGGGTGCCGGCCGGCAAGACTCTCGCCATCGTCGGCCCATCCGGCGCGGGCAAGTCCACCATCTCGCGCCTCTTGTTCCGCTTCTATGACGTGACCAGCGGCCACATCCGGATCGACGGCCAGGACATCCGCGACGTGCAGCAGCAGAGCCTGCGCTCCAACATCGGCATCGTCCCGCAGGACACCGTGCTGTTCAACGACACGGTTGAATACAACATCGCGTACGGCAAGCCCGGGGCGTCGCATACGGAGATCGAGCAGGCCGCCTGGATGGCGCACATCTCCGATTTCATCGCCAAGCTGCCCGACGGCTACCAGACGCGGGTCGGCGAGCGCGGCCTGAAACTCTCCGGCGGCGAGAAGCAGCGCGTCGCGATCGCGCGCACCATCCTCAAATCGCCGCCGATCCTGCTGTTCGATGAGGCGACCTCGGCGCTCGACACCCAGACCGAGCGCGAGATCCAGAGCAACCTTAAGGAGCTGTCGCGCAACCGCACCACGCTGGTGATCGCGCATCGCCTCAGCACCATCGTCGATGCCGACGAGATCATCGTGCTCGCCGACGGCCGCATCGCCGAGCGCGGCCGCCACGGCGAATTGCTGCAGCACGACGGCATCTATGCCGCGATGTGGTGGCGCCAGCAGGAAGCCGCCGAGCGCAAGCTGCGCGGCGTCGACCAGGCGCTCGACATCGATGCGTCGCCTCCAAAAGTCCCGGTAGAGGCGAAGTGAGCGAGCAGGACCTCGCCGACAAGATAAGGTCCGGCGACCGCCGCGCCCTGGCGCGTGGCATCACGCTGGTGGAATCGCGGCGCGAGGACCACCGGCTGTCGGCGGAAAAGCTGCTCGACCTGCTGATGCCCAAGACCGGCAAGTCGATCCGCCTCGGCATCTCCGGCCCGCCCGGCGTCGGCAAATCCACCTTCATCGAATCCTTCGGCCAGTATCTGATCGACGAAGGGCACAAAGTCGCGGTGCTCGCGATCGATCCTTCGTCCAAGATCTCCGGCGGCTCGATTCTCGGCGACAAGACGCGCATGACGGAGCTCAGCCGTCGCAAGGAGGCTTTCATCCGCCCCAGCCCTGCCGGCGAGACGCTGGGCGGCGTCGCCCGCCGCACCCGCGAGGCGCTGCTGCTGTGCGAGGCTGCGGGCTTCGACGTGGTGATCGTGGAGACGGTCGGCGTCGGCCAGTCGGAGACCGCGGTCGCCGAGATGACCGACATGTTCCTGCTGTTGCTCAGTCCCGGCGGCGGTGACGACCTCCAGGGCGTGAAGCGCGGCGTGATGGAGCTGGCCGACCTGCTGATCGTGAACAAGGCGGACGGCGACCTCGCCAGCGCCGCCGAGCGCACCGCCTCCGACTACGCCCACGCGCTGCGCCTGATGCACGCCCTGCACGAGGACTGGCAGCCGAGCGTGGTCAAATGCTCGGCCTTGAAAGGCGAGGGCATGGCGGCGGTGTGGGACAAGGTCCAGGCCTTCCGCAAGGCGACCGCCAAGACCGGAGAGTTCGACAGCCGCCGCCGCGACCAGGCCAAGAACTGGCTGTGGCAGGAAGTGTCGGATGGCTTGCTGGAGCGCCTCAAATCAGATCCGGACCTGGCCGACCGGTTGGCCAAGCTGGAGACCAAGGTGGGGCAGCGCAAGACCTCGCCCGCGGCCGCGGCCCGGTCGCTGCTTTCCAGTTTTTTCAAGGGCTTGGGCGACTAGCAACCGCTCCGGGGCGGCGGAATCACCTTGACTGTATCGCCCCCCTTCTCTAAAACCCCGGCGACCCGGCCGGCAGGTGATGCTTGTCCGGCCCCTTTGTTTTGA
>DATEOK010000525.1:0-4584 GCA_035274225.1 Dongiaceae bacterium
CTGAGCGGCTATTCCGCGATCGGCCATACCCGCTATTCCACCACCGGCGAGAATTCGCTGCGCAACGTGCAGCCGCTGTTCGGCGACCTGCATTTCGGCGGCTTCGCGGTCGGGCACAACGGCAACCTCACCAACGCCCAGATGGTCCGGCAGGAACTGGTGAAGCGCGGCTCGATGTTCCAGTCGACCAGCGACACCGAGGTCATCCTGCACCTGATGGCGACGCACCTGCGCGGCAACGTGATCGACCGGCTGATCAACGCGCTGCACCAGGTGGAAGGCGCCTATTCGCTGGTCTGCATCGCCGAGGACATGGTCATCGGCGTGCGCGACGCGCTCGGCGTGCGCCCATTGGTGCTCGGCAAGCTGGGCGACGGCTGGATGCTGGCGTCCGAGACCTGCGCGCTCGACATCGTCGGCGCCGACTACGTGCGCGATGTCGATGCGGGCGAGCTGGTGATCCTCGACAAACGCGGCGTCACCTCGATGAAGCCGTTCGGCGCCCAGCCCAAGCGCTTCTGCATCTTCGAGTATGTCTATTTCGCGCGCCCCGACAGCGTGATGGAAGGCAAGAGCGTCTACGATTCGCGCAAGCGCATCGGCGCGGAGCTGGCCAAGGAAGCACCGGCCAGCGCCGACGTCATCATCCCGGTCCCGGATTCCGGCGTGCCCTCCGCGCTCGGCTATGCCGCCGCCTCCGGCATCCCGTTCGAATACGGCATCATCCGCAACCACTATGTCGGCCGCACCTTCATCGAGCCGACCGACCAGATCCGGCATCTCGGCGTGCGCCTGAAGCACAACGCCAACCGCGCCCACGTCGCCGGCAAGCGCATCGTGCTGGTGGATGACAGCATCGTGCGCGGCACCACCTCCAAGAAGATCGTCGAGATGATGCGCAACGCCGGCGCGACCGAGGTCCATATGCGCATCTCCTCGCCGCCGACCGCGCACCCGTGCTTCTACGGCATCGACACGCCGGAGCGGAAGAAGCTGCTCGCCGCCAACTACACGGTCGAGGAGATGCGCGAGTTCATCGGCGCCGACTCGCTCGCCTTCATCACCATCGACGGGCTCTATCGCGCCATGGGCCTGCCCTCGCGCGACAATCGCCGGCCGCAATTCTGCGACGCCTGCTTCACCGGCGACTATCCGACCGCCCTCACCGACCAGGAAGGCGGCATGGTCCAGACCCAGCTCTCGCTGCTGGCCCAGCCGGCATGAGCGAGGCGACCGGGTCTCTGGCCGGCCGCATCTGCCTTGTGACCGGAGCCAGCCGCGGCATCGGCCGTGCCATCGCCCTCCGCTATGCCCAGGAAGGCGCCGACCTCGTCCTCACCGCGCGCACCGTCGGCGCGCTCGAAGAGCTGGACGACGCGATCCGCGCCATCAACGGCAAGACCTCGCTGCTAGTGCCGATGGACCTGCGCAACTTCGACACCATCGACCAGCTCGGCGCCGGGCTCTATGAGCGCTACGGCAAGGTCGACGTGCTGGTCGGCAATGCCGGAATCCTCGGCCAGATGTCGCCGCTGACCCACACCGAGCCAAAGGCGTGGCAGGAAGTGATCGACGTCAACCTGACCGCCAACTGGCGCCTGATCCGCAGCATCGATCCGCTGCTGCGCCAGTCCGCTGCCGGCCGCGGCATTTTCGTCTCCAGCGGCGTCGCCCGCGACGTGCGCGCCTATTGGGGCGCCTACGCCGTCTCCAAGGCCGCGCTCGAGATGCTGGTCGGCATCTACGCCAAGGAGATCCAGCAGAGCAACGTGCGCGCCAACATCATCGATCCCGGCCGCACCCGCACCCGCATGCGCGCCGCCGCCTACCCCGGCGAGGATCCGATGACCCTGCGCACGCCGGAGGAGATCATGGAGCCGTTCGTGCGCCTCGCGCGCGCGGACTACACCGGGAACGGGGACGTGGTGAAGGCGTACTAGCCTCAGCCACAAGCTTCATTTCCGTCGCACATTCGACGCGAATCCGCCATATTGATTTGCTCCCTTTGGTGGAGCTTGATTGATTGAGTTATCGGAGTGCGAAGGTGCGCTTGTTTCTCCTGCGTGCGCAGGGTCTGGCTTCTCTCATCAGCCTTTCAGTTCTATTGGCCGCCTTTCCAAGCCATGCAGACGCGCAGGCTGCTTCACTGTGCGGGGAGGTTTCTGCCGCCAAGGAGCGTGTCATCGACCTCGAGATCGCCGCCGCTCTCGAATACGGCAACAGCTTAAACGAGCTGGCCCTCTATCGCCTGATGAAAGGCGTCGATGCTGATCTCCTGCCGAGAGAGTTGCTCGATCTGCCATGGTTCATCCAAGAGGATCCGGTCTCGGATTGGGGCAATGCCGATGACCCGCGCACTGCACGATTCCAGCAGTTGCTGGTCTCGCAAGAGACCTTGCAGACAAGCGAGATCGAACGAACCAAGTTCCAGTACGCACAGTTGTTCTTGCGCGAAGAGGGCCTGCGGTCATACCGGCCGGAGGCCTATACCGGCGGCGAGCCGAAAGACGATTGGTGGCTCGACGAGCCGGAGACCAGCCCATACCGCGCTCTGGACGTTGCGGATTGGCTGCAATCGATGGCCGCGTCCGACAATCTACATCGCGTCTATCGCTACTATAGCAAGCGCGAGTATCGCCCACTGGCAACAAGCTGGACTTATTTCGACCCGCATGCGCTGCATAGTCAGGCATATGACCGCATCACGCAGCACGCGATCGAGCGGTCACAGGGCGGACAGGACATGGCGTGGGAACTCGTGGTGTTTTCACGTGTGCTGCCGTCGGATCCGATCGCCGATGCATTGATCGAGCGCTTCCTGGCATTGAACGAGCGGGTGAATAACTGCAATGCAACGCGCAGCGAATATCTTTCCTATCCGCTGCTCCGGTTTCATACGCTCCGGCTGCTGTTCTCCCGTGGCCTGCAGGACAACGAAGCCCTTAGTCGCGCCATTGCCTTGATGGCAGACAGCCCGGCTATCTCGGGCGGCGCGGATGACAGCATCAGCGATGCCAGGATCGCGCAACGGGTTGCCTCTCTCTATATCAGCGGTCGCCAAGATTCATGGATGCTGTCCATGATCCGTGGTGCGGAGGGTAACTCCGGGCGATCTGCCACTCAGGCAGCGTTGGCCAATGCCTTCACGGAGCGCGCGTGGATGATTGCCGATACACTGGCGACCTATGCTTCGCTGACCAAAGACAGCGATCCCGATGAACGCGAATGGTGGGCGCTGAACGGTCTTTCGATTGATGCTCTGTTCAAGCTAGCGCAAAGTGAAGCCTTCACCCCCGAAACACGGCTGAGCCTCGCGCGGGTCGCGTGGACGCGCGCCCATCTCCTAGAGAAGACCAAGATCGCCGACGAGATCATGCGTTTTCTTGCCGCGCATGATTCCGCCTTGGGCGGTATTGCACAGCCGATCTTGTCGGCCTCCGGCGCGGATCGAGATCGCTTGGCGCTGCTCTTGATGCTGCGCGACCGCCGATTCTCGATTCAGGCAGAGTGGCCACGAGGCACCGACAGCCGGTGGTGCGGTCACCTCACACCCGACTCATACCAGGACGCGATGGATGATCTGTTGGGACGCGTGCTTCATTACGGAGAGATTCCCGAGCTTGATCGCTGGTATTTCATCAACTATCGGAGCGAGCTGGAACCTCCGCGCAGCACGTATTATGGCTTCTACGGCAGCCGCGTAGGATACACCGGCGTGCTGATCCCACGCGAATGGCCGGACTGGCTGCAAGCCAGCGTGGACCTGGATGAGTTGCGGGCGATCGCCAGATTACCCAGCGCGCCCGAGCTTCTGACGCGGCAGGCCGTCGCCTGGGCGCGCTCCGATCAAGGATATTTCGACGGTTTACTGGGACGCCTGTGGCCAGAAGGAGACGGCGGCCCTGGCGAAGCTTTGCATCGCGCCATCCTGACCACCAAGCGCGATTGCCGCGCGCTTAGCCACGGCGACTACTCGCGCGAAGCCTGGATACTTCTTCACGGGAACGCCAAGTGGAAGCAATGGGCGGACAAGACACCCTATTGGTATGATCGTTTTCGGAACTATTAGCGTGCAACTTGTTGACAGGGATGGTCCCGGAATACTCACTCCTGACACGCCTGGGCAGGCTTGCATATGACCTTCATGCTTGAGAGCCTGGGAGGAGCCAAACCATGCCGAACCAGCCACCCCGCCCCGATTTCATCCGCCATTGGACTCAGCTCGAAGGGGCCGATGACGGCCACTATCCGAACAGCGACGAGCTGCTCTCGATCGGGGCACCGCTGGCGCGCAAGCTGGGCCTGAAGGCGATCGGCATCCATCATGAGCGCCTGCCGCCCGGGCGGCGCACTTCCTATCCGCATGCCGAGAGCCACGAAGAGGAGTTCGTGTTCGTGCTGGAAGGCGCCCCGGACGCCTGGATCGACGGCCACCTGCATCGTCTGGAGCCGGGTGATGCGGTCGGCTTTCCGGCGGGCACCGGGCTCTGCCACACCTTCCTCAACAACACCGACCGGGAGGCGCGCCTGCTGGTGGTGGGCGAGACGCCGAAGGCGGAGAACAAGGTCTACTACCCCTGCAAT
>DATEOK010000526.1:0-3502 GCA_035274225.1 Dongiaceae bacterium
GCTCACCGTCGTGATCCTGGCACCGGTGATCTGGATGGGGCTGATGAGCGTCAGCAGCACCAACGACCTGACCGCCGTGCCGCTGCGCTGGATCCCGGCGGAGTGGGACTTCTCGCGCTACATCAAGCTGCTGACCCTGACCGAGAACACGACCGGCGCCGCCTTTACCGCGTCGTTGCGCAACAGCATGGTGGTTGCTGGACTGGGCGCACTGCTGGCGCTGCTCGTCGGCATCCCGGCGGCCTGGTCGGTGTCGCGCATGCCGCGGCGCTTTTCCTGGATGCTGCAGGTCTCGGTCGCCACCTACATGCTGCCGCCGGTCGCGCTGGTGGTGCCGATGTATTTTACGCTGAGCGGCATGGGCGCGCTCAACTCGGTGTTCAGCCTTGCGCTCATCTATCTCAGCATCCTGGCGCCGTTCACGGCATGGCTGCTGAAGAGCAACTTCGACAACGTGCCGTTCGAGATCGAGCAGGCGGCGATGATGGACGGCGCGAACCTGATGCAAATCATGCGCAACGTCACGCTGCCGCTGGCGGCACCTGGGCTGACGACCGCGGGCCTGTTCGCGTTCTTATTGGCGTGGGATGAATTCTTCTATGCGTTGCTGTTCACCTCCGACCAGCGGGCAAAGACACTGACGGTTGCGATCGCCGATCTCGCCGGCGGCCGCATCGCGGACTATGGTCTGATCGCCGCTGCTGGCATAATCGCGGCCCTGCCACCGGTGATCATCGGCTTCGGATTGCAGAAGGCGCTGATCTCCGGCCTGACCACAGGAGGTGTCAAAGGATGAGTCCGCAAGGCAACATCACGGCCGAAGGCGTCATTGCAATCGATCGCGAAATGTCGCGCCAGCACGACGACGCGCTGGCGTCCTATGGCGCAGCGGCGGAGCTCGCCGCCCGCATCGCCGAGGCGATGCATCTGCGCAAGCGTGTATTGCTGTTGGGGATAGGCGGATCGCATGCCGTCAACCGGATGGCGGAGGTGGAGTATCGCGCGCGCGGCATACAAGCGGTGGCGATTTCGCTGTCGGAGCAGCTCTATTCGCCGCTCGACCTCGGCGATGCCGTCATCATCGTGACGTCGCAATCCGGTGAGTCAGCCGAGGTCCATCGCATCCTCAATGTGTTGTCCGGCCATTCCGCGGCCTATGGGATGACGCTGGAAGCAAGTTCAACCCTGGGCCGGATGCTGCCTTCGCTGGTCGGCGCCGGCGGCACCGAGCATGCATTTGCGGCAACCCGCAGCCTTATGATCACGCTGGCTCTGCATCTCGGCGTGCTGGCCGCGCTCGGTCTCGATGCGATCCCGGCGCTGGATGCGTTGCGTGCGCGGGCCCGGCTCGATGTGAAAGAGGCGGTGAAGCTGCTGAAGCCGTGCCGCGCCATCGTCTTTTCCGGGCGCGGCCTGCGCGGCCTGGCGGAGGCCGCCGCGCTCAGTACCATGGAGCTGGCGCGTATGCCCGCCTATGCGCTGGAAGGTGGCCAGTTCCGACATGGCCCGCTCGAAATCCTGGGGCCTGATCTCGGCGCCGTGCATTTCTGCGCCGACGAACCGGCGACGTCGCTGGTCGGAGGGCTGGCGCGCGACACGGTCGCCGGCGGGTCGCCGACCTTGGTGTTCGACACCTCGGGCTCGGATGAGGTCCGCGGCGACCTTACCCTGCGTTTCCCCAGGGCCAGCGGCGTGGCCGCGATCCTCAGCATGCTGCCGACGGCGCAGCGCCTTGCCATCGGCATCGCCGGGCAGCGCGTCTCCGATGTCGGCATTCCGGTGCGTACCACCAAGATCACGCGGACCGAGTAGGATGCTGCGGCCGCTCGCCATCATCGGCAACGTCAATGTCGACATCATCGTCGGCGATTGCCCGCCGACGCTGCATCCCGGCACCGAATCCATGGTCGACCACGGTGACGTGCGCCCCGCGGGCTGCGTCGGCAACACCGCGCTCGCCTGGACGGCGCTCGACGTGCCATTCCAGGTCGCGGCCAATACCGGCAACGACATGTTCGGCGACTGGCTGCGCACCATCTTCCGCGCGCACAGCGCCGCTTGGCCGCGCGAATCCTGTGCGACGACATTCTCCGTCGGAATTGCGCATCCGGATTCGGAGCGCACGTTCCTCACCACCCACGGCCATATCGAGAAGCTGAGCCTGGAGGAGGTGACGCGGGCCCTGGATTTCAACGCGCTGAGCGGCGGCATCGCGCTGCTGGTCGGTGGGTTCCTGATGGATCGCCTGAGCGCGGACTATCCTGGACTGTTCGAGCTGTTGGAAAAGCATCGGATCGAGGTCGCGCTCGACACCGGCTGGCCGATCACCGGCTGGACCCGGGAGATCCGCGCGCAATGCCTCAGCTGGGTCAAGCACACGCATCACCTGCTGATGAACGAGGTCGAGTTGCTGTCGCTGTTCGAGGTGCCGGAGGTCGAGGACGCGATGATGGCTGCCTTGCGCGTGATGCCCAAGAGCGCGCACGTCATCGCCAAGCGCGGGCCTCTCGGCGCCTCCGGGCTGCGCGGCGGCACCATGATCCATGTGCCGGCGCCTGTGGTGAAGGCGGTCGACACCATCGGCGCGGGCGACGTGTTCAACGCCGGCTATCTGGCGGCCATCGCCAGGGGCGAAGGCTTCGATGCCGCGATTGCCGCCGGCGTGGCGACTGCATCGCGCGCGATCTCGACCCATCCACGGGAATACATTGTGCCGGCAGCGCAGAAGCAGAGCTTGCGGGGAAGGTAGCATGTCGTCCTTGAGCATCCGCGGCATCAAGAAGCGCTTCGGCCCGGTGGAGGTGCTGAAGGGCATCGACATCGAGCTCCAGAGCGGCGAGTTCCTGGTACTGCTGGGCTCGTCCGGCTGCGGCAAGTCCACTTTGCTCAACATCATCGCCGGCCTGATCGACCCGAGCGAAGGCGAACTGCTGATCGGCGAGCGCGACATCACCGATGTCCATCCCAAGGACCGCGACATCGCAATGGTGTTCCAGTCTTATGCGCTCTATCCGAACATGACGGTCGCGCGCAACCTGACCTTCGGGCTCGAAATCCGCAAGGTCGACGGCAAGGCGCGCGAAACGGCGCTGAAGCGGGTCGCAGCGCTGCTGCAGATCGAGCATCTGCTGGACCGCAAGCCGGCGCAATTGTCCGGTGGCCAGCGCCAGCGCGTCGCGATCGGCCGCGCCCTGGTGCGCGAGCCGAAGGTGTTCCTGTTCGACGAGCCGCTATCCAATCTCGATGCCAAGCTGCGCGCCGAGATGCGCACCGAGATCAAGAAGCTGCACCAGCGCCTCGGCACCACCATCGTCTATGTGACGCACGACCAGATCGAGGCGATGACCCTGGCGTCGCGCATCGCCATCATGCGCGACGGCGTGGTGCAGCAGTTCGCGCCGCCGGAGGAGATCTACGAGCGGCCGGCCAACATGTATGTGGCGGGCTTCATCGGTTCGCCGGCGATGAACTTCCTACGCGGCCGGCTGGAGCCGGGGGCGGG
>DATEOK010000527.1:0-2050 GCA_035274225.1 Dongiaceae bacterium
TTGAAGCTGTAGACCACGTCGGCGGAGGAGAAGTCCTTGCCGCTGTGGAATTTCACACCGTCGCGCAGTTTGAAGGTCCAGGTCAGGCCGTCGTCGGACACGCCCCACTCGGTCGCCAGCTCCGGCAGGACCTTGAAATTGTCGTCGATATCGACCAGGCGGTTATAGACCGCGAACGTGTGATAGGCGTCGTCGCCGGAATGCATGTCGGCGGGATCCATCGATTGCTTCTCGCCGCTCCACTCGTATCCCAGCACCTTCACGCATTCATCGCCCGCGGCTGCAAGCGCCGCGCTCGACAATCCCGCCATGGCCAGCGCACCGACTGCCGCGCCGCACATCAATCGTGCCAGTTTCATCGCTACCTCCCTGCTCCCGTTGTCACGCTGCGTTTGCCGAGCGTGCCGCGCCAAATTCCAGAATGCTGGACTGTTGTACGCATTTATAGAATGGTAGGTTAGCTGGAATCGCCTCTAAGTCAACGGGAGAGCGTCGAATGCCGCCGCTACGCTTGCGTGGAATGACATGGGACCATCGCCGCGCAATCGACCCGCTGCTGGCGACGCAGGCGATGTTCGCGCGGCAGCATCCCGGCATCGAGATCGAGTGGTCGTCGCGTCCGCTGCATGGGTTTGAATTCACGCCGGTCGCCGAATTGGCGCGGTCCTACGACATGATCATCCTCGACCATCCGTTCTGCGGCGACATCGCGGCCAGCAACTGCCTGTTGCCGCTGGACGATATCTTGGCTGGGGACATGCGATCCACCTTCGTCGGGCCGTCGCTTGAAACCTATGTCTATCAAGGGAAAACCTGGGCAGTGCCGGTGGATGCGGCATGCCAGGTGGCGGTGTCGCGGCCTGACCTGATGGCGCAGCTGGATAGTGCACCGCCGGCCGATTGGGCAGCATTGCTTGACCTCGGCCGAACGGCGGCGAGGCACGGCATGAAACTCGCCATCGGCTTGCGCGGCGTGCACAGCCTAATGACGTTCTTCACATTGTGCGCCAATCTCGGGAGACCTTGCGCGACGTCGCCCCGCGAACCATTCGCCGACTTGGGCACGGCGCGTGCGGCTCTTGAGCATTTGCGCGAGCTGCTGGCGCTATGCCCACGCGAGGCGTTGGACTGGAACAGCATCGCGCTGCATGATGTCATGGTGGCGCGCGACGATCTGGTCTTCTGCCCCGCAGTCTATTGCTATGCGACCTACGCCGAGGCGGACCAGCGGCGCCCGTTGCGCTTCCAGGATTTTCCAGGACCATCCGGGCCAGGCGGCTCGACCATCGGCGGAACGGGGCTAGGTATTTCGGCGCATTGCGCGAATCCGGAAGCAGCCTTGACCTATGCACGCTTTGCAGCGACGGCGGCAACGCAAACAGCGTTCGCGCTGCATCATGGTCAGCCGGCGAGAGCCGAGTGCTGGAAGGATGCGGAGATCAACGCCAGGTTTGGCGGCTGCTACCGCGACACCTTGCGGACCGTGGAGGGTTGCTGGATTCGGCCCCGCTTTGCCGGCTATCTCGGCTTCCAGGCCAAGGCCGGCGATCTGATCGAGCATCATCTGCGCGGAGAACTGAACGAGCGAGACCTGCTCGATCGGCTGCAGAAGCTGTTCGAGACGTCCGCGGGTTAGTGGGCGCCGAGGCGGCCGGACAGCTTGGCGGAAGCCTCCCGGACTCTCCTGATCAACTCATCGCGGTTCTGCTTCCCGAGACGATGCTCGGGCGCGACGACGCTGATGGCGGCAACACAGCGGCCGCTGCCGTCAATGACCGGCGCGGCCACGCAACCGGCATGCTCGTTGGTTTCATTGAGCTCGGTCGCATAGCCCTGCTTGCGGAATTTCCGGATCTGTTGGATCAGCTTCGGGACATCGGTGATCGAACGCCCGGTCGGTGACTGACGGACCGAGCGCTTCAACAGCGCGCCGAGGGTGGCATCGTCCAGGTCGGACACCAGGAGCCGGCCGGCCGCCGCCCAGTTCACCGGCACGCGCGAGCCCACGCGGCTGATGATGCGGATCGACCTTGACCCCTCCTCCTTCAGC
>DATEOK010000528.1:0-11649 GCA_035274225.1 Dongiaceae bacterium
GGGGCAATTGTTCAGAGGCATGGGAATGGCCCAGGACCAGGCGACCGGAACGGCCGTTCCGGCCGACATCGCCGCCTTGAGCTTTGAAGAGGCGCTGGCGGAACTGCAGGAGCTGGTGAAGCGCCTGGAGCGCGGCGACAACAAGCTCGAGGAGGCGATCAGGGCGTATGAGCGCGGCGCGGCCTTGAAGCGGCATTGCGAAGCCAAGCTGCGCGAGGCGCAGCTCAAGGTCGAGAAGATCGTGCTCTCTCAAGATGGCTCGGTCGGCACGGAGCCGGCCAAGTTCGATTAGTTTATTCGGGTTTTCGCTTACTCAAGTTCCTCAGGGGATTTCTCAGGTGTCGATCGAACGCGCATTGAACGAGGCCGCAGCCGCGGTCAACCGCACGCTAGACCAGCTGCTGCCGCCGGTCGCGGGGGCCGAGCGGCGCGTGGTCGATGCCATGCGCTATGCCACCATGGGCGGCGGCAAGCGCATCCGGCCTTATCTCCTGATCAACAGCGCGCTCATGTTCGACGTGCATCACGACTACGCGCTGCGCGCGGCGGCGGCGATCGAGATGCTGCATTGCTATAGCCTGGTGCATGACGACCTGCCGGCGATGGACGACAGCGACCTGCGCCGCGGCCGCAAGACCGTGCACAAGGAATTCGACGAGGCGACCGCCATCCTCGCCGGCGACGGCCTGTTGACCATGGCGTTCGAAGTGCTGGCCGATCCCGCGACCCACCCGGATGGCCACGTGCGCGCCGACCTCGTCCTGGCGCTGGCCAAGGCCGGCGGCGCGGCCGGCATGGTGGGCGGCC
Organism: Dongiaceae bacterium; assembly: GCA_035274225.1. Taxonomy (GTDB): domain Bacteria; phylum Pseudomonadota; class Alphaproteobacteria; order Dongiales; family Dongiaceae; genus Dongia_A. The sequence goes on from DATEOK010000528.1 coordinate 808, forward strand.
AGATGATCGATCTGCTGGCGGAGAACGAGAAGCTCGACATCGGCGCCATCACGCGGCTGCAGCGGCTGAAGACCGGCGAGATCATCGCCTTCTCCTGCGAGGCCGGCGGCATCCTCGGCCACGCCGCGCCGAACATGCGCCAGGCACTGATCTCCTATGCCCACGACCTCGGCCTCGCGTTCCAGATCGTCGACGATCTGCTGGATGCCGAGGGCGACGCGGCCGCGACCGGCAAGCCGGTCGGCGCCGACGCCGCGGCGGGCAAGGCGACCTTCGTCTCGATCCTGGGGCTCGACCGCGCGCGGGCGCAGGCGCGCCTGCTGGGCGACCAGGCCAACGGCCATCTCGACATCTTCGGCCACAAGGCCGATCCGTTGCGCTGGATGACCGACTTCGTCATCACCCGCAAGAGCTGAGCCGGGATGCCGGACCCATGTCGAGCGACATCACACATGCGGGCGTGCCCGCCGATACGCTCGCCGTGGCGCCGAACTGGCGCCGCGAGGTCCGCGACACCCTGATCCTCACCCTGCCCATCGCCGGCGGTCTGCTGGCGGAGATGGGGCAGGGCATGATCGACTACGCGATGGCGGGTCATCTCGATCCGTTGCGCCATCCGGGTGCGCTGGCGGCGGCCGGTCTTGGCTTGCAATGGCTGTTCACGCCGATGTTCTGGGGCATGGGCGCGATCACCGCGACCGGCGCGGTCGGTGCGCAGGCGCACGGCGCCGGCAACCTGGAAGCGGTGTCGGAATCGATGCGCCAGGGCTTCGTGATGGCGACCCTGCTCAGCATCCCGGTGATGCTCCTGGTGGTGGGTGCCTTGCCGATCCTGCCGTTGTTCTACAAGGATGCTGCTGTCATCAGCGAGGTCCGCAGGGTCATCTTCTGGGGGTTGCCCTGGATCCCGCTGGTCTACTGGTTCACGGTGCTGCGCAACTTCGTCACCGTCATGCGGCGTCCGCACATCGTGACGATCTGCGCGGTGGTCGGAATGCCGATCGCGGCGCTCTCCAACTGGATCTTCATGTACGGCAACTGGGGCGCGCCGGAGATGGGCGTGGCGGCGGTCGGCCTCGGCGGCAGCTTCGTGGCGCTGCTGCACCTCGTCATCATCATCGTCTATGTGCAGTGGGTTCCCGAATTGCGGCGCTATCGCATCTTCGAGCGGCTGATGCACATCGACGGCAAGATGATGAAGGAGCTGTTCACCGTCGGCATCCCGATCGCGATGGCCTACCTGTTCGAGACCGGCCTGTTCTTCACCGTCACGTTCCTGATGGGCGTGATCGCCACCGATGCGCTGTCGGCGCACAACGTCGTCCTGAACGTCTGCGCCGTCAGCTTCATGATTCCCTATGCCTTGTCGCAGGCGGCGACGGTGCGCGTTGGCTACGCGGTCGGCGCCGGCCAGCCGGAAGCGGCGCGGCGTGCCGGCTATGTCGCCGTCTGGCTCGGCGTCGGCTGGATGATGATCACGGCCACCACCATGCTGCTGGTGCCCGGATTCCTCACGTCGGTCTATCTGGATTTGTCGCTGCCTGAGAACGCGTCGGCCGTGGACCTGGCAGCCTCGCTGTTCGTGATCGCCGCGATCTTCCAGATCGTCGACGGCACGCAGGTGACGACCCAGGGCGCGCTGCGCGGGCTCAAGGACACCACCATGCCGATGGTGATCTGCGGCCTCGGCTACTGGGTGTTCGGCCTCGGCAGCGGCGTCACCATGGGATTCCTGATGGGCTTCGGCGCCAGAGGCTTGTGGTGGGGCCTCGCGATCGGGCTCGCGGTCTCGGCCACGCTGCTGTTCCTGCGTTGGCGGCGACTCTCCGGGCGCCTGATCGCCTGATGGCCAAGCAACGCGCCGACAAGCTTCTGGTCGAGCGCGGCCTGGTCGAGACCCGCGCCAAGGCCCAGGCGCTGATCATGGCCGGCAAGGTGTTCAGCGCCGACCGCCGCATCGCCAAGGCCGGCGATCAGGTGGCGGAGGACGCGCCGCTCGAGGTCAAGGGCCAGGACCATCCATGGGTCTCGCGCGGCGGGCTCAAGCTTGCGCACGCGGTCGCGCATTTCGCGCTCGATCCCAAAGGCGCGGTCGCGATCGATGTCGGCGCCTCGACCGGCGGCTTCACCGACGTGCTGCTGACCAGCGGCGCGGCCAAGGTCTACGCGGTCGATGTCGGCCATGGCCAGTTGGCGTGGAAGCTGCGCACCGATCCGCGCGTCGTTGTGCTGGAACGCACCAATGCTCGCCACCTGACCTCGAACGAAATCATCGAGCCGGCGGATTGGGTGGTGTGCGACGCCAGCTTCATCGGCCTCGAAACCGTGCTGCCCGCCGCGCTCTCCCTGACCAAGCCGAACGCCGTCGCGATTGCACTCATCAAGCCGCAATTCGAAGTCGGCCCCGACCGCGTCGGCAAGGGCGGCGTGGTGCGCGACCCGGTGCTGCATCAAGAGGTGTGCGAGCGCATCCGCGCCTGGTTCGAACGACAGCCTGGCTGGTCGGTGCTGGGGATCGTCGAGAGCCCCGTGCTTGGGCCGGAAGGCAACAAGGAGTTTCTGATCGCGGCGCGCAAGGAGGCACCATGAGCTTTACTGCGTCATCCTGGCAGTTCTGGGCGGTGCTGTCCGCGGCCTTCGCGGCGTTGACCGCGATCTTCGCGAAGGTCGGCGTCGAGAACGTCAACGCCGACTTTGCGACCTTCGTGCGCACCATCGTCATCCTGCTGGTGCTGGCGGCGATCCTGAGCGCCACCGGCGAATGGCAAAGCCCAGGCACGATCTCCGCGCGCACCTACCTGTTCCTCGCGCTCTCGGGGCTCGCGACCGGCGCGTCGTGGATCTGCTACTTCCGCGCCTTGCAGCTGGGCGACGCAGCGCGGGTTGCGCCGATCGACAAGCTCAGCGTCGTGCTGGTCGCCATATTCGGTGCAGTGTTCCTGAGCGAGAAGCTGACTCTCGCCAACTGGCTGGGCGTCGCCCTCATCGCCGGTGGCGCGGTCCTGGTGGCTGCCCGGTAGATCAGCTCTCTTCTCGGCCCGCCAGTTGCGTGCCGGAGCGATAGAGCAGGATCGGCCGGATCTCATAGACGGCGGTCGGATTGGCGCCGCGCAGGTCGCGCGCCGTCGCGACGGCTGCGTCGAGCGTCGGGCAGTCCACGACATAGAAGCCGAGCAGCTGCTCCTTGGTCTCGGCAAAGGGTCCGTCGATGACCATGCCGTCGCCCTTGCCGCGCAAGGTCACCGCACGCTGCGTCGGGCCAAGCCGGGCAGCCGGGCCCAGGCACTTCTCCCGGACCAGGCGGTCGCCGACCTGGAGCAGCTCGGCCATCAGCGCCGCATCCTCCTCCCTGGTCCAGGATTCGACGACGCCCTCCTCGTGATACGCCAGGATCGCGTAGAGCATGGATCGCCTAGTCGATACGGCCGTTGACGCTGAGCGGCGGCGACCACAGCAGCACGGTGTCCGGCTGCGCGATCAGCGGCTGCAGCGCGCGCGCCAGCTCCTGCGCGCCCGGTACCAGGGCTGCACGTTCGCTGAGCGCCGGCGCCGATGTGCTGCTGCCCATGAATTCGCCCAGGAACTCTTCCCAGCGCTCTTCCTCCGACGGATAGGTGACCAGGGTGACGGCGGTCTCCTGCGCCAGCTTGGTCTCCTGCTTGGCGAGGCGGATCGCCATCGATAGACCGCCGAGCTCGTCCACCAGGCCGCGCGCCTTGGCGTCGGCGCCGGTCCAGATCTGCCCCTTGGCGACCTCTTCGATCTTGTCGGGCTTCAGCTTGCGGCCCTCCGCGACCTTGCCGGTGAAGTCGGCATAGATCTCGTCCAGCCGCTTCTCGAGCTTGGCCCACTCTTCCGGCGAATAGTCGCGGTTGACGCTGTTGGTGCCGGCGGCGGCGCCCGACTGCACGCCTTCGAAGTGGATGTTGAGGTTGGCCCACAGGTTGGTCAGCACCGGCTTGCCGGCGAACACGCCGATCGAGCCGGTGACGGTGCCCGGCTGCGCCACGATCTTGGTCGCGGGCGCTGCCACGAAATAGCCGCCGGACGCTGCTTCGCTGCCCATGCTCACGATCACCGGGATGCCAAGCTCCCGCGCCCGCGCAACTTCGCGCCAGATCGCGTCGGCCGCAACATAGGAACCGCCGGGCGAATCGATGCGGAAGATGATGGCGCGCACCCGGTCGTCGATCGCGTCGGAGAACGCCTTCACGATGGTGTCGGAGCCGAGGTTGTTGGACTCGCCGAACGGATCGGCCTTGCTGTCGCCCAGGACCACCGGACCGTCGCCGCGGATGAGGGCGACGCGCGGCGCCGTCGACTTCAGCTCCGGAATCTGCGCGGCATAGTCGGCGATCTTGACCGAGGCATCCGGGCCCGCCACGCCATAGGTGACGGAAGCGGCCTGGTCCCAGTAGTTGAGCTCGTCCACCATGCCTTCCTTCTTGGCGTCGGCGGCGCTCCACGGCGCGTCGTCGATCCAGCGGCGCACCACGCCGGGATCCTTCTTTCGGCTGGCGGCGATGCCGTCGACCACCTGGGTCAACCAGGAATCGGTCAGCTGCTGCAGGTTCTGGCGCAGCGGCGCCGGCATTGCGGTCTCGGTGAAGAGATCCGGCGCGCCCTTGAACTCCTTGCGCTTGCTAACCCGCGGCTGCACGCCGAGCCAGTCGAGCGCGGCGCGCAGGAACGGCTGCTCCACCATGAAGCCCATGGTCGAGACTTCGCCCGACGGCTGTAGGAAGATGCGGTCCGCGCTGGTGGCGAGGTAGTAATGCAGGGTGCCGTCGCCCGCCTCGCCGAAGGATTCGGCAAAGGCGTGGATCGGCTTGGTGCTCTCCTTGAAGCGCGCGACCGCGTCGCGGATCTCCTGCGCCTCGGCGATGTTGAGCGGGCCGCGCCCGACCTTCAGCATCGCCCCTTTTACGCGGCTGTCGGCGGCGGCGGCTTCCAGCCCCAGCACGATGTCCTCGACAGTCGGCTTGCCCGCCGGCGCGAACGGCAGCCGGACATGATCCTTCGCCAGCCCCTCGCTGAGGTCGATGGTGAGGATGGCCTGGTCGGGGACTTTGACATGCGGCCGGCCGAGTTCGCCGAGAAAGAAGAACCCGGCGACGACCATGGCGATCGCGGCGATGCCGATGAGGGCCAGCAGCCAGAAAATGAACCGCACGACAAAACGGAGGAAACCCATTGCACCAATCCGTCTTTTTTGTTGCCCCGGAATGGGGCGCCATCATAAGCCAGCTTTGTTGTCGCTGTCTTGCTGATCGAGGGACATGAGCCGAGGCCCCGAAAAGGTCGAATTGATGACCACCGCCATGGGCGGGCAGGGCGATGCGCTGGCCGAATGGCAGGGCAAGCGCGTGTTCGTGCCCTTCGCCCTGCCGGGCGAGCGGGTGCGCGCGCGGCTGCGGCCCGCGGCCGGCGGCGATCTCGCGGCGACCGAGGTCGAGATCCTCGAGCCCTCGCCGGATCGCCGTGCGCTGGAGGCAGCGCTGTGTGGCGGCTGCGCCCTGCAGGTCTGGGCGGAGCCGGCCTATCGCGGCTGGAAGATCGACGTGGTGCGCCAGGCGCTCAGCCATCGCGGCCTCGCGCTGCCGGAGCGTTTTCAATCGGTGTTCGTCCCGGGCGCGACGCGGCGGCGCGCCGAGTTCGCAGCGCTGCGGCAGGGCGCCGTGGTCCGCCTCGGCTTCCACGCGCGCGGCAGCGATGCGATCGTCGACCAGCATATCTGCCCGATCCTGGTGCCCGCGCTCGGCAACCTGATGGCGCCGCTGCGCGCGGTGCTGCACCAGGTGCTGCGCGACGGCGATGCCGCCGACATCCTGGCGACCGAGACGCTGACCGGCTTCGATCTGCTCATCACCTGCGACGCCACGCCCAATGCCGGACAGCGCGCGGCGCTGGCGCATTTCGCCGCGGAGCACAATGTCGCGCGCATCGGCTGGCACTCGAAGCGCGGCACGCCCGAACCGATCGTGCAGCTGCGCCCGCCGCAGGTGCGGTTCGGCGAGGTGCTGGTCGACCTGCCGATGCCGTCCTTCCTGCAGCCGAGCGCCGAGGGCGAAGCGACCTTGAAGGCGGCGGTGCTCGCCATGACCGGCAAGGCCAAGCGCATCGCGGAGCTCTATGCCGGCGCCGGCACCTTCACCTTCGACCTGGCAAAGATCGGCAAGGTGCACGCGGTCGAAGGCAGCAAGCCCTCGCTCGCCGCATTGGTTGAGGCGGCCAAGCGCGCGCAGCTCGGCCACCGCATCAGCACCGAGGCCCGTGACCTGGAGCGCGCACCGCTCACCTTCCAGGAGCTGAAAAATTTCGATGCCGTGGTGTTCGACCCGCCGCGCGCTGGCGCCAAGGCGCAATCGGAGGTGCTGGCCAAGGCGCGGGTGAAGCGCATCGTCGCCGTGTCGTGCAACGCCGCCACCTTCGCCCGCGACGCGCGGACATTGGTGGACGGCGGCTACGACCTCGCCGCCGTCACCATCGTCGACCAGTTCATCTGGTCGGCGCATGTGGAGCTGGTGGCGGAGTTCAGGAGACGTTGAGGTGAACCTCCTCCCCCGATACGGGGGAGGGTAGGGAGGGGAAGCCGCGTTTCGATGCGAGACAATCATCGCTCGCTTCCCCCACCTCGATCCTCCCCCATGGTGGGGGAGGAGATTTCGGCTTACTGCCCGAAGGTGAACTGCAGCTCGAAGGGGAAGCCGCCGCCACCGCCGCTCTTGGGCTTGATGACGATGGTGCCGGGGCCCTTCGGGGTCGGCGTCTTGTTGATGCCGGCAAGCTGCTGCTTCTCCGCCGTCGACTGGTTGTTGTCTTCATCGTCCTCGGCGACGGCCTCGCCGGCATCGGCGGTCAGGGTCAGCTCATAGGTGCCGGCGCCCCACACCAGTCCGTTCCAGAATTCGAGGACGTGGTCAAAGGTCTCGCCGGGCTGCAGCGCCGGAACCTGGATCACCGCGGCGTTGGGATAGCTGCCGTCTTCGTACGCAGCCATGCCGGGATCTTCGGCGCAGCCGCCCATGCCGCCGCTGGTCTTCTGGCAAACGACGGTGAGCACCGAGGGCTCGCTCGCCGTATCGCCCATGTTGGTGACGCTGGCCTGGCCCATGGTCGCGAGGTTGCTCGCATCCGGCACCAGGTCCGCACCCGCGAAAGCCGTGCCGCCGCTCATCGCCAGCACGAACGCACCCGTCAACATACGCGCCTTGAACGTGGACATGACGACCTCCTTGGTTGTCCTGTCCGTTGGTCGAGGGCCAGTGCGGAGGCGTTCGGGGTAGCGGTGTGACGGTGCGCACAGACCGGCTGGCGCTGGCGGCGAGCAAAACCGTGGATATGGACGGGTTTGCCCTAGTCCAGCCCGCACTGTGCGCGGTGGCGCAGCAGGTGATCCGCCAGCACCACGGCCAACATCGCTTCTCCCACCGGCACGGCGCGGATGCCGACGCAAGGGTCGTGGCGGCCGGTGGTGACGACGTCGATCTCTTCGCCGGCGGTGTTGATGCTCTTGCGCGGCTGGTTGATCGAGGAGGTCGGCTTCACGGCGAAGCGCACCACCAGGTCCTGCCCGGTCGAGATGCCGCCGAGGATGCCGCCCGCCATGTTGGACAGGAACTTCAGCTTGCCGTCCTCGATGCGCATCTCGTCGGCATTCTCTTCGCCGGTCAGCGCCGCGGCGGCGAAGCCGGCACCGATCTCGACGCCCTTGACCGCGTTGATGCCCATCATCGCCGCGGCAAGGTCGGCATCGAGCTTGCCGTAGAGCGGCGCGCCGAGGCCGACCGGAACGCCGGAGGCCGCCACCTCGACCACCGCGCCGACCGATGACCCGGCCTTGCGCGTGCGGTCGAGCAGCGCCTCCCATTGCGGCACCACCTCGGCGTCCGGGCTCCAGAAGCTGTTGCGCTCGGTCTCGGCCCAGTCCCAGCGCGCGCGCGAGGCGCTGATGCTGCCGACCTGGATCAGGGCGCCGCGGATCTCCACCGGATGCTGCAGCACGCTCGCCAGCACCTTGCGGGCGATCGCGCCGGCGGCGACGCGCGACGCGGTTTCGCGCGCGGACGAGCGCCCGCCGCCGCGATAGTCGCGGTTGCCATGGTATTTGGCCCAGTAGGTGAAATCGGCATGGCCGGGGCGGAACTGATCCTTGATCTTGCCGTAGTCCTTGCTGCGCTGGTCCTCGTTCTTGATTAGCAGCGAGATCGGCGTGCCGGTGGTCTTGCCTTCGAACACGCCGCTGAGGATCTGGACCTCGTCATCCTCGCGCCGCTGCGTGACGAAGCGCGACTGGCCGGGCTTGCGCTTGTCGAGCCAGGGCTGGATGTCGGCTTCGGCGAGTTCGATGCCTGGCGGCGTGCCGTCGACCACGCAGCCGATCGCCGGCCCGTGACTCTCGCCCCAGGTCGTGAACCGGAACAGGTGGCCGAACGTGTTGTGCGACATCGCTAGCCTTTGCGCTCGGCGAAGTCCGCCAGCATCTTGGCCAGTTCTCCGGCGGCATCGGTGCGCATCATGCCGACGACGTTGTAGCCGCTGTCGACGTGATGCAGCTCGCCGGAGACGCCGCTCGCCAGATCGCTCAGCAGGTAGAGGCCCGCGCCGCCCACTTCCTCGATCGAGACATTGCGGCCGAGCGGCGCGTTCAGCTCGTTCCAGCGCAGGATGTGCCGGAAGTCGCCGATGCCCGAGGCGGCCAGCGTCTTGATCGGCCCGGCCGAGATCGCGTTGACGCGGATCCGATCGGGGCCGAGGTCGGCGGCGAGATAGCGCACGCTGCATTCCAGCGCGGCCTTGGCGACGCCCATGACGTTGTAGTGCGGCATCACCCGCTCGGCGCCGAAATAGGACAGGGTCAGCAGGCTGCCGCCGTTCGGCATCAGGCGCCGTGCTCGCTCCGCCACTGCCGTGAAGGAGTAGCAGGAGATGTCCATGGTCTGCTGGAAATTGGCGCGGCTGGTGCTGACGTAGAGGCCCTTCAACTCGTCCTTGTCGGAGAAGGCGATGGCGTGCACCACGAAGTCGAGCGTGCCCCACGCCTTTTTCACCGCGTCGAAGGTGGCATCGAGGCTGGCATCGTCGGACACCTCGCACGGCACCACGAGGCTCGAGCCCAGCTGGTCCGCCAGCGGCTTCACCCGCTTCAGCAGCGCTTCGCCTTGATAGGTGAAAGCGACCTCCGCCCCAGCGTCATGCACGGCCTTGGCGATGCCCCAGGCGATCGACCTGTCGTTGGCGACCCCCATGATCAGGCCGCGCTTGCCGGCCATCAGACCGCTTTTGGAATTCATTGACTATCCTGCCACAACATCTTGATATCTTTGCGGGAATCACCGGCATCCTACACCATTAGCCGGGTGGGTCAATGAACGCGCCGGGCGCGTGGGAATGCGCCGCAGATCAGCGGCTTAGTCTGTCCCTAGCTTGCCACGCACCTTGTAGGGATGGCTGCGCGCCGACTTCTCGATCTCGGACTTCAAGGCCGGATCGACCTCCTTCGGCAGCATCACCACCAGGCGCACATACTGGTCGCCGCGGGCGCCGCTCCTGCCGGCCTGTACGCCCTTGCCGCGCAGGCGCAGCTGGGTGCCGCTGTTGGCGCCCACGGGCACCTTGAGCGACACCTTGCCGTCGATGGTCGGCACGTTGAGGGTCGCGCCCAGCACCGCCTCGTAGAGCGTGATCGGCAGCTCGACCAGGATGTCGTTGCCGTCGCGGGTGAAGACCGGGTGCGGCTCCACCGTCACCTCGACGAAGGCATCGCCCGCCGGCGCGCCGCCGCGTCCCGGCAGCCCCTGGCCCTTCAAGCGCAGCGTCTGCCCCGTGTCGGTGCCGGGCGGCAGCTGCACCTCCAGCGTCTTGCCGTCGGCCAGCTGCAGGCGCTGCTTGGTGCCGAGCACCGCTTCGAGGAACGGCACGCGCACCTGGTAGCTGACGTCGGCGCCCCTGAGCTTGATCGATTCGGCGCCGCCCTTGCCGAAGCCGAAGAAGTCGCCGAACAGGTCCTCGGAGAAATCGCCGTCTTCCTCGTAGCCGAAGCCGGAACCGCGGCGGCGCTGCTGCTGTTGTTGTGCGCCGCCGCCGGGCCGCGTGTTGGAATAGCGGAAGCCGCGCGGCTGGCCGTTCTCGTCGATCTCGCCGCGATCGTATTTTCGGCGCTTGTCGGGATCGCTCAGGAAGTCGTACGCCGCCGTCGTCTCCTTGAACTGTCCCTCGACCCTCTTGTTGCCGGGATTGAGGTCGGGATGCAGCTTCTTGGCGAGCTTGCGGTACGCGCGCTTGATGTCCTCATCGCTCGCGCTCGGATTGACGCCCAGGACTTTGTACGGATCGGTCATGCCGCTTCACCCTCTCGGCACCCAAGGTAGGTGCGAGCGGCGGCGGGGACAAGAGCGCGGAGTTGCCGCGAGTTCCTCCTCCCCCGACACGGGGGGAAGCCGGTGCATCGCTGGAAAGAGACTTCGCTCGCTTCCCCCACCCTCAACCCTCCCCCAAGTTGGGGGAGGGGGATGTCAGGCATCGCGAGTCATCGATTCAGTTCAGTTTCCAGGTGCCATCCGGCTGGCGGCAGGCGGTGCCGGTGCCACTTTGCTGCTGGCCGTTGGCGGAAACGCCGGTCTGGTAGGTGCGGCAGGTGCCACTCGCGGTCTGGTGGGTTTCGGTCGGCGTGGTGTAGCCGCTGGTGTTGTTCTGCGGATTGGACCAGCTCGCGGTCTGGCCATCCGCCTTGTTGTTGAGCGCGTAGTTGGCGGTGCTGTAGGCCTGCTGCTGGTCCTGCTCGTCGAGGTAGTTGCCGACCCGGTTGCCGACCAGGCCGCCGACCAGGGCGCCGGCGCCGAT
>DATEOK010000529.1:0-4900 GCA_035274225.1 Dongiaceae bacterium
GACCTTCTGGAACGAGATCCAGCGGAACAGTTCGCCGAAGCCGTCGATCTTCTTCTCGTAGACCTGCTCGAACGCTTCCGGCGTGACGTCGCGTCCGGTGACGCCGGTGCCGCCGGTCGCGATCACCACGTCGATGTCGTCGCGCGAAATCCACGCTTCGAGCTGGGCGGCGATGGCGACCGCATCGTCCTTGACGATGATGCGGGCGACAACCGTATGGCCGTCACGGGTGATCAGGTCGACCAGGGTCTGGCCGGATTTGTCGTCGGCGAGGGTGCGGGTGTCCGACACCGTCATCACGCCGATCTGCACGGCCAGGAACGGCCGCGTCTCATCGAGCTTGGGCATGTGTTTAGGGCTATGCTGTCAACCTTTTCGGCTGACAGCATAGCCCAGCATGGATGGCCGTCGAAGAGGTCAGTTGGACGCGGTGGCGGTGCCGTCCTGGCCGATATACTGGGCCCAGCCGCCGGTCGCGAGCGCCTTCAGGGTCGGCGTCTCCTGGTCCAGCCGCTCCTGGTAGATCCAGTAGGCGGCGAGGATGCGCTTGGTGAACTGGCGCGTCTCCTTGGAGGGCAGGGTCTCCAGGAACAGCAGCGGGTCCTTCATCGCCGTCTTGTCGCCCTTCCACTTCTGGAGGTTGCCGGCGCCGGCGTTGTAGGCGACCGCCATCAGGATGATGTCGTTGTCCACCAGGCCGTTGCGCAGCAGGCGCGCGATGTATTTCTGGCCCGCCGCGATCGAGTGGCGCGGATTCTTCAGCTGCGCCTCGTCGTAGCCGAGCTTCTTGCCGGTCTCGGGCATGATCTGCATCAGGCCGAGCGCGCCGTCGCCGCTGACTGCCAGTGGGTTGAAGCCCGATTCCTGGCGCATGATGGCGAACAGCAGCGCGCGGTCGACGGCATAGCCGCCCTTCGGCTCCCAGCGCGGCAGCGGGAACAGCGCCGACGGGATGGTGGTATCGCCATAGAGCCGCTCCATCGCGCCCATCTTCAGGGACAGCGAGGGCATGCGGGTGATCTCGGCGACGCCGAGCAGCGCGTCGTCCATCCGGTCCTTGGCCTTGGACTCGAGCAGCAGCAATTCCTTTTCCGCCGCGGCCATCTGGCCGACCTGGATCAGCGCCAGGGCGCGCTTGCCGGAGCGGGTGGCGAGCAGCTGCTGGCCGTGCGCCTTGGTGAACTTGGGCGCGGTCCAGTCGACCTGCGGCTCGATGCCGAGCGCCCGTGCCGCCACCTGACCGTAGAACGTCAGCGGATATTTCGCGGCCTTGCGCAGGTACGCGCTCACCTTGTCCGGCTGCTTGGCGCGCAGAAAGGCGCGACCGGCCCAGTAGGCGGACTTGGCCTTGTCCCAGTCATTGTTCTCGGGATCCTCGGCGTCCTTCACGAAGGAAGCGGCGGCGGACTTGAAGTTGCCCTTGCGCCAGGATTCGAGCCCGGCCAGCCAGTTGGCGTCGCGGTCGTTGTAGCTCTCGTCCGGAGAGCCGACCCGCACCACGTTGATCTTGGGCTCTTCGACCTTGGTCGCGCCCTTAGCCACCGCCAGCTGATAGATCGCCCGGGCTTCCGCCAGGGTATCGTAGCGGCGCAGCCAGTCGGCCAGCTCCTTGGGCTTGGAGACATAGGTCGCCGACAGATAGCGGTCGGCCAGGACATGGCCGAGCAGCGACTGATCCGTCAGCTCCTCGATAACCCGGTCGGCGCCGCGGAAATCGCCCGCAGCCTGCAACCGGAAGATGTCGCGATAGCGGTCGGCATTGACGGCGTCCAGAGGCTTGGGCAGGTCCACGCCCTTGATCTGTACATCGTCACCGGGCAACGCCGCAGTGGCGCCCGCACCGTCCTGAGCCTGGGCTCCCGCCGAAAGACCGGCGGTCAAGATGAAGCCCACGAGAGCGGCTGACGCTACCAAGCGGCAGCAGCCCAAAGTTTGCCAGCATGTAACCAAGGTATCCGTCCCCTTGTGCGGTCGCGTCGTCCCGAACGAAGCGAGTAGTTGATCGTTTCTTCTTGTCTCCCGGACTCATGGCTACGCGATCGAGGAGGGGGTGTCCACTAGAAATCCTGTGACGTGAACAACCCGTATGGGGTGCCGACCGTTCCGACCCACCACGAATATTCACGATTACCGGTTAAGGGTAAACACCGTGCAATCTATTCGCCTGTAGTAGCTAGGTTTTACTCGGCGACATTTACCCTGTCTTTGAACATTAACCTTATTAGTTAACCACCCCACACCATGATAGAAATTTCGTGAGGTTTAGAAAATCGCCCCATTTTGGGCCGGTCGGCGGCGCTCTACCTCACACTATAATAAAACTTCTCTCAACTTGAGGAGATCGCGCCAAGTCTCCCGCTTCTGGGCCGGCTGCCGGAGAAGATAGGCAGGATGGAAGATCGGGAGGGTGGGGATCGCCTCCTCTCCGCACTGGTACTGGAACCAGCGGCCCCTGAGCCTGGTGATGCCTTCCGTCGTCCCGAGCAGCCCCTGGGCGGCGGCGGCCCCGACCAGGACCAGGACCTTCGGCGCCACCAGCTCGATATGGCGTTCGACGAATGGCTTCTGGGCGGCGAGCTCAAGGTCGGTCGGCTTGCGATTGCCCGGCGGGCGCCACAGGCAGACGTTGGTAATGTAGAAGGAAGTCCTATCGAGGCCGATCGCCGCCATCATGCGGTCCAGCAGCTGGCCGGAGACCCCGACGAAGGGCAGGCCCAGCCGGTCCTCGTCCGCCCCCGGCGCCTCGCCCACCAGCATGACCTTGGCCTTGGGATTGCCGTCCGCGAACACCAGGTTGGTGGCGGTCTTGCTGAGCGAAACCCCGTCGAACCGCGCCAGCGCCTCCCTCAAGGCGGCGAGATCGGGGGCAGCCCGGGCCGCCTCGCGCGCCGACAGCACGGCGGCCTGGTCGCCCAGGGTGCGGACCGGGGCCGCGGCCGGACGGAACGCCGGCATCGGTTGCTCGGACAACTGAGGAGCCGGCGGCACCGGAAGAGTGGGCTTTTGGGCCGGGATGGCGGGCCGCAGCAGGGTCGCCCCGAGGCGGCTTTGCGGCGTCGATTCTATAGCCTCGTCGGCGCCCCACTCGATATAGAGCTTGAGCAAAGCCAGCGCCTGCTGGGAGTCGAGCTGTTGATCGGTCCGGGCGTCCTGTGACATGACACCGACCGTAGCATTGGACGCGCGCGCGTCCAATTCTGATGCCGCCAATTGGGAGAAGCCGGATGGACCGCGAGGTCATGGAGTATGACGTGGTAATCGTGGGCGGCGGGCCGTCAGGCCTCAGCGCCGCGATCCGCCTCAAACAGCTGGCCGCGGCAGACGGCCACGAGGTCTCGGTCTGCGTGATCGAAAAGGGCGCGGAGATCGGCGCCCACATCCTGTCCGGCGCGGTGCTGGAGCCGCGCGCGCTCAATGAGCTGATCCCCGACTGGAAAGAGAAGGGCGCGCCGCTCAACACGCCGGCCAAGGAAGACCATTTCCTGTTCTTGACCGCCTCGCGCGCGATCCCGATGCCGACGCCGCCGCAGATGCACAACGATGGCAACTACATCATCTCCCTCGGCAACTTCTGTCGCTGGCTGGGCCAGCAGGCAGAGGCGCTCGGCGTCGAGATCTATCCCGGATTTGCCGCCGCAGAAGTGCTGTTCGACGACAGCGGCGCGGTGAAGGGCGTCGCGACCGGCGACATGGGCATCGGCAAGGACGGCCAGCCGACTGCCAACTTCACGCGCGGCGTCGAGCTGCACGGCAAGCAGACCCTGTTCGCGGAAGGCTGCCGCGGCTCGCTGACCAAGGGCTTGTTCGAGCGCTTCAAGCTGCGCGAGGGCTGCGATCCGCAGACCTTCGGCATCGGCATCAAGGAGCTGTGGGAAGTCGATCCGGCCAAGCACAGCCAGGGCAAGATCACCCACACGATCGGCTGGCCGATGGACGGCAGCACCTATGGCGGCTCGTTCCTCTATCACCTGGAGAACAACCAGGTCGCGGTCGGCTTCGTGATCGGGCTCGACTACCAGAACCCGCACCTCGCGCCGTTCGAGGAGTTCCAGCGCTTCAAGCAGCATCCGGCGATCAGGCCGATCTTCGAAGGCGGCCGGCGCATCGCCTATGGCGCGCGCGCGATCAACGAAGGCGGCTTCCAGTCGATCCCCAAGCTCGTGTTCCCCGGCGGCCTGCTGATCGGCGACACCGCCGGCTTCCTCAACGTGCCGAAGATTAAGGGCACCCACACCGCGATGAAGTCCGGCATGACCGCGGCGGAAAGCTTGTTCCCGCGCCTCAAGGCCGGCAACGCGGCCGGCGCAGAGATCGCCGAGTATCCGGAAGCACTCAAGAAGACCTGGCTGTGGGACGAACTCTACCGGGTGCGCAACATCCGTCCGTCGTTCCATGGCGGCATGATGATGGGCCTCGCCTATTCGGCGCTCGACACGTACCTGTTCCGCGGCAAGGCGCCGTGGACCTTGCACAACCATCCGGACCATACCCAGCTGCGGAAGGCCTCGGACATGCCGAGGATCCCCTATCCCAAGCCGGACGGGGTGGTCAGCTTCGACCGGCTATCGTCGGTGTTCCTGTCGGCCACCAACCACGAAGAGAACCAGCCGGCGCACCTGACGCTGAAGAACAAGGACGTTCCGATCGCGACCAACCTCGCGCTCTACGACGCGCCCGAGCAACGCTATTGCCCGGCCGGTGTTTACGAAATCGTGCGGGAGGCGGATGGCAGCAATCCGCGGTTGCAGATCAACGCCCAGAATTGCGTCCATTGCAAAACCTGCGACATCAAGGACCCGACGCAGAACATCCACTGGGTGGTGCCCGAAGGGGGCGGAGGCCCCAACTACCCCAATATGTGAGTGATTTAGGCAGGGACTGTTAACCCACGGCGTTCTAT
>DATEOK010000530.1:0-10060 GCA_035274225.1 Dongiaceae bacterium
GCCTTTCATGACCGTCGCGATCTGGTCGCACCAATCCAGGTTCCGCCGGACGATCAGCGCGTCATAGAGCTCGGGCGCCTGCTTCATCTGGCTCATCGTCATCGCTTCGATCGTGCCGGTATCGCCGGTGAGCCAGGCGTCGGCCATGCGGTCCACGTATTTCGGGCCGGCTTCGATTTCATCCAGGGTCTGGACCAGGAAGTCGACTTGCGTTCCTTCCGGCAACGACGAGAAGAACATCAGCTGCTGTTCCGGCGTCTCGAACGTCTTGACGGTCTTGCCGCGTGCCTTGGCGCTGTCCTCGAGCTGCTTGTCGGCGCCTTTCTTGGGATCGTAACCCTCCTTCAGCATCGGCACGACGGTGAGCGTGATGGCGGCCAGCCAGGGGCGCATCGGCTCGATCGCCTGGACCGGCAGGCCGCCGAGCTCGGCAGCCGATCGCACCTTGGTCCAGTCGTCGCCGCTGAGCTTGCCGGACAGCGGATGCTGCGGATCGAAGCCGTGCTTGAGCACCAGCTTCTGCAGGTTGGCTTCGTCGCCATATGGGCTGGTCTCCAGCCACAGCTCGTCGCTGTCCTTGAAGGCGGCGTCGATCTTGTCCGAGCGCCAATCCATGCCGGGCTTGATGAGATGGAACGTGCCCAGCAGATAGATCGTGGAATCCGCGTCCTTCACCACCCACATCGCGGGGTCGGCATAGACCGGCGACGCAAACAGCCCCAGCGCGGCGCTGGCGACCGCCGCGATCAAACGGCTCACGCGTATATGCATAAATCCCCTCCCGCCATCGTGCTGGCCTGATGGCGGCTGAACTATTCCACTGCCCTTCTTAAGCGACTCTTACCGCGGCCGTTATTGCGTTGCTACACCCGCGTTGGGCGCCACGCGCCAGACGACGTTGCCGACATCGTCCGCGACCAGCAGCGCGCCCTTGGCATCGATTGCGACGCCGACCGGCCGGCCGTAGGCATCGCCATCCGGACTGAGGAAGCCCGTCAGCACGTCGACCGGCATGCCCTCCGGCCGCCCGTTGCGGAACGGCACGAAGATCACCTTGTAGCCCGCCGGCGGATCGCGGTTCCACGAGCCGTGCTGCCCGACGAAGGCGCCGTCCCTCAGTTGCTCCGGCAGCAATGTGCCCTCCGAGAAGGTGAGTCCCAGCGAGGCGGTGTGATTGCCGAGCGCATAGTCGGGCACGATCGCCTGCGCTACCAGCTCCGGCTTCTGCGGCTCGACCCGGGTGTCGACATGCTGGCCGTAGTACGAATAGGGCCAGCCGTAGAAGCCGCCATCCTGCACCGCGGTCAGGTAGTCCGGCACCAGGTCGCTGCCCAGTTCGTCGCGCTCGTTGACCACGGTCCACAACTTGTCCTGCTGCCAGCCCATGCCGTTGGGATTTCGCAGCCCGGATGCGAACACTCGCACCTTGCGGGTCGCGAGATCCACTTCGAGGATGTTGGCGCGCTGGTATTCGCGGTCCAACCCATTTTCCGCCGCGTTCGAGTTGGAGCCGACCGTCGCGTACAGCCGCTTGCCGTCGGGGCTGGCGATCAGGCTCTTGGTCCAATGATGGTTGAGCTGCCCCGCCGGCAGATCGGCGATCTTCTCGCCGTCGGCGGTGATCTCGGTCTCGCCCTCTTCATACGGGAAGCGCAGGATCGCGTCGGTGTTGGCGACATAGAAGTCGCTGCCGATCAGCGCCATGCCGAACGGCGAGTTGAGGTCCTTGAGGAAGACGGTGCGGGTCTCGGCCACGCCGTCGCCGTCGGAATCGCGCAGCAGGGTGATGCGGTTGGCGCTCGGCACTGCGGCGCCGGCCTGGCCCAGGATGAGGCCGGCGATCCAGCCCTTGAGCCCGCTATTCTCATCCTCGCGCGGCGGCGCGTTGGTCTCCGCCACCAGTACGTCGCCGTTCGGCAGCACCTGGAGCCAGCGCGGGTGTTCGAGCCCGGTCGCCAGCGCGCTCACCGCCAGCCCTTCTGCCGCGACCGGCTTGCCGCCGTCCGGCCAGCCGATGGCGTCGGCGATGTCGACGGTCGGGATCAGGGTCTCGTTCGGTGCGGGAAGGGTCGGATTCGGCCCGATGTCGGCGCCGGGCGGCAGCCTCGCCGTCTCGCCGCAGGCCGCGAGCAGCAGCAGGATCGCCCAGGGGGGTCTCAGGCTCGGCATCACGTCATTCGAACCCTGCGCAAGCCGTGGAGTTCCTCTGAACATTGCGTTTGATGAAAGCCCCTCCCCCGAAACGGGGGAGGGTTGGGTGGGGGAAGCGAGCGAAGACTGTCCCACATCGAAGCGCGGCTTCCCCCTCCCTGCCCTCCCCCAGTTTGGGGGAGGAGGATGAGAGCGCGAGGTTCCCCTACGGCGCCTTGACCATGCGGGCCAGCGGCACTGGCGTACCGCCCCGGTCGTCGGTGAAACGCTCGACCGGCTGATAGCCGCAGGCGAGGTAGAGCGGCAGGCCCGCCATGGTGGCAACCAATTCGGCGCGGGTGAAGCCTTCGGCCCGCGCCGACCCTTCGCAGCGCGCCAGGATCATGCGCCCGACGCCACGCCGCACGAACCTGGGGTGGGTGTACATCGCCCGCACCCGGGCCGCATCCTTGGCGGGGTCGAGCAAGGCGGGATCACGCCCCGGCGAGACGTCGCCGCCATACATCGTGGCGCGTCGGCTCCAGCCGCCGCAACCGGCCAGGGCGCCGGTCTCCTCCACCACGAAATAGGTGCCGTCCTTCACCAGCTGGCTGTCGAGCCCCATGATCGTCCGGCTCGACGCGACCTCGGCTTCATTCAGGAACGGCTTGAGCAGCTCGCCGATCGCCAGCTCCATGAGCGCATGCAGCGCCGCGAGCTCTTCGAGCCGCGCGGTGCGAATCTCAAGAATGCTGTCGGTCATGGCTGCTCGACCCTACCCGCCAAATGGCCCTGTCAGAGCGCGATTCGCCTGGGCCGATACATAAAATGCCCGACAAGAGAACGCCCCGTCTCCTTGCCTATTTTAACGCGATCTTAAGCGCGTGCATTAAGACTCAACGGCAACGTTTCCACCGCGTATGTCGCAACCACAGGTTCAGGTCCCAGAGGGTATGGCTCCGACGATCGCCGATCGATTGCGCGAAGAACGAGACCGCTTCGTCGGCTTTGCCTTTGCGAATGCCGACTTGCTGCTCGAACTGGACAGCGGCAGCAAGGTCTTGTGGGTCGGCGGCGCGGTGAAGTCGATCCTGGACATCGAAGCGGATGCCCTGGCCGGCAAGGCTTTTACTAAAATTTTAGCGGATCAGGACCAAGTGCTGCTGACCGCATCGCTGCGCAACCTCGGCCCCGGCCAGCGCCGGCGCGGCCTGCGCCTGACGCTGCAGAAGAATACCGCCGAGCCGGATCTGCAACGCTCGGTCGAGGCCTGCATCTATCGCGCCTTCGACAAGGCGGACGAGCGCTTCTTCCTCTCGATCGTGCGCGCGCAGATCAGCGCCGCGGAGAAAGGCTCCGCGCGCCAGCGCGACCGGGTCACCGGCCTGCTGGAGGCGGTCGAATTCACCCAGCAGGCTACCGATGCCGTGAAGCTCGCGCGCCAGTCGGGCAAGACCGCGTGCCTGACCCTGATCGAGATCTGCGGCGAGGCCGAGCTTAAGAACATGCTGGGCGCCGAGCGCTCCGAAGCGCTGCTGGGCGAGATCGGCGCGCAATTGAAATTGCACGCCATCGACCATGACTCCGCCGGCCGGGTCGGCGACGGCAAGTTCAGCGTCACGCACCTGGAGAGCGAAAGCCCGGCCAACATCGCCAACGCCATCGCCAAGGCGGGCGAGAGCTACAACGTCGACGAAAAGGCGCTGAAGCTGCACGAGACGACGGTGCGCTTCCACGGCAACTCGCTGGGCGAGGAGGATGTCGACGGCATCCTCACCTACATCGTCGGCAAGTTCACCGCCGAAGGCACCGCCGGCATGGAGTCCGGCAACGCCGACGAGTATCTGCGCAAGAAGACCGCGGAGATCCTGACCCGCGTCGTGTCGATGCGCGACCTCATCCACCAGCAGAAGATCACGCTGCACTACCAGCCGATCGTCAGCCTGGTCGACCGCTACCAGCACCACTACGAGGTGTTGCTGCGCCTGCCCAACGGCAAGTCGCCGTTCGAGGACGTGAAGTTCGCGGAAGAGATCAATATCGTCCACGAGCTCGACCTCGCCGTCACCAACGGCGCGATCCGCCGCATCATGGAAGCGACCGAGAAGAAGCATCACCTCAGCCTGGCGGTGAACATGTCCGCCAAGTCGCTGCTGAACGACAGCTTCATCGCGATGTTCGAGCGCGTGACCGAGCGCCTGGGACAGGACCGCAAGAAGCTGATGGTCGAGATCACCGAGTCGGCGAAGCTGGAAGACCTGGCCCGCGCGGCCAAGGCGGTCGAGCGCCTGCGCGCCCGCGGCCACGCGGTCTGCCTCGACGATTTCGGCGCCGGCGCGTCGTCGCTGCCCTATCTGCAGCAGCTGACCATCGACCTGGTGAAGATCGACGGCGTCTACATCAAGAACATCCACGATTCGCTGCGCGAGCGCGCCATCGTGGAAGGCGTGCTCACCACCTGCAAGTGCCTCGGCATCCGCACCGTCGCGGAGATGGTGGAGAAGGAAGACCAGCACCGCCTGCTGCTCGACCTCGGCGTCGATCTCGGCCAGGGCTGGCTCTATGGCAAGCCGGCCGCGGAGATCCCGCCGCCCGCACCTGCCCGCTTCGGCAAGCGCATGGGCGTCAAAGAAGCCTGGGGCTGATCGCGCGACAAGCTGGTCGCGCAGCTGTGCGCAGCGACGTCTATGACGTCGGGCTCGATCAGTGGCGCGGTCAAGGAGTAGCGACCGCGTAGGCCTGCTGCTGCTTCTCGTTGACGTAGAGCAGCACGCAGGTTCCGCCGCAGCGGGCCATCGCCTCCTTCGCTGCCAGCTGACCCGACGGGATCGAGACAAACCGGTCGGCAAGTTCGTAGTCGTCGCAATTCTTCCACAGGCGCGACTGGCAGAAGTGATAGATCGCCCTTTGCCCGTCGCTGGTGACAGCCAACGCACCAAAGCGGCCGTGGACTCGGGCGAGATAGTCCTGAACCACGCCACCGGCCTCCGCCGACAGCGCGACTGGCTGCCTGGCGGTTGCATCTGGTTCCGTGGCCGCGCAGCCGAGCAAAGCAGCAGCGAGCAACACACCGATGGATTTTCGCTTCATTGGAATCCTCTGTGATCAATCGATTCGGGCCGTGTCGCCACCGAGCCCAATCCAGCGCGCGATCAGCCAGCAGCCGAGCGCCCAGGCCGCGCCCGCCGCCCAGCCCGCCAGCACATCCGACGGCCAGTGCACGCCGAGATAGATGCGTGACACGCCGACCAGCAGCGTCAGGATCAACGCGACGCCGAGCGCATAGCCCTTCAGCCGCTTGTGCTCGATCAGGCGCGTCACCAGCGCGGCCAGGGTCAGGTAGACCACGGCCGACAGCATGGAATGGCCGCTGGGGAAGCTCGAGGTGTAGATGAGGTTGCCGTGCGGCACCAGGTCGGGCCGCGGCCGGTCGATGGTGTATTTGAGCAGCGTCGAGACGACCAATCCGCCGCCGCTCGCCACCAGGATGAAAATGGCCGGGCGCCACGCCTTGGCCAGCGACAGGAAGCCGAACACCGCCGCCACCGCGATCACCAGCGTCGGCGCGCTGCCGAGCGCCGTGACGTCGCGCATCGCCTCCTCGAACCACGGCTCGCCGATCGGATCGGCCGGGTTGCCCGGTACGCGGAAGGCGAGGATGATCGCCTCGTCGATCGCCCGCGTGTCGCCTTCCGCCACTTCATCGAGCAGCGCGATGAACGCCGACGCGCCCGCCGCGATCAGGGCGATCGGGATCAGGATGCCGGGAACCAGCCAACTCCTTCTGATGATGGCGACCATGTCAGGCTTCCGGGTAGCGGACGTTGATGCCGCGCACCAGCGAATTGCCGATCGTGGTATCCGCCCGCGCGCGCTTGATCAACTCGCGCAGGTCCGCCTTCGGGTCGTCCGACTCGACCTTGATCTGCACATCGGCATCGGTGACCAGGCGCGGATCGTCCGAGACGTGCAGGACCACGTCCACGGCGAGCGACGTCAGGTTGATCCCCATGCTGTGCGCCACATAGCGCAGGTCGTTGCACATGCACCCGCCGATGGCGAGGCCGAGCATCTGTCCGCCGTTGAAACCCAGCCCCTGACCGCCGGCCACGCCTGCCGGCCGGTCGGCGACCAGGCTGTGTTCGCCTGTCCGCCCAACCGCCGCCTCGGTGCCCGGGATGCCGCGGAACTCCACTTTGGTCACACTCATCGAATCCCCGCGCGATGTGTTCCAAAGCAGCCTTCGTAGCTGCACCGTATGTTGTCAAGGCTTGACGACCTTCTGCTCCGCGACGGCATCGGTGGCGAGCGCAATCGCGGCCAGCGACAGTGTAGCGGCGGTAACATTTTGCAGAAACGGGCGACGGGATGACCGCCGCTCTCGAAAAGCCGGGCCGCCGATGTCAAGAATCATTCAAAACGCGGCGAAGCGCGCGGCACAGCCGTGCCGCGCGCCCGCCTGGCACCGCGGCGATCGCTACTGCTGGGTCAGTGTGCCGCCGGCGGCGCCGCGGATCGTGCTGCGCATCTGCGGCGCATCCGATTGCTGGAGCACGGCGCCCGGGCTCACCATCTGACCATGACCGGATGCCGCCTTCATGAAGACGTAGCCCTTGCAGGAGCCGTCCTTCTGGCATTCGACCGTGACGTTGCCCTTGCTGCATCCGTAGGCGGTATCGGCGGTGCCGTACGAGTTGCCGCCATTGGCGGAGCAGATGCCGTCGAGCTTGATCTTGGAGTACTTGCCGGTGATCTCGATGATCTTGGCCGCTGTTGCATCGCTCGCGGTCAAGGCCAGAGTCGACAGGGTCAATGCGGCGATGGCCGCAATGAAAGAATGCGCCTTCATCTCATCCTCCATCACACGTGATCCCCACGCGACGGAAGTTAGGCGCGGGCCGGCGCGGCCGCTATGAAGTCCATCATAGAGTGACGGACATCACAGAATGGGCTTCCCTCGCATCGCTGCCGGCGCTGCCCTAGTATGAAGGTCATGGAGATACGCTCCTTCAGCGAGACCGACTGGCCACAGGTCTGGCCGATCGTGCGCGACATTGTGCTCGCCGCCGACACCTACGCCTGGGATCCCGCAATGACCGAAGCGGAGGCACGCGGCATCTGGATCGAAAAGCCGCCGGGGCAAACGGTGGTCGCGCTCGAAGGCGAACGCATCCTGGGCAGCGCCAAGATGGGGCCGAACCGTGCCGGCCCCGGCTCGCATATCGCAACTGCCAGCTTCATGGTTCCAGCAGAGATGCGCGGGCGCGGGGTCGGCACCGCGCTCTGCCGCTACGCCCTCAGCTGGGCGCGCGAGCGCGGCTACGCTGGGATGCAGTTCAATGCCGTCGCCGAGTCCAATACCGGGGCGATCGAGATCTATCGCCGCCTCGGCTTCTCGATCGTCGGCACCGTGCCGGGCGCGTTCGCGCATCCGACACTGGGGCGCGTCGGATTGCACATCATGTATTGCCCGCTGTGATCTAGGACGGCGGCAGCTCCGGCTGCACTTCCTGCGTCTCGCGGCCGGAATCCTGCCAGCCTTCGATGCCTTCCTCGTACCACTGCACGTTGGTGTAGCCATAGAGGATGGCACGCCTGGCGGCGTTCCAGCTGCCCCAGCAATCGGGATGGCAGAACACCACCAGCGGCCGGGTCGTATTGTCGCCGGTCAGCACCTGCAGCCACCTGCGGTACCAGACATCGCGCTCCGGCGGCAGCTCGCCTGCGCCGGCTCCGGGCAGCCACGTGCTGCCGGGAATCGTGCGATGCGGCGGCGGCACCCAGACGTCGGCCGCGATGTTGTCCGGCTTATGCGGCATGGGTCCGACATCGACCAGCACCGGATCATGCTCGGCGATGAGCGCCGCCAATTCCGCCGTATCGACGACCGTGCCGCCTGCGATGGTCGCCGGTACCGGCCCGCCCATCGGCCCGGTCCAGAAGCCGTCCGGCGCCGGCGCCGTCTCGCGGTCGGGAGTCGCGGAGCAGGCGCCGAGCAGGAGTACCAGAGCGACAAACGTTGGGCGCAAGCTCAGCTCCCGCTCGCCGGCACGTCGAAGCTCTCGACGAACACCGCGTTGTCGCTGTCGCGCACGGTGACCTTGAGCTTGCCGGGCAGGTCCTCCGCGCGCGGCACGAAGCGGAAGCCGATGGCGGGATCGGTGGCGAGCGAGATGTCGCTTTCCATGTTGAGCACGCGCTCGCCGTTCAGCGTGACCTCGACCTGCTGCACGAACTTCATCGGTGTGTAGAGCCGGGTCAGCTGGTCCATCTGCATGCCGTTGAAGTTGGGATGGCGGATCAGCAGCTGCGCTTCGACCGGCTTGCCGGCCGCGACCTCGCCCGAGAGGCGCAGCTTCATGCGCCCGATCTCAGCCAGCGACTCCGCCTCGCTCGCGCCGACCGGCGCCGAGCAGCCGCCCGCCGCCTTCACGAACTGCGCGGTCTCATGCAGCGTGCCGTCCGCGGTCTCCGCCACCGCATGCATGTAGGTATACTGGTTGACCCGCACCCGCAGCGCCAGCAGCGATGGATCGCCGCGCGGGCCATAGCTGACGCGCGCCGCCAGCGGGCCGGGATTGTCGTCGATCACCACCGTCACGCCGACGATGCCGGCGTCCGGTTTGGTGGTGACGGTGATCGGCACCAGCGCGGCGTCGAGCGCACGCTTCGGCGCCTCCAGCGCGATCAACCCCGCCGCATCGACGGCGGGACGATCGCCGAACACCGCTTGCTTCAGCTCCGCCCAATGCGCCTGCCGCTCCGCCTCGTCGTCGGCCAGCGCCGGGACGGCGAAGGCGCCGATCAATGCGATTGCAAGAATGGCTCTCAACATCGCCAACTCCGCTCGGCGGGAGTGCGTCACTCCCACTCCAGCTCTTTATACACCTGGGTCACGTTACGCCCGTGATAATCGTCGAACAATGCCCAGCGCCCGCGCTCGCCGGCGCCGACCTTGCCGACCGCCGCCGCGATGCCGATGTTATCGCGGACCGTCACCCGCGTCTCTAAGACCAAGGTGCGAAGATAGCGCTCGAGGTCGGCGACGCCGGCCGGCCAGTCCACCCGCTCCGGCCCGTGGCCCGGCACCGCCCCGGTCACGCCTTGCGCCGCGCCGACCTTCTTCAGCGCCTCCAGCACCTGCAGCCAGCCGAGAACGCTGCCGTCCAGCGCCGGCACCCGGCGGACGAACAGCAGGTCGCCGCAGAACAGCGTGCCGCCGGCGACGTCGAGCAGCGTCAGGTCGCAGTCGGAGTGCGCCGGCGGATGCGCCGCCAGCCGCACCGTGCGCCCGCCGAGATCGAGCTCCAGCGTGTCCGTGACCTCGAGCGTCGGCGTCACCACCGGCCCGGCCGCGCCTTTTCCCAGCACCGCCTCCAGCCGCTCGCGGTAATAGTCGCCGCGCGTCGCCAGCGCTGCGGCGAGGCGCGCATGGCCGACGAACGCGGGCTTGTCCTCGATGAACGCGCCGGCGCCGAAGACGTGGTCGGGATGCGCGTGGCTCATCACCACGTGGCGGATCGGCAGTTGCGTGCGTTCGCGGATCGCGGCGCGCAACGCGGCGCCGTCCGCGAGGCTGCCGCCCGGATCGAACACCAGCACCTGCTCGCCGCCGATGATGAAGCCGGCGTTGGCGATCGCGTCCGCGTTATCGCGGGTCGCTTCCTCGTCCACGCCACGGCGCACATGGATGCCGGGTGCGATCTCGCGGAAGGGCGCGAAGGACGCGGCACGCGCCCGCGCGCGCGGCAGGCAGCAGGCACCGAGGGCGCCGAGCATGACGTGGCGGCGATCGAACATGCACCAATGCTAGCCGCCATAGCGGCCGCGGCAAATTAGGCGAAGGAACAACGCGGCCTGCGTGCAGAGTTACACCTCTTCCCCCCTTGTGGGGGAAGGATGCGGAGCCTTAGCGAGCAAAGCGAGCTTA
>DATEOK010000531.1:0-12153 GCA_035274225.1 Dongiaceae bacterium
CGGGCGCCTTCGGCGCCCGCTCCTTTTGCTGAAGGCTGCGCTGTTGCTTGCCGGTATCAGAACCGGAACCCGTACCCGAGCGTCGTCGCGATGATGCCTTCGTCCAGGCCGCGGTTGAACGGGATGTCGTAGGCGACCTTGGCGCTGAAGGCGCCGGCGCTGAAACCGATCTCCGGGCCGGCAAAGGCGTCATCGTCGAGGCCGTCGCCGTACAGATAGCCGATATTGCCGCCCAGCCATCCGGCGAAGTTCTCATCACCGGCGCCGAAGTTCAGGCTTGCCGCGCTGCGGCCGCCCAGCCCGTCATCGGGCGATGAGAAGTGATAGAAGCCCGCTTGCTCCAGGCCGACGCCCAGCCAAGGCAGCACGGCGTAGTCGAGGCTGATGTTGAGTCCGGCCAAGTGGCTGTCGTCACCATCCTCGTCCTCGATGCTGTAGCCGTAGAAAGGTCCGACGCTGAGCAATCCCCGCTTTACCTCAGGCTCCGGCGCCGGTTCTGGCGTAGCAGCCACCTGCGGCTCCGGTGCTGGCGCGGGAGCGGGCGGGGGCGGCGGCGGCGCTTCGAGACCGATTTCGACCCGGCGATTCTGCTCTTCGCGGACGCCGTCTCCGGTCGGCACCGCCGGATCCGCTTCGCCGACCGCGACGCCCGAGATGACGTCGGCCGGAACGCCTTGGCGAACAAGCTCATCCCTTACCGCCTGTTCTCGCCGCTCGGAGAGCGCCTGGTTGTATGCCGCATTGCCCGAGGTATCGGTATGGCCGCGAAGCGAGATTTTGGCCGATCCGGTGTTGCGGAATTCCTGCGCGGCGGCCGCGATGGTCGCCTGTGCTTCGGAATTGAGCGTCGCGTCGTCCAACGCGAAGAGTACGACGTACTGCCGCGTATTGGCCTGAGCGAGTTGCATGTCCGCAGGGTCATGCAAGGTAATGATGTCGGATTGCGCGAAGGCTGCACCAGATGCTGCGCAAACGCCGGCAAGCGATAGCGCGAGCACGCGAAGGCTCAAAATCCGTGTCATGTGATTTCTCCCACCATGCAGATGCCCAGCCCGCGAACACGAGCCGCCGCCGTCTGTTGCAGGCACAAGACAGATCGGTGGACAACGTGACTCTGTTGCAACAGAGGCTTTGTCAAATGTTATGGGATCGAGCTTGCTTGGCGCTCGGAGGGCGCACCATGCATTTTGCGGCCGCACGGATATTGCGGCGTGATTGTACGTGACGCGTCATCGGGATCGATCAGGCAGACGGCCCTAAGCTCCCGATCCAGTGCTTGCGGCCCGTGCGTATTTTCCGTGTCAGACGGTCACGCTTTGCGTGTTTCACGTGAACATCGGCAGCTGGCGGCAGCGCTCTACCCGTCGCTTTCGTTGCCGGTGATCAGGCGCGCGCCGCGGCGGAAGGTCAGGTACGACCAGAACCACTGCATCGCCACGATGAAGCGGCTGCGGAAGTCGATCAGGAAATAGATGTGGGCGATGCCCCACAGCCACCAGGCGATCCAGCCCTTGACCTTGAGCCAGCCGAAATCGGCGATCGCCGCGCTGCGCCCGATGGTGGCGAGCGAGCCGGCGTGGCGGTAGCGGAACGGTCCGGGCGGTTGGCTGCGGGCGAGGCGCGCCGCGATGGTGCGCGCGGCATAGGCGCCCATCTGCTTGGCGGCGGGTGCGATGCCGGGCACCGGCTGGCCCTTGTCGTCCAGCACCGCCGCGGTGTCGCCGATGACGAAGATGTCGGGCTGGCCAGTCACGGTCAGGTCCTTCGCCACCACCACGCGCCCGGCGCGGTCCTTGTCGGCGCCCAGCCACTTGGCGGCGGGCGAAGCCTGCACGCCGGCGCCCCAGACGATGGTGCGCGCCGCCAGCCGCTCGCCGCCATAGACGATGCCGCTCTCGTCGCACTGCTCGACTGCGCGGCCGAGATGGACTTCGACGCCCAGCTTCTCCAGCGCCTTGCGCGCATGCTCGGCGAGATCCTCCGGGAAGGCCGGCAACAGGCGTGGCCCGGCCTCGACCAGGATCACGCGCGCCTGGGTCGGATCGATGACGCGGAACTCGTCGGCCAGCGCCCAGTGCGCCACCTCCGCGATCGCGCCCGCCATCTCGACGCCGGTGGCGCCGCCGCCGATCACCACGAAGGTGAGCAGGGCCTTGCGCTCCTGCTCATCCTCGGTGGTCTCGGCGCGCTCGAACGCCAACAGGATGCGCCGGCGGATGTCGGTGGCATCGTCGATCTTCTTCAGGCCCGGCGCAAACGTCGCCCAGTCGTCGTGGCCGAAATAGGCGTGGCGTGCGCCGGTCGCCACGATCAGGTAGTCGTACGGCTCGTCATGCTTGTCGTGCAGGTGCACCCGCTTGTGCTCGGCGTCGATGCCGGTGACGCGCGCCATCAGCACGCGGGCGTTCTTCTGCCGGCTGAGGATGGAGCGGATCGGGCTTGCGATCTCCGCCGGCGACAGCGCCGCGGTCGCGACCTGATACAGCAGGGGCTGGAACAGGTGATAGTTGCGCCGGTCGATCACCACCACGTCGCACGGGGTGTTGGCCAGACCCTTGGCGGCGGAGAGGCCGCCGAATCCCGCGCCCAGTATCACCACGCGTGGCCGCGTGCCGCCGCTCTCCGTTGCCATGCTTCCTGTCCGCCTGAGAACCCCACTGTCCATGGTGGCGGCCCGGTCCGGGAATGGCAATTGGTCTTAGAGCGGAGGGCTACTCAAGCGCCCGCGCGCATTGCCGCACCGTTGAACTGGCGCGCCAGGAGTGCATCGAGCGAAATCGCGCCCGGCCCGCGCGCCAGCAGCAGGATGAGCAACGCGACCCAGATCAGGTGATCCGGCCAGCTCATCGGATAGACCAGCAGCTGAATGAACAGCGCCATGCCGATCAGCGGCAGGGTGGCGAGGCGCGTCATCAGCCCGACAACGATCAGCGCCGGCATCGCGAGCTCGACGGCGGTCGCCAGATACGCCATCGGCGCCGCCGGCAGGAACGGCAGATCCTGCAGATACTCGTCCTGGAACAGCGCGACGGTCAGCTCGAAGTTGGCGAGCTTGGGGAGTGCGGCGCGCCAGAAGATGGTTGCGACCGCGGCCCGCGCCAGCAGCGCCACCGCGCTATAGGGGATTCGGTTCGCGAGGTCGCGGAATCGGCGCGCGTGATGGACGAGGGCGGTCATGGCTTCACCTTGGTGTTCGGTTTGGCAGGCTTGTCTTTGCTCGGCTCTTGCGGCTCTGGTTGCGGCAGCCAGTATTCCGCTCTGATCGCATCCAGGATCTGGTCCGGTGCGGAGCCTGCGATGCCTTGCTGCACGATCGCGCAAGATTTCTTCTTGGTCGGCACGATGATTTCCCGGCTGGAGCGTGGAGCGGCAGCCGAGCCGCCGCCCCACAATGCGACAGGGATCAGCTCTGCTTGGGCTCGAGGCTGCCGCCGTCGATCTTCATGCAGGTGCCGGCCGGCACATAGATCCAAGTGTCGGCGCGGGCCGCTTCGTTCACCTGGCCGGCGCAGGAATTGCCGGCGGACTGACAATCGTTCTGGCCGGCGGCGGCGACGCCGAAGCACTTCTCGTTGTCGGCCGCGGACGCAGCGCCGATCATCGGCGCGGCAAGGGCGGCGGCAACGGCGCCGGCGAGGATGAGGGTGGTCTTCATGGGTGCGGGGTCTCCTTCGAGCGTTTGAGATGGATCCGATCGGCAGGCGAATGCGATGCACCTGCCGTCATCCCAAGCTAGCGACCCGCAACAGTCCGCTAAAATGCCGTGTTCGCATTCACTTCATAATGGCACGGCATCGGGAAACGCCGCTGTTCACAATGGCTTGAACACACGCTGAATGATCCTCCCCCATGCTGGGGGAGGAGGAAGCGCACAAACAAAACCGGCGCGCAGATGCGCGCCGGCGAGAGAGCGAGGAATGAATGAAGCGAGGGCGGCGTCAGCCCTGCTTGGGTTCGAGGCTGCCGCCGTTGATCTTGGTGCAGGTGCCGGTCGGCACGTAGATCCAGGCATCGCCACGCCCGGCATCGGCGACCTGGCCGGCGCAGGAATTGTTGGCGGTCTGGCAGTCATTCTGGCCGGCGGCCGCGACGCCAAAGCACTTCTCGTTGTCGGCGGCCTGCGCCGAAACCATGAGCGGGCCGGAAACGGCGGCCGCGACGGCGGTGGCCAGAAGCAACGCGTTCTTCATCGTCGGAACTCCATTGAGGTCAAGGATCGATGGACGCCGCAGCGCGTCGCAGGGTACTACGCTTGTCGAGCCGAGTCTGACTCAGTCCGCCCGCCCGCGGCACTCACAAGCGCGTGAGGCGGCGTTTCCGAATTAGGGCTTGCCGACCACCAGGCAATCGAGGCCGGCGGACTTCATCGCGGTGCAGCGCTCCTGCGCCGCGGCGACGGTCGCGAACGGGCCGGTCTGCACGCGGTAGAAGGTGCCCTTGGTGCCGAGGTCGGCCGATTCCACCATCGCGGTCAAGCCGGTGAGCTGGGCGGAATATTTGCCGGAGATCTGCTTCCAGGCGTCCCACGCCGCCGATTCGCTCGGCAGGGAGGCGAGCTGGATGCGCACGCCCGCCGGCTTGGCCTTCGGATCGGCGTTGGCGGGCGCGGCGCTCGCGACCTGTGCCGGCTTGTCGGCGGGCTTCTCAGCCGCCTTCTCGGGGGTCTTCGCCGGAGCCTCGGTGGCCGCGGGCTTGGCCGTGGTTGCCGCCGCATTCGTCGTCGTGGCGGCCGGCATGGTTTTGGTCGTCGCCGGCTTGCTGGTCGCGGCGGCTTCGGTCACGGTCTTGGTCGTCGCTGGCGCCGTCGCGGCCGCGGGCTTGCTGACCGCTTCCTGCGCCGGCTTGGCGGGCGCCGCCGGCACCGCCGGCTTGGCAGTGGTCGCCACGGCAGCCTGCTGGCTGGCATTCATGCGCTTCAGCACGGCTTCGCGATTGGCTTCGGCGACGGTGCGCCGCGTGCCTTCGGGCAGCGCGGTCACGGCCTTGGACAGCCAGTCATAGGCCTGCACGTTGTCGACCTGGACGCCGAGGCCCATGGCGTACATGAGGCCGAGCTGCGCCTGGGCCTCCGGATAGCCGCCGTTCGCGGCCTTGGTCATCAGGTCGATGCCTTGCGGAACGCCGTCAGATGGGCCGTGGCCCTCGAGATAGATCTTCGCCAGCTGATACTGCGCCTGTGGATCGCCGCCAGCCGCCAGCGGCTGGAATTCCGCGATCGCCTTCGTGTAGTCGCCGACCGTGACGGCCGCGACACCCTCGCTCATGCCGGCCAGAGCGGGCCCCGACAAGGCCGACATCACAACCGCCAGGCACAGGATTCGACGCATATTGGATCTCCTGCAGCACCCCCGATGACCTTGAATCATAAATGATTCATCCGAGTCGCGGCCAGGGGGCGGCCATTGAATGGCGACACAATCTCGGGCGGCGCGGCTGATCCCCAAGGTTGCGGAAATTTCCGCGCCTATCG
The DNA here is from genome assembly GCA_035274225.1 of Dongiaceae bacterium. Classification (GTDB taxonomy): domain Bacteria; phylum Pseudomonadota; class Alphaproteobacteria; order Dongiales; family Dongiaceae; genus Dongia_A. The sequence continues at coordinate 5,471 of DATEOK010000531.1, forward strand.
CCTTGGATGAAATCCCAAAACCTTTAAGGAATGGCTAACCATGAATGGTAAGGAAGCGGCCGGCGCGTCCCGTAAAAGACGCGCCGGCCCCGGCAACCCCGCAGGCTGCGATCATATGCGGGGCAGCCAATCGTGTTTCAGTGCGCGGTCCAGCCGCCGTCAATCGGCAGGGCGGTCCCGGTGATGGATTGCGCCGCCTCGCCGGCGAGGAAGACGGCGAGGGCGCCGATCTCGCTGGTCTCGGCGAATTTCCTGGTCGGCTGCTTGGCCAGCAGCACCTCCTTGATCACCTGTTCGCGCGGGATGCGGTGCGACTTGGCCTGGGCCTCGATCTGCTGCTCGACCAGGGGCGTCCACACATAGCCGGGGCAGATGGCGTTGGCGGTGATGCCGAACTCCGCGCCTTCCAGCGCCACCGTCTTGGTGAGGCCGATGATGCCGTGCTTGGCGGCGACATAGGCCGCCTTGAACGGCGAAGCGACAAGCCCGTGCGCCGAGGCGACATTGATGATGCGGCCCCAGCCGCGCGCCTTCATGTCCGCGAAGGTGGCGCGGATCGCATGGAACGCGGCCGACAGGTTCAGCGCCAGGATGGCGTCCCACTTCTCCGGCGGGAAGCTCTCGACCGGCGCCACGTGCTGGATGCCGGCATTGTTCACCAGGATGTCGATCTTGCCGAGGCGCGCGGTCGCCATCGCGATCATGTCGATGCAGGCCTGCGGCTCCATCAGGTTTGCCGGCAGGTAGATGGCCGCAACATCGTGGGCATCACGGATGCGCGTGAGTTCGCTTTCGATCTGGGCGGCGTCGCCAAGTCCGTTCATCACTACGCTGGCGCCGGCGGCGGCCATCTGTTCGAGGATGCCAAGGCCGATGCCGCTGGTCGATCCGGTGATCAGCGCCACGCGGCCGCCGAGCGGCCTGGTGCGTTGTGGGTCAAGCATGCTCCACCGCCATTGCTTCGCTGTCGACGTCATGAATGAGCACGCCGCTCAGGGTATCGACCTCGCACTGCCAGGGCTGCCGGTCGATGACGCGCCGGACATAGTCGTAGCCGGCTTCCCACCGGGCGCTGATGCCCTCGGCGCTGAAATCGATGTCCTTGGTGTGATCGTCGAGATCGAGGCGCGGCGCCAGCAGGCGCACCAGGTGCATGGTGGTGCCGCAGCCGTACGACGCCAGTTCCTTGACCATCGGGTTGCCGACGAGATCCTTCGGCAAGCGCGCCGCGAGCTCGCGCACGACATGGCGCAGGCGGTGCAGCTGCTGCTGGCGTGCGACATGGCTGAGGCCGCGGCTGGAATACTGGATGTCCTTGTGCCGGGTGATGACCTGCCACAGCGTCTCCGGCAGGTCGCCGTGCGGCTGCCACAGGTCGACCGCGAAGATCAGCCCATCACGGCGCGGCATGTCGTCGAACACCACCTCGATCGGCGTGTTCGAATAGACACCGCCGTCCCAGTACAGCGCGCCTTCGATCTCGACCGCGGGGAAGGCCGGCGGCAAAGCGCCCGACGCCATGATGTGCGGAATCTCCAGCCGCATCTCACGGCTGTCGAAATAGCGCATCTCGCCGGTGCCGACATTGACCGCGCCGACCGTCGCGCGCATCTGGCCGCTGTTGAGGTGCTCGGCGTCGATCAGCTCCGCCAGCGTGGATTTCAGCGGGTCGGTGCCGTAATAGGCGGCGAGGCCCGGACCTGCCGGATAGTGCATGCCCCACAGCGCGGCGGGATTGGGCTGGAAGAAACCGGGCACGCCCTGGGTCAGCACGCCGAGATTGGCGAACGCGTTGCCGAACGTCGACAGCCAGGACATCTTGAGCGGCGAGCGGGTACGCACACGGTCCCAGAAGTCCTTGAGCCGGTCGAGCCGGTCGGCCGGCTGGTTGCCGGCGATGATCGCGGCATTGATCGCGCCGATCGACGTGCCGATCACCCAATCGGGCTCGATGCCGGCTTCGCTCAGGCCCTGGTAGACGCCTGCTTGGTACGCGCCGAGCGCGCCGCCGCCCTGCAGCACCAGCACCACCTGCCCGGTTGGCGGGTTCGAGGATTTGGATCGAGGGGTCATGACGTTCATCGCAGCCTCTAGCAGAAGGAGCAGCCGATGGGACAATCGCGCAGGGACGTGCTGGCGGCCATTGCCGACTTCCTATCGGTTCGATGCCGCGGGGACATGCCCTGCGAGTCGGTTGGATGCCTCAGGCATAGGGTAAGAATGGCAGCGACGGCGAGCGCGATGCCGATGCCGGCCACGCAGGCTATCCAGCCCGACAGCACGTAGAGGTGCCCCAAGACCGCGCTGCCGACGAGCCCGCCGAGGAAGTAGCTCGCCAGATACAGCCCGCTCGCCAGCGCGCGATCGGATGGCGCCGCCTTGCCGATGAATCCTGTGGCGGCGGCCTGCGCCAGGAACGTACCCACTCCGACCAGCGCAAGGCCGGGCAGAACCGCGGCCAGGGCCGATGAGAGCAGCAGCGGCAATCCGATGGCGGCGATGCCGAGCGCGCTCCACACGGTTGCCCGCGTTCCCAATCGTGCGACGGCGCGGCCAGCGAGCGGCGTGGTAACGATCGACGGCAGGAATACGAGATAGACGAAGCCGAGGGACATCATGCCGAGCTGAAACGGCTCCGCTGCCAGCACGAAGTTGACGTAGGTGAAGGTGCCGATGAAGGCGAACAGGATGCAGAAGCCGATGCCAAGACCGGCCAGCAGCGGCCCGTTGCGCAGAGCGTCGATCCGCGCATGCGGGGCGGGCGATGCCGGCTGCGCCGGCGGCCGGGGCATTGCGCACACGGTCGCATAGACCAGCACCGCGCCCGCCAGGTTGAGCAGCGCGAACGTATAGAAGCTCGCCGCCAGCCCGAGATGATCCGCGATCGCGGAAGCGAACAGGCGGCCGAACAGGTTGCTGGCGACGTTGCCGGTGACATAGGCGGCGAAGGCGCCGGCCGCGTCCCGCGGTCCGAAATGCTCGCCGAGATAGGCCAGCATCAGCGCGAAGGCCGCCGCCATGAAGACGCCTTGTGCAATACGCAGCGCGGCGAAGGTGATGAGATCGGGCGCCACCGAGAGCAGGAGGGTTGGGATGGCAAGCAGGGCGAGGCTGATCCAAATCCCGTTGCGCCGCTGGATGCGCCCACTGATGAACGCCACCACCAGGCTCGACACGGCCATGCCCAGGGTGCAGGCATTGACTGCAACGCCCATCGCCGCCGGACTGACCGTGTAGCGCTGTGCCAGCGCGGGCAGCAGCGCCTGCGTGGCGAACAGGTCGACCAAGGTCAGGAACGCGGTCAGCGCGATGATTGCCGTTCGCGCGATGCCACGTGAAGATGATGCGCTGGAATCCCCTCGGTCCGAAACAATCACCGCTCGCTTCCCCTGAAAAGCTCTTCCCCCCTTGTGGGGGAAGGATGCGGAGCCTTAGCGAACGAAGTGAGCTTAGGCGCAGCTGGATGGGGGGTGCCGCCGCACGAACGTCGGCCAGAACACAACAACAAGCTCTTGCCGCCATGTCGGGCGCTGCCAGTCATCCTTGTCGCGGATCGTGCGGCGGCACCCCCCATCCCAACCTTCCCCCACAAGGGGGGAAGGGACTCATCGAGCAGGTTGAGGGAGCGAGAGAAATGCCTGGCGTCGTGCATGGTGCGCACGCGCCTACATGCCCACGTCTTTGGGATCGTGCAGGATGTCGGCGGAGATCAGCACCACCGGCTTGCTGCCGGTGTTCTGCCACCAGTGCGATCGGCCGGCGTCAACCGACACTTCGCCGGCCTTGTGCAGCAGCGGGATGGCGCAAGTGCTGGCATATTCGGTGATCTCGCCGGAGACGACGTAGATCAGCGCCGGGCGGTCGGCATGGCTGTGCCAGGGGACGATGCCGCCGGGCTGGATCACCAGCTGGCGCATGCGGAACTGGTGGTCGTCCGCCTTCACCTGCTCCTTGGAGAGGTCGATCATGGCGAGGACGGTATCGGTCACGTCCTTGGGCTCGGTCGCGCCCATCGGCTGGCCCTTGCCGTCGGCGACGACCTTGTCGGCCGGGCAGTCGCCGGCGGCCATGGCGGTGGAAGCGGTGGCGATGCCGGCAGCGGTCACGACTGCCGCAATGGCGACCTTGCGCCACGGCCGCAGGAACTTGCTGAACATGGTGAGACTCCTTTGAAAGCGAGCGCACCAACGGCGCCGCACGCCGCCAACATCACCGATGCAGGACCATTGGAAAAATGCTGCTGTTCTATGAGTTTGATGATGCCCCGGCATCGGCGTTACCGGGCCCTATGGGAATCATGCATCCTGGGCATCGCCGCCGGCCGTGCCGATCGGCTATGGTTGCTTCGAGGAACTGAGGAGCCTGCCTCGATGGAGATGCACCAGATCCGCTACTTCCTGGCCGTCTGCGACTGCCTCAACTTCACGCGGGCGGCGGAGACGTGCAACGTCACCCAGCCCGCCTTGACCCGCGCGGTGCAGAAGCTGGAGGAGGAGCTGGGCGGCCTCCTGTTCCGGCGCGAGCGCAAATACACCCACATGACCGACCTCGGCCACCTGGTTCGCCCGCAGCTCGAAGCCATCCTGGCGCAGAGCGAGCAGGCCAAGACCACGGCCAAGAGCTTCCTGCAGTTGAAGGACGCGCCGTTGAAGCTCGGCGTCATGTGCACCATCGGGCCGATGCGCTTCATCGGCTTCCTCGCCGCGTTCGGGCGCGATCATCCCGGCATCGAGGTCTCGCTGATGGAATCGGTGCCGCAGCGCCTGGCGGAGTCGCTGATGGCGGGCGAGCTCGACGTTGCGATCATGACCCAGCCGGCGGAGGCGCATGACCGCCTCGACCTCCATCCGCTCTACGAGGAGCGCTTCATGATCGCCTGCGCGCCCGGCCACCGCTTCGAGCAGATGGAGGCGGTGCCGATGGCGGACATCGCCGGCGAGGCGTACCTCACGCGCGCGAACTGCGAGTATATCGGCTATCTCGACGGCATCCTCGAAGAGCGCATGATCAAGGTGCAGGACGTCTACCAATCGGAGCGCGAGGACTGGATCCAGTCCATGGTGCTGGCCGGCATGGGCATCTGCTTCATCCCGGAATTTACCCCCGTTATTCCCGGCATCGTCACCCGCCCGATTATCGAGCCGGAAGTCACCCGCACCATCCACATCGTGACCGTCGCCGGCCGCCGCTTCTCGCCCGCGGTCGCGACCTTCGTGAAGGCGGTCGACAAGTTCAAATGGCCGGCGCTGTCGGCGGTGCCAAAGGGCAAGCTCAAGGCGGCGAGCTAGCGGGCGTCACCATCAGTCCGGCATGCCTGCCTTGCGCAAAGCGTCGAACAGGTGGTCGAAGTCCCGCTGGTATTGGTACTCGAACATCGCATGCCAGTATGGTTCCCAGTCCTTGAGCGAGCTGCCTGGAAACACCGCCATGTCGGATCGCGCCACGCGCATGAACTCGTCGAGCGCCGCCTTGGCCTCGTCCCGGCGCCCGCTCTGGGCGTAGCTGGCGGCCAGCCACGCGCGAACCTCGTTGATCGGATTGCGAACCTGCTTGAGCGCGGCGATCGCTTCGTCATAGCGGCGTGCGGTGAAATAGGCGATGCCTCTGTTCCACGGCACCCATTTGGTGTCGAAGGGATTGAGGCGCTTGCCCAGATTGGTCTGCTCGATGCCAGCGTCGGGATTGCCGGTGGCGGCGAGGAACACGCCATAGAAGCGCCGCGCCAGGAAGTCATTCTGGTTGCGTGCAATGGCTTCGAGGTATGCCGCGCGCGCCTGCTCAAACTCACGGCGGAACCATTGCACGGATCCCATGATCGCGTGCGCAAAGCTCTCGGTTTCGTCCAGTACGACCGCGCGCTGGACGATTTCGTAGGCCTCAGCCAGGGAATTCGCAGGGTTCGCTGACCAGAACGCCATGTAATTGTAGAAATGGCACCAGGCGGCGTGCGCATGGGCGGGGGCGCTGCTGGGATCCAGCTGCATCGCGCGCTCGGCACAGGCCAGCGCCTGCTGATTGTCGGCCCTGGCGTATTTCATCGTCAGTGCCCTGGAGCGCAGCACCAGGTCATAGGCACGCAACGCAGTCGGGCTGAGGCGTTCGATCCGGTCGCGCCCTGCTGCTTCCACACGACCGCTGACGGTCGATGCGACCGACCTGGCGACATCATCCTGCACAGCGAAGATGTCGAGGGCATCGCGATCGTAACGCTCGGCCCACAAGTGGCTGCCGGTGCTGGCATCCACGAGCTGTGCGCTGATGCGCAGCCGGTCCGCGGCCCGTCGCACGCTGCCTTCAACGACATAGGCGACGCCCAGCTCGCGCCCGACATCCTGGATCCTGACCGGCTTGCCTTTGAACGCGAACGACGAGTGGTAGGCGATCACGAACAGCGAGCGGAAGCGCGACAGCTCAGTGATGATGTCTTCCGTGATGCCGTCGCTGAAATACTGCTGTTCGGGATCGTTGCTGAGGTTCTCGAACGGCAATACGGCGATGGAGGGCTTGTCCGGCAAAGGAGGAGGGCTGAGCAAGGTCGACGAAGAAGCGTCGTGCGCCGCATCGGGTTCGGCGGACACGCTGCCTCGCCCTAGAATCGAGTCATGGAGCCTGGTGGTCGCCGCGTCGGGCTTCACTCCGAGTTCGCTCTGCAGCCGGTCGCGCAGCAATTCATAGAGCTTCAG
>DATEOK010000532.1:0-5130 GCA_035274225.1 Dongiaceae bacterium
AACATCGGCACTAACGACGGCAAGAGCTGCGCCAAGACTCTATCCGACGCGGTCGTAAGAGCGTGCGATGCGCCCGGCTACCGGCACGTCCTCAACGGTCGCTTCAAGGGCGGCCACATCACCCGCCACTATGGCCAGCCCGACCGCGCGTTTCACGCCGTGCAGCTGGAGCTGGCGCAACGCACCTACATGACCGAAGCGCCGCCGTTCGACTATCGCTCCGACGTGGCCGAGAAGGTGCAGCCCATCCTGCAAAGGATGGTGCAGGCGATGATCGCTTGGCGGCCCTGAGCGATGAACTTCAAGGAACGCCTCGAGATCGGGCAACAGCTGCTGATGGAAAGGCAGGTTCCCAATGTCGAGCATGGGAACAACCTGCACACGCTCCTACGGCTGTTGGGCGTTCTCATCCCGCCGCCGTATTTCTCTGGCTTTGGTTTCAATCTGGCGGTCTATGGTATTGCCTACGCAATACCCTGCGGGTTGCTCGCCTGGTACGGCGCCCAGACGCCGATGAATTTCTTTGGGATATTCTGGAGCCTGCTGCCCTTCGCTGGCATGCTTGGTATGTTGAAAGCTTGGCACTACGCGAAACTGAGGAAGAAGCATCACCTGCCGGTCTGGTCCGAACTGCACCGGCCAGCAAGCGTTTTCGACTGAGATGAACCAGTATTTTGAAGCGCGCTGCGCGAATGCGGTGCGGCTCCTGGCGGAAAAAGGCGTTCCGGGGTGGAAGAGCGTTCCCGCCATCTACCGGTTTGTCTGGGTGCGCGGCATCAGGCTTCGACCGCCGCACTTCGCCTCGTGGAACGCGAATTTCGCGATGTTCGGCATCGCACCCGGCGGGCTCCTGGTTGCGGTCATCTGGCTTACCATGACGGCAATGGGAAGAGAGATGGCGCTCGTCCAGTCCTTGGGCGTGGGTGTTGCTGTTGCAGTGATCAACGGGTTCAGCGCAGCCGCGCGTCATAAGCGCGAGGCCGAAGATCATGCCTTGCCGCCGTGGGACGAACTGCCCGGCGTCGCCGAGGTATTCGACTAGGCGGCCATCAGCGCCGCCATCGCCGCGCCGAACGCGCGGTGCGCAGCCTCCTCTCCCGCATGGTGGCGGTCCTTCACCACCCACTTGCCGGCGACCATCACGTCCTTCACCCACCCGTCGTTGCCGCCGAACAGCCAGCGGCCGAGCAGCTTGGCCGGCGCGACGTTGGTCAGCATCGGGTGCGCGCCGTCGAGCACCACGAGGTCGGCGCGCTTGCCGGCGGCGATCGCGCCGACCGGCTGGCCCATCGCCTGCGCCCCGCCTTGCAATGACGCGGTATAGAGCGTGTCGGCGACTTCCGGCCGGTTGCTGAGGCGGTTGCGGCGTTCGTGCTTCAGGCGCTGGCCGTATTCCAGCCAGCGCAGCTCCTCGAGCGCGCTGACCGAGACATGCGAGTCCGAGCCGACGCCAAATGCGCCGTTGGCCGCCAAAAACTCCTGCGCCGGGAAGATGCCGTCGCCGAGATTGGCCTCGGTGGTCGGGCACAGCCCCACCACCGCTTCGCTGTGGCCCATCATGTGCACTTCGTCGGGGCTGACATGCGTGGCGTGGATCAGGCACCAGCGGCGATCGATCTCGAACTTGTCGTACAGCCACTCGACCGGACGGCGGCTTGACCAGGCGAGGCAGTCCTGCACCTCCTTGGTCTGCTCAGCGATGTGGATGTGGATCGGGCGCTCGCCGGGATGCGCGGACAGCACCGACTTGATGTCCGTCTCGGTCGCGGCGCGCAGCGAATGGAAGCAGAGGCCCCAGCTCGCATCGATCCGCCCGCACGCGCGCTCGACGCCTTCGATCAGCTTCAGATAGCGCGCGACGTCGTTCTTGAAGCGCAGCTGCTTCTCCGCCAGCGGCTGCCCGCCGAAACCGCCATGCGCATAGAACGCCGGCAGCACGGTAAGGCCGATGCCGGATGACTCCGCTGCGGCGACGATGCGCTCCGCCATCTCCGCGAGGTTGGCGTAAGGCGTGCCGCCGAGCTGGTGATGCAGGTAGTGGAACTCGGCAACCGACGTGTAGCCGCCCTTCAGCATCTCGATATAGAGGTGGGTCGCGATCGCCTGCACCTGTTCCGGCGTCAGGCGGCCGACCAGCCGGTACATCAGCTCGCGCCAGGTCCAGAAGCTGTCCTCGGGATTGAGCGCCTCCTCAGCGAGGCCCGCCATCGCGCGCTGGAACGCATGCGAATGCAGGTTCGGCATGCCGGGCAGCAGCGGACCCGCCACGCGCTCATCATCGGCCTGGGCCGCGCCGCGAGCGACCGACCGGATCGTGCCACCTGTGTCGACGGCGATGCGGACATCGGCCTGCCAGCCGTCGGCAAGCCAAGCGTATGGCGCGTGGAGGACCTTCATCGGCGTATGGCTTCTTTGCGAGGTTGCATGGGCGGCTACCCTTGAGCTTACAAATCATGTCTGGCATAAGCCTGTCTAGACAGGAACGGACACGAATCCGTTGAATACCGAACTTCTGCCCCGCTATTCGCGCGTCAAGCGCATGATCACCGAGCGCATCGATTCCGGCGAGTGGCAGCCGCGTCACCGCATTCCCTCGGAATCGGAGTTGGTGCGCGACCTCGGGGTCAGCCGCATGACCATCAACCGGGCCCTGCGCGAACTGACGCTGGACGGGCGGCTGATCCGCGTCCAGGGCGTCGGCACCTTCGTCGCCGAGCCCAAGCCGATCTCCGCCCTGTTCGAGGTGCGCAACATCGCCGACGAGATCGCCGCGCGCGGCCATCGCCACAGCGCGCAGGTGCTGACGCTCAAGAAGGAAAAGGCGAACGCGGATATCGCACAGGCCCTTGGCATGAGGGCCGGCGATCCGGTGTTCCACTCGGTGCTGGTGCATGCCGAGGACGACATGCCGGTGCAGATCGAAGACCGCTACGTCGTGCCGACGGCAGCACCGGATTACCTGGATCAGGATTTCGCGACCCAGACCCCTTACGTCTACCTGATGGCGGCGGCGCCGATCTCCGAAGCGGAGCATGTGATCGATGCGGTGCATGCGACGCCGGCCGAGCGCAAGCTGCTGAAGGTCGAGCCGAACGAGCCGTGCCTCTGCCTGATGCGCACCACCTGGTCGAACGGCCGACACGTCAGCTACGTGCGCCTGCTCTACCCCGGCGGCCGCTATCGCCTGCGCGGCAAGTTCAAGGCGCTCTGATCGCAGCGATCAGGCAGCCGCGGTAGACTCCACGGACAGATCCAGCTCCCACGTCTGCCCCACCATCTCGTGCCCGAAGCTGTTGTGGCGCTCTTCCGCCACCAGCTTGAAGCCGCACTGCTTGTAGATGTGGATCGCGGCGACCAGGATGTCGTTGGTCCACAGCGTCATCTTCTTGTAGCCGCGCTGCTGCGCGAAGCGGATGCACTCCTCGACCAGCCGCACGCCGATGCCGAGGCCGCGCGCCCTGGGGTCGACCAGCAGCATGCGCAGCTTGGCGATCTCGTCGGACTTCTTGACCACCATCACGAAGCCGACATTCTCGCCGTCCTTCTCGGCGATCCAGGCGCGCTCCTTCTTCGGATCGAACTCCTTCAGGAACTTGGAGCCGATCTCCGCCGCCAGTGCCTCGAAGCTATCGTCGAAGCCGTATTCGCGCGCATAGAGTTCGCCGTGCTTCTGGATCGCCCAGCCGATGTCGCCCGGCTGGTGCGGACGCAGGATGTAGGGCACGCGCTTCAGCGCGTCCGGTCCAAGCAGCGATTCCACCTCGGTTAGCGCGCCGATCAGGCGTGTCTCCTGCGCCACCGTCAGGCGCGAGAGCATCGCCGCGATGTCGTTGCGCGAGCGGCCGTTGAGCTCAGCGAAACGCTGCGCGCCCTTCTCCGTCAGTGTCAGATGCTGCTGCCGCGCATCATCCGCGGACGGGGTGCGCGAGACCAGGTTGCGGTCTTCCAGCTTCTTGAGCGTGCGGCTGAGATAGCCGGGATTGAGACCGAGTTCCTTGGCCAGTTCCGAAGCAGTCGAGGTTTCGCGATGCGCCAGCTCGAACAGGATGCGGGCTTCGGTCAGCGAGAATTCGCTGCCCAGCACACCCTCTTCCAACACGCCGATGCGGCGGGTGTAGAAGCGAGAAAACCGCCGGACAGCCTCAATCCCGCCCAGCATTGCAGAGTCCGTCATGGAGCAACTCCCCAGTGGATAGTTGCGCATATAACGAATTTAGTTGCCTAAGGCAACTATCATGGGCGTCCCACAGCAAAAAGGCCGGTCGCTGGGACCGGCCTTCTTCCTTAGATCGAACAAATCACAGGATCAGAACAGACCTTCGACCTCGCCCTTGGCGTTGAGCTTGATCGAGTTCGCCGACGGCACGCGCGGCAGGCCGGGCATCGTCATGATCTCGCCGCAGATGACGACGATGAACTCGGCGCCTGCCGACAGCCGCACCTCGCGGACCGGCACCACATGGTTGCTGGGCGCGCCCTTGAGGTTGGGGTCGGTCGAGAAGCTGTATTGGGTCTTGGCCATGCAGACCGGGTAGTTGCCGAAGCCCATCTTCTCGAGCTCGTGGAAGCGGTCGCGCACCACCTTGTCGGCGATGATGCCCTGGGCGCCATAGAGACTCTGGGCGATGGTGCGCACCTTGTCCCACAGCGGCATGTTGTCCGGATACAGATAGCTGAAGCTGCTGCGCTGCTCGGTCAGCTTGACCACTGCGTGGGCGAGCTTCTCGATGCCGGCCGAGCCGTAGGCCCAGTGGTTGCACTCGATCGCCTCGACGCCCAGTTCGGCGCAGATCTGGCGCACTGCATCGAGCTCTGCATCGGTGTCGGCGACGAAGCGGTTGATCGCCACCACCGGTGGCACGCCGAACTTCTTCACGTTCTCGATATGGCGCGCGAGGTTCGATGCGCCCTTCTTCAGCGCTTCGACATTTTCCTTGCCGAGGTCTTCCTTGGCGACGCCGCCATGCATCTTCAGCGCGCGGATCGTGCCGACGATGACCGCGGCAGCCGGCTTCAGGCCCGCCTTGCGGCACTTGATGTCGAAGAACTTCTCGGCGCCGAGATCGGCACCGAAGCCGGCTTCCGTCACCACATAGTCAGCAAGCTTCAATGCGGTCGTCGTGGCGATGA
>DATEOK010000533.1:0-9345 GCA_035274225.1 Dongiaceae bacterium
GTTCGGCTCGATCGACAACGCGCTGGCGGCGGCGCGCGCCGCCCTGCCGGACATGTCGCCGTCCTTCGTGGCAATGCCGGGCACCGACTTCAGCACCAATCACCACTACATGGTGGCGATGCACGGCGATGCCCCGCTGACGTCGCGCCTCATCCAGCCGGTGCTGATCGATGCCGAGACTGGCGCGTTGACCGATACGCGCGAGCTGCCGTGGTACGTGAAGACGTTGCTGGTCTCCCAGCCGCTGCATTTCGGCGACTATGGCGGCCTGCCGCTGAAGATCATCTGGGCCATCCTCGATATCGTCACCATCATCGTGCTGGGCAGCGGGCTCTACCTGTGGCTGGCGCGCCGACGCTCCTCCATCGAGCTGGAGATCGAAGAGCTGGAACGGGCGGAAGCCCGCCTCGCGGCGGAATAAGATGGCCATCAACGGACCATCGCGCCGCGGGCGGCTCGGCCTGCGCCAGGTGTTCGCAGCTCCGCTGGCGATCGCGGTGCTCAGCACCGTAGGGCTGATTTCGGCGCTGGTCGGCGACGACATCTGGGACGTGCTATCGTGGCTGGCCCTGGCGATCCCGCTCGCCGTCATTTTGTACTATTGGCTGCGGCGTCCATAAGAACCCTTCCCAGCGGCGGCGCCGGAATCGTATGGTCCGGCTCATCATGACCGATGTGCCATACGTGAGCGCGGCGGAGCTCGAGCAACTGCTCGATTATCCGTCTTTGGTGGATGCGCTGGCGGCAGGCTTCGCCGCCGACTGGGCCGTGCCGGTCCGCCACCACTATTCGATCCCGATGCCGAACGAGCCGGAGCAGACTCTGCTGCTGATGCCGGCCTGGGACGCAGGGCAGGCGATCGGCATGAAGCTCGCGACGATCACGCCGGGCAACGGTCCGCGCGGCCTGCCCGCCGTCAACGCGGTCTATCTGCTGGTGGATGGCCCAACCGGCCAGCCGCGCGCCCTGATCGAAGGCGCGACGTTGACGGTGCGGCGCACCGCCGCTGCCTCGGCGCTGGCGGCGCGCTATCTCGTGCGCACCGATGCATCGCGCATGCTGATGGTCGGCGCCGGCGCACTCAGCCGGCCGCTGATCGAAGCGCATTGTTCGCAACGCTCCATCAAGCGCGTACAGCTGTGGGCGCGTGACACCAGGAAGCGCGATGGCAAGGTGAAGGAGCTGGCGGCGCTTGGCCTGCCGGTGGAGCCGGCCGACGACCTGGAGCGCTCCGTGCGCGAAGCCGATCTCATCTCCTGCGCGACCTTGAGCACGGAACCGCTGATCCGCGGTGCGTGGCTCAAGTCCGGCGCGCATCTCGACCTGGTCGGCGCCTTCACGCCGGAGATGCGCGAGAGCGACGATGCCGCGGTCGGGCGCGCGTCCTTGTTCTGCGACACCCGCGCCGGCGCGCTGAAGGAGGGCGGCGACCTGGTGATCCCGCTCAAAGCCGGGCTGATCACCGAGGGCGCGATCAAGGCGGACCTCGCCGACCTCACACGCGGCAAGCACAAGGGCCGCATGAGCGAGGACGAGGTGACGCTGTTCAAATCGGTCGGCACCGCGATCGAGGATTTCGCCGCGGCCCGGCTGGCGATGGAGCGTCGCCGCTAGAGTCGCTGTGTTAGTCGCATTTTCTACGCCGAACCGGTAGCCACTCCGGCGGAAAATGCTCTAGGCCGCTTCGCCCACCACGTCATAGCCGGCGTCTTCGATCGCGGAGACGATGGCCTGCTTGGTGGCGGGACCCTCGATGGCGACCTCGCCGGACTTGAGGTCGACGCTGACCTTGGCGCCGGGGGCCGCCGCAGTGACGGCGCGGGTGACGGAACTCACGCATCCGCCGCAGGTCATGCCGGCCACTTTCAGCTTCAACATGGTCGTCTCCTTGCTTTCGATGCGGGATATATGGACCTTCCCATCATGGGAAGGTCAAGGCCGGGTCGCGGCGGGGACTTTTCCCTTGACCTTCCAATGATGGGAAGGTCCATCTAAAGCCCATGACAGCATTGGAAGCCAGCTCCCCAATCCCCCGGATCGCGGCCGACCGGCATATCGCCGTCGGCGTCACCGGCATGACCTGCGCCGCCTGCGCCGGGCGGATCGAACGCGTGCTGAAACGCGTCCCCGGCGTCTCCGCCGCCAACGTCAACCTCGCCACCGAGATCGCGCAGGTCGACGGCGACGCCCGCGTGACCCCGGCCGCGGTCGAGGCCGCGATCGCCAAGGCCGGCTATGGCACCCGGCCGGTCGACCACAGCGGCGTGCCTGACGACCAGGGCAAGTTGCAGCGCGAGGTGATTGCGATCCTGGTCGGCGCGGTTCTGACGCTGCCGCTGATCGCGCCGATGGTGGTGGAGCTTTTCGGCGGCCACCTCATGCTGTCGGCGTGGTGGCAGCTGGCGTTGGCAACGCCCGTGCAGTTCTGGCTCGGCGCGCCGTTCTATCGCGGCGCGTGGAAGGCGCTGCGCGGGGGCACCGCAAACATGGACGTGCTGGTCGCGCTCGGCACCAGCGCCGCCTTCGGCCTCAGCCTCTATCTGATGGCGGGCGGCGAACCGCATCTCTATTTCGAATCCGCTGCCGTCATCGTCGTGCTGGTGCGCCTCGGCAAATGGCTGGAGGCGCGCGCCAAGCGCCGCACCCTCAAGGCGCTGGAGGCCCTGGAGTCGCTGCGACCGACAGAGGCGCTCGTGCGGCGCGATGGACAGGACGCAACGGTGCCGGTTGGCGCATTGCGCGTCGGCGACCTGCTGGTGATTAAGCCGGGCGCGCGCATCGCCGCGGATGGCGTGGTGATCGAAGGCCGTTCTTCCGTCGATCAGTCGCTGCTGACCGGCGAGAGCAAGCTCGTCGATGTCGAGGCGGAAGACCACGTGATCGGCGGCGCGGTCAATGGTGACGGCCTGCTGCTGGTCCGGGTGACGGCGGTCGGCGCCGAATCGATGCTGAGCCGCATCGTGCGCATGGTGGCCGAGGCGCAAGGCGCCAAAGCCCCGATCCAGCGCCTGGTGGATCGAATCAGCGCGGTGTTCGTGCCGGTGGTGCTGGTGATCGCGGTGCTGACCGTGGCGGGCTGGCTGATCGCCGGCCATGGCTGGGAGCCGGCCGTCCTGCATGCCGTGGCGGTGCTGGTGATCGCATGCCCCTGCGCGCTCGGCCTTGCGACGCCGACGGCGATCATGGTCGGCACGGGAGTCGGCGCCAGGAACGGCATCCTGATCCGCGATGCGGTCGCGCTGGAAACGGCGGGCGCGACCACGGTCATGGCGTTCGACAAGACCGGCACGCTGACGGTGGGCAAGCCCAAGCTGACCGACATCGTGACGGTGGCGGACCTGCCGCGCGATCGCGCCTTGGCCTTGGCGGCTGCCTTGCAGCAGGGCGCCAATCATCCGCTGGCGCATGCGGTGGTGGAGGCGGCGTCCGGCGTGACCCCGCTGTCGTTGTCGGATCTGCGCACGCTCCCCGGCCGCGGGGTCAGCGGCCGCGCGGAGGGGCAAGCCCTGCTGCTGGGCAATCGCCGCCTGATGCAGGAAGAGAGCGTCGACGTCGCGGCCCTGAGCGACGCGGCGCAGGCGCTGCAGGACAAGGGCAACTCCGTCTCCTATCTCGCCGATGCGCAGGCGAGGCGCGCCATGGCCGTGCTGGCGTTCGGCGATACGCCGAAGCCGACGGTGAAGCAGGCCCTGGCGGCGTTGCGGGCGCTCGGCGTGCGCAGCCGGATGCTGACGGGCGACAACGAGGCCGCGGCCCGGCACCTGGCCGGCGCGATCGGCCTCGACGACGTGCGCGCCGAGCTGTTGCCGGCGGACAAGGTCGGCGCGGTCGCGGAGCTCAAGCAGAAGGGCGAGATCGTCGCCATGGTGGGCGATGGCATCAACGACGCGCCGGCTTTGGCGGCCGCCGATCTCGGCATCGCAATGGCGACCGGCACCGACGTCGCGATCGAAACCGCCGGCATCGCGCTGATGCGCGGCGATCCGCTGCTGGCGCCGGCGGCCATCGATCTGGCGCGCGCCACCAAGCGTAAGATCGTGCAGAACCTGGTCTGGGCCTTCTTGTTCAACGTGCTCGGCATTCCGCTGGCGGCGATGGGCGGCCTGACGCCGATCGTGGCCGGCGCCGCCATGGCGCTCAGCAGCGTGACCGTGGTGACCAATGCGCTCAGCCTCAATCGCTGGCGCTTCCGATTCGGAGAAAGGCGATGACGCAAGAGATGACCATCGGGCGCGATATGACGATAGGACAGGCAGCAAAGTCCTCTGCCGTCTCCGCCAAGATGATCCGGCACTATGAATCAATCGGGCTATTGCCGAAGGCGCAGCGCACCCAATCTGGCTATCGGCTCTATGACGAAACCGACGTGCATACCTTGCGCTTCATCCAGCGTGCCCGCTCGCTCGGCTTTCCGCTGGAGACCATCCGCACGCTGCTCGCCCTGTGGCGCAACCGCCGGCGTTCCTCCGCGCAGGTGAAGGAGCTGTCGCTGCGCCACGTCGAGGAGCTGGAACGCAAGATCACCGAGATGCAGGCGATGGTGCGTACGCTGAGGCACCTCGCCCACAACTGCCACGGCGACGAGCGGCCGGACTGCCCGATCCTGGATGATCTGGCGGGGTAAGCGCATGCACCTCCTCCCCCGACACGGGGGAGGGTAGGGATGGGGAAGCCGCGCCTCCCCACATAGAACCTTCGCTCGCTTCCCCCACCCCAACCCTCCCCCAGGCTGGGGGAGGGGGATTCTCTTGGCGAATAACGTAACGAACCTCTAATTTGCCGCGCCATGAGCGCGCGCATCGTGACCGACTTGCCGATCGAGCCTTTGATCCCGGAGATTCTGGGCGCGCTTGCGGCTGGGCCGAACCTGGTGTTGGAGGCGCCGCCCGGCGCCGGCAAGACCACGCGCGTGCCGCTCGCCCTGCTCGATGCCGCCTGGGCCAAAGATGGCAAGATCGTTGTGCTGGAGCCGCGGCGGCTGGCGACGCGCGGCGCGGCGGCGCGCATGGCGGCGATGCTGGGCGAAGAGGTGGGGGATCAGGTCGGCTATCGCGTGCGCCTCGACCACAAGGTCGGGCCGAAGACGCGGCTCGAAGTGGTGACCACCGGCCTGTTCCTGCGCCAGCTGCAAGGCGATCCCGCCTTGCCGGGCGTGGCTGCGATCCTGTTCGACGAGTTCCACGAACGCACCATCGAAGGCGACATGGCGCTCGCCTTCGCGCTCGAGGCACAGGCAGGTTTGCGCGAGGATCTGCGTCTGGTCGTGATGTCGGCCACCCTCGACGGCGAGAGCGTGGCGCAGCGCATCTGGGGTGCGCGGCGCCTGCGCAGCGAAGGGCGCGCTTTTCCCGTCGCGACCCATCATCTGGGCGACGATGCCAATGCGCGGCTGGAAGATCGCATGGCTTCGGCCATCCGCCGCGCGCTGGCCGAGCAGAGCGGCGACATCCTCGCCTTTCTGCCCGGCACCGCGGAGATCCGCCGCACCCAGGAGCGCCTAGCGGGCGAAGACCGCGCCACTTTGCTGCCGCTGTACGGCGACCTGCCGTTGCCGGAGCAGGACAAGGCGATCCGGCGCGATAGCCAAGGCCGGCGCAAGATCATCCTCGCCACCTCAATCGCGGAGACTTCGCTCACCATCGACGGCGTGCGGGTGGTGGTCGATAGCGGCCTGCGGCGCAGCCCGCGCTTCGATCCCAGCAGCGGCATGTCGCGACTCGTCACGGTCAAGGCCTCGCTGGCGGCAGCCGCGCAACGCCGCGGCCGCGCGGGGCGCACCGAACCCGGCGTATGCTACCGCCTGTGGAGCGCGGCCAGCGAACGGGCCTTGGCCGCCTTCGATGCGCCGGAGATCGAGGCCGCGGACCTCGCGCCGCTGGCGCTGGAGCTGGCGGCATGGGGCATCGCCGATCCCGCATCGCTGACGCTGATGACACCGCCGCCGGCCGCGGCCTTGGCGCAGGCGCGCACCTTGCTGCGGCAGCTGGAGGCGATCGACGGGAACAACCTGGCGACGCCACATGGCCGCCGCATGGCCGAGCTCGGCGTGCATCCGCGCCTCGCCCACATGATGGTGCGGGCGGAGGAGCGCGGCCTCGGCGATCTCGCCTGCGATATTGCCGCAACCTTGAGCGAGCGCGACCTGCTGAAGGGCCGCGCGAGCGACGCCGACCTGCGCCACCGTGTGCAACTCCTGCGCGGCGACTCCGGCGATCCGGCGCTCGACCGCAACCAGCGCGCCCGCGTCAAGCAATCGGCGGTCGATTGGCGGCGACAGCTCGGCGTGAAGAAGGAGACGCAGTCTGCGGTCGCCCGCTGCGGCCAGGTGCTGGCGCTCGCCTATCCCGACCGGCTGGCGCAACGGCGTGGTGGCGCAGGGCAGTTCCGCCTCAGCAACGGCCGCGGCGCGATGCTGCCGCCGCACGACCCGCTGGCGGCGCAGGATTTCCTCGCGATCGGCTCGCTCGATGGCGATGCGCGGGAAGCGCGCATCTTCCTCGCCGCGCCGATCGCCTTGGCCGAGATCGAGGAGGATTTCGCCGGCGCGATCGAGATCCGCGACCAGCTGGCCTGGAATGCGCGCACCGAAACGGTGGACGCCAAGCGCGAACGCCGCTTGTGGTCCCTGGTGCTGGAGGAGAAGCCGCTCAAGAAACCGGAGCCCGAGCAAGTGGTCTCGGCGATGATCGAGGGCATCCGCGCCATGGGCCTGGAGGCGCTGCCGTGGACCAGCAACGCGCGCTCGTGGCAGGCGCGTGTCGCGTTCCTGCGCCGCGCGGGCGATGAGCGGCATGAATGGCCGGACCTCAGCGACGCGGCGTTGCTGGCCAGCCTGGAAGAATGGCTGGCGCCCTATCTCTCCGGCATGACGCGCCGCGCGCATCTTGCCAATCTGGACCTGATGGATGCCTTGCTGTCACGGCTGGATTGGAAGCAGCGCCAGGCGTTGGACGAGTTGGCGCCGACGCACTTGACGGTGCCGAGCGGGTCGCGTGTGCCGCTCGACTACCAGTCGGGAGAGGTTCCGGTGCTGGCGGTGCGGCTGCAGGAGATGTTCGGCGCGACCGACACGCCGACGGTGGCCGGCGGCAAGGTGCAGGTGCTGCTGCATCTGCTCTCGCCGGCGCGCCGACCGGTGCAGGTGACGCGCGACCTCAAGGGCTTCTGGTCCAGCTCCTACCGCGCGGTGAAGGCCGACATGAAGGGCCAGTATCCCAAGCACCATTGGCCGGACGACCCGCTGCAGGCCGAGCCGACCGCCCGCGCCAAGCCACGGCCGCGCTAGAAGTCGGGGCTAAAATACGGCGAGCACGATTTTGCTGAGGCCGAGGACGACGAGCGCGAGCCAGATGACGGCCGCGATCGAGGCGATGTAACCGAGGATCGCCATCAGCCCGTCGAGCTCGATCAAGGCGAGCGCGAGCAGGATCAGTGCCACAGCCTGCGGCAGGTTGCCCATCGGGATCGGCAACGCGAGGGTCAGCGCGTGGAGCACGCCGACGACGCCGATCATGCGCTCACCGAAGCCGACGACCACCGGCGCCAGGCGCGGCTTGATCGGCTTCTCCAGCCAGCGCAGCAGCGGATTGGTCTTCCCGATGAATCGCGAAAGCTGCGCGCGGCTGAAGCTCTTGCGGCTCACCCAATCGGGAAATGCGGGCTCGTCCTTGGCAAGGATGAGCTGGACCGAGATGAACAGGATCGCCATGCCGGTGACGAAGCTGACGCCCGGGACGCCGGGAAACGGCAGCAGGTTGGGAATCGCGAACAGCATCAGCAGCAGGCCGAAGCCGCGCTCGCCCAGCGCGTCCAGCATCTGGCCGAACGACACTTTGTCATCCGGCGGCCCGAGGGTGAGCTTGTGCAGGACCTGCGATGCGGTCTCGCGTGTTGCGTGAGGCGGAGCGGTATAGCTGTCCAAGGTCGCTGTCCCGGAGGTTCCCTTGAGCGAACATCCGACAAGGCCCGGGATTGCAAACGTTAAGACGCCGCCAGCCGTTCCATCAATTCGTCGAGATCGGCGCAGGGGACGACGCCGGTCTGGCGCAGCTCGTTCTCCACGTCGACCGGCAGGTTCTTGTCGGCATCGCTCATGATCTCATTCAGCCGGCCGCCGACATAGATCGCGACGTCGAGCTGGCGTGCCGCGCACTCTGCTTTCAGCCGCTGGACATAGGACAGCGCGACGCCGTTGTAGGTCGCGAGCACCAGAATTTTTGCGCCGCTCGATTGCAGGATGTCGGCAAGGTCGTCGGGATCGGTGCTGATGCCGCCATCCACCGTAACGAGGCCGGCGCGCTGGCCGATCATGTCCATCAGGCGCTTGCCGTAGAAATGCACGTCGGTCGAGGCGGTGCAGATCTTGGTGCCGGTGCGGCGCAGTCGGTCGCGCGCCGCGGTACTTAGCCGTCCCAGCACGCGCTCGGCCGTGTGTTCCATCTCGGTGGCATGCGGGCTCTGCAGCACGCGCTTGGGCGTGCCGGCGATCTGCTCCAGGCGATGCGCGCCCAGACGACGCAGTGCCAGCATCACCTGCGCGGGATCGCGGATGTCGATGCCGGCGCTGTCCAGCGCATCCAGCGTGCGGGCCTTGAAGGCTTCGGCGCCAGCCAGCAACTGCGGCACCAGCGCCATCGCCTTTGCTTCGTCGAACAAGGGCAGCAAGCCTGGCAGCTTTTCCGCCAGGCGGCGGCCGGCGAGGTGCGCGGCGATCACTTCCTGCGGCGCGGGGATGCGCTGCGCCTCGGTGACCGGCACCGGATTGACCGCGTGGCCGCTCGGCTTTGTCGCCTGGCCCATCAGATCGACCAGCAGATAGCTCGCCAGCGCGCCGTAGTTGGCGGCATCGGATTGTCCGTAGGCGGTGGTGTTGCCGTAGAGCATGGAGCCGGGCGACGGATTGACGACCGCGAGCGCGCGCTGGAAGGCGAGCCGCGTGACCGGATCGCCGAAGGTATGGCCGAAGCAGTGGGCGACGCGCGCGCCGATCAGTTCTTCCACGATGTAACGCTCGATCGCCGCGGCGCCGAGGGCAGAGGCGAGGTCGGAGAACCAGGCGGCGAAACCGTCGTCGAGGTTGGAATGAACCAGCACATCGACCTTCTGTGCGGCGATGAGGCCGAGGGCGCGCACGGTCGAGAGCGTGGTCTCCACATCGTCGTCCCAGTGCGGCAGGCGGAAAGTGAAATACTGGCCGAGATTGCCGATGACGGTCGCGCCGGCCTGCAGCGCTGCGGCGGTGTTCTCCAGCGCCGCCGGCGTGCCCATGACGAAGTCGCCAAAATGCGGCGCGACCGGCGCCATCTGGGTGAGGGCGCGGAACGCCTCGGGCGTATCGAGGATGAG